>DAIMGK010000054.1:0-6891 GCA_036723985.1 Flexilinea sp.
CAGGCTTCAAAGGCACGGAAATCGGTAACAAATACCCGAAGGATCCCGCTGTCCTGAAGCATAAGCTGGATGTCCGCGGACTGCAGGTCTGCAATGCCTGGTTCTCCTCTCTGCTGACCAGCGAACCCTATGAAGTCACCATCCAGAATTTCATCGCACATCGCGACAAACTGAACTTCCTCGGCGCGAAAGTCATCGGTGCTTCCGAGCAGGGAAATTCCATCCAGGGTAAACTGGATGTGCCGATCCTCGGTCCCGACAAACCGGTCTATACCGAAGAACAGTGGAAGACAGTTTGCAAAGGCTTCAATGAAATGGGTGCACTTGCTCGTGAAAAAGGCATGTTCTTCACTGTCCATCATCACATGGGCACCGGTGTCCAGACCGTTGAAGAAATCGACCGCCTGATGGATGAGACCGATCCCGAACTGGTATTCCTCCTCTTCGACTCCGGTCATCTTTCCTTCGCCGGCATCGATCCGATCCCGGTCCTGAAGAAATATATCAAGCGCATTAAGCATGTCCACCTCAAGGATCTGCGCCTGAAGGTCTATGAAGAAGTCAAGAAACAGAACATGAGCTTCCTGGATGCTGTCCGCGCCGGTGTGTTCACTGTCCCGGGCGATGGTGATGTTGACTTCACCTCCATTTTCGATGTGCTTGCCGAAAATGATTATGAAGGATATGTCCTGGTTGAGGCTGAACAGGATCCGGCGAAAGCCAATCCGTTTGAATATGCGGTGAAAGCCCGGAAATATATCAAAGAAAAAGCCGGTTTATAAAAATATAAGGAGCAAAAGTATGAGTAAGATTAAAGTTGGTGTCGCCGGTTACGGCGTTATCGGTCAGCGTCTTGCTGATGGCGTCGCCCGTCAGGGCGATATGGAGCTGGTCGGTGTTGCGGATCTCGCCCCAACCCTTTCCATTCGCGCGCTGAAAGAACAGGGCATGCCCTATGACCTGTATCTGGTCGATGGTGCGGACAAATCTGCATTTGATGCCGCGGGAATTCCTGTTTCCGGGACTTTTGAAGAACTGATCGACAAGGTCGATATCATGCTGGACTCCTCCCCCGGCGGTGTCGGTGCGAAGAACAAGGAATTGTATCTGAAGCACAACACCAAGGCGATCTTCCAGGGCGGCGAAAAGAATACCGTTGCGGATGTATTCTTCCATGGTTATGCCAACTACGAAAAGGGTGTCGGTCAGAATTATCTGAAGCTGACTTCCTGCAATACGACCGGTCTGATCCGCTCCGTTGACTGCCTGGATCGTGCCTATGGCATCGAAAAGGTCGCCATCACCATCATCCGCCGTGTCGCGGATCCCGGTGATTATCACCGCGGTCTGACCAACGCACTTCAGATGGACAAAGCACCGTCTCACCAGGCTGTCGACCTCATGACCATTATGCCGCACATCGAAGCGACCGGTATCCTTGTTCACACCCCTGTCACCCACGGTCACATCATCACCGTTGTTGCCAAGGGTAAGACAAAGATCACGAAACAGATGGCTCTGGACGCGTTCCTCACCCATGACCGCATCCGTGTCGTCACCATCGACGAAGGCTTCAAGGGCAATGCTTCCTTCTTCCGCTATGCCCGCGACCTGGGCAACCGCCGCGGAGACATGTATGAGATCGGCCTGTGGGCTGACAGCATTGTCGAATCCGGCGATGACATCATGTACGCCATTAACATTCCGCAGGAATCCGTTACCATTCCGGAAACCATGGATGGTATCCGCGCTGCCTGCAACATGGAAACCGATCGCCTCAAGGCTGTCGCTGAAACGAACAAGTATCTGGGACTTGGCAAATGGAAGTAAAAATGCGTTCCCTCGAAGGGATCGATCTGCGGGGTAAGAAAGTTCTTCTCCGCCCGGATATCAACTCTCCGGTCGATCCTGTGACGAAGAAAATTGTAAATGATAACCGGATCGTGAAAACGATCCCGGTTATCAGGGATCTGCTCGACAAAGGCGCGGGTATCGCGATCATTGCCCACCAGGGTGATACGCTGGATTATCAGAACCTGGTCGATATGCACGAACACGCCGAAAGGCTCTCGGAACTGCTTGGACAGACTGTCGAATATATCGATGATGTTTGCGGTCCTGCGGCAATTGCCCGTGTGGAAGCATTGAAATCCGGTGAAGTTGTTATCCTCGGCAACCTGCGCTATCTGACAGAAGAAGTCTCCACATTTGAAAAAGATGTGAAACAGACTGCTGAAGAATACACACATTGCTGGGAAGTCCGCAAACTGGCTCCGCTGTTCGATTTCTACGTCAATGAGGCCTTTTCCGCTGCACACCGGAATTCACCTTCCATGGTTGCATTCCAGGAACTGCTTCCGACAGCTGCCGGTCCGCTGCTCTTCAAGGAATATGAAGCGCTGTACAACGTACTGCACAACGCGGAAAAGCCCTGTGTCTTCGTCCTTGGCGGAGCAAAGATATCGGATGCTTACGGTATGATGCGCCCGGTGCTGGAAAACGGGACTGCTGACGCTATCCTGACTACCGGTGTTACCGGCCTGGTCATGCTTTACGCATCAGGTGTGAATATCGGTGAAAAAACGCTGAAATTCCTGAAAGACAAGGATCTGCTGGGATTCGTCGATGATTCCAAACGTTTCCTCAGTGAATTCCCCGGGAAGATCTATATGCCGGTGGATGTCGCCTATGAAAAAGACGGACAGCGTGTTGAGATCGATGTGGCGGATATGCCGATCGACAGCCTTTATCCAGATATCGGGCCGAAGACCGTTGCCGCATATACCGAGATCCTGAATAATGCGAAGACCGTATTCGCGAACGGCCCTGCCGGTGTCTATGAAAACCCGATGTTCGAATATGGAACAAAGGCCATTTGGACAGCGATCGCGAACAGTCCTGCTTATTCTGTTATCGGCGGCGGGGATACGATCAGTTCAGCGACAAAATTCATTGACCTGAACAGTATCAGCTATGTCTGTACCGGCGGCGGCGCAATGGTCCGCTTTATGTCCGGAAAGAAGATGCCGCTGATCACAGCGATGGAAAAAGCCTACGAGCGCGACAAGGCATTGTAGGAAGATACTTTTATGAAATATTGGCGATTGCATTGTCATAAACGGCAATGCAATCAGCCTGTTAAGTGGCAATGCAGCCATTGCCGGAAGGAATAATAAATAATGTTATCAAAATTGAAGAAATTTGCTTTGGATATCCGTATCGCACAGTTGGAAGAGTTCAAAGCTCGTGGTTTTGGCCACATCGGCGGAGCACTTTCCATCACGGATTGTCTGGCCGCGCTTTATGGCGAAATTATGAATATTGACCCGAGCAACCCGGATTGGGAAGATCGGGATCGTCTGGTTATGTCCAAGGGTCATGCGGGTCCTGCGCTTTACGCGACATTGGCGCTGAAGGGTTATTTCCCGATGGAAATGCTCAAAACACTGAATGCCAACGGAACCCATCTTCCCAGCCATTGTGACAAAAACCTGACTCCCGGTATCGATATGACTACCGGTTCACTGGGCCAAGGCGCTTCCACTGCTGCCGGTCTGGCGCTGGGTCTGAAAGCGCAGAAAAAAGACAGCCGTGTTTACCTGATCCTGGGTGACGGTGAAAGCCAGGAAGGCCAGGTCTGGGAAATGGCGCTCTTTGCTCCGCAGCATAAGCTCGGCAATTTTATCGCTTTCCTTGACAACAACAAACGCCAGCTGGATGGATACACTTCAGAGATCTGCTCTATTGAACCGGTCGATGAGAAATTCAAGGCTTTTGGCTGGTATACGCTCCGTATCGACGGAAGTGATCCGGATAAGATCGTTGAAGCCGTGAATGACGCGAAGGCAAATCAGGGTGACAAACCGGCAATGATCATACTGGACACTGTTAAAGGAGCCGGTGTGAAAGAGGTCGCGGAAACATTCCTGAACCATCATCTTACTGTCAGCGCCGAACAGGCGGATTCTTATATCGCCTCACTGAAGGCTGCGTTGAATTAAGGAGGCGATAAATGTTTAAATGTATATATAATGGTGAAAAAGAAAAAGCTGCCGGGAAAAATGTTTTCGGCGCGACGATCAAAAAAATGGTCGCGGAAGACAGCAAAGTATGCTATCTGGATGCGGATCTGATGAATTCCATCGGTACATACGGTCTCGCAAAGGATTATCCGGATCAGATCATAGAAGTCGGCATTCAGGAAGCCAATATGATCGGCGTCGCTGCCGGTATGTCCGCAACAGGTATGAAACCTTTTGCCCATACATTTGGTTCTTTTGCCGGCCGCCGTGTATTTGACCAGGCTTTTATGTCCGTTGCTTACGCGAAAAACAATGTCGTGATCATCGGTTCAGACTCCGGTATCAACGCTGCCTATAATGGTGGTACACACATGCCTTTCGAAGATATCTGCCTCTACCGCGCGATTCCGGAAGCATTGGTGATCGATGCAACTGACAGTGCGATGCTGGCATCAATTCTGCCGGATCTGAAAGACCGCAAAGGCCTGACATATGTCCGGATTTGCCGCAAGAATTGTGTGGCGGTCTATTCCGAAGATTCCAGGTTCGAATTCGGCAAGGGTAATGTCCTTCGCGACGGTAAAGACGTAACATTCATTGCCGCCGGATATATGGTCAGCGTGGCGCTGAAGGCTGCCGAAGAATTGGCAAAGGAAGGCATTGAAGCTGCCGTGATCGATATGTTCTGCATCAAACCGCTGGATGAAGCTCTTGTGCTGGAATACGCTAAAAAGACAGGCGCTGTCGTCACCGCTGAAAACGGAAATGTGACCGGTGGACTCGGTGCGGCTGTCGCGGAATGCCTGGGCGAAAACTGCCCGACACCGATGGAGATGGTCGGGGTACGGGACCTGTTCGGCCAGGTCGGTACAGTGGACTTTCTTGCGGAATTCTACGGGTTGACTCCCGAAAAGATGATCGAAGCCGCGAAAAAGGCAATTGCACGGAAGTAATAAGCAGCTTGACAGATACAGGGTCCCGGACAGTCGGAATATGAAACATTAAAGTTTCGGGATCCTGTAATTTGTCTGTTACTGCATTTAGATAAAACACAAATCATTCCGCCGTGACAGATACAGGAAGTCATAAGGAACCGGAAACTATGATCTTTTCCGTACGGAATGGATGAGTGGATATTGAAATTTATTACTGAGGCAGTGTTCAAAGAGGACACTGCTTCAGCAGGATGTTTGGGATGGGTGAAGTCACCATTAAGGATATTGCGGAATCGACCGGCGTATCTTACGCTACGGTTTCACGGACACTGAACAATTTAAGCGGTGTGAATGCTGCGACGCGGGAAAGGATCCTTGCTGCTGCGGCGGAAATGGGGTACAGGCCAAATATTCATGCCCGTTCTTTGAAAACAAATAAAACCAACACGATCGCGTTAATTGTTCCAGACATTTCCAATCCTTTTTTTGCGGATATCGCGCTGGCGGTCACTGAATACGCATATGAAAAAGGGTATACAACGATTCTCTGCAGCACAAACTGGAATACAGAAATCGAGTCCAAACAAATCGAGCAGCTGGAGAATCAGCGTGTTGATGGGATCATCTATAAACCGGCAGGGAAAAATCCGCTTGATCTGTCGAAACTTCCTATCCCCAATATCCTGATTTCCTGTATTCCCGGAGAAAATCATACCTACATCGAAGTTGATAATTATAAAGGCGGCCAGATCGCTGCCGATCATCTGGTAAGCCGGGGATATAAAAGATTTGGCTTTATCGGCGGAACCCGGGAAAGTCAGTCGAACCAGATTCGCATTGATGGCTATTTTGACCGTTTAAAAGAACTGGGACAGGATATTACGGAAGAACGTATTCTATATGGCGGATTTTCTGTAGAAAGCGGATATCGGCTTGCTGAAAAAATAATGTCTCTTCCGGATGCTCCCGATGGAATTTTCTGTGGAAATGACCTGATCGCTTTAGGTGTCCTTCAGTATCTAATGGAAAATGACCATAATGTTCCCCAAGATATAGGGGTAGTTGGCTTTGACGATATAACACTTGCCGGTCTGCCCCAAATCCAGATGACGACAATTGCCCAGCCGCGCAATGCGATGGGGAAGACTGCAGCTGAAATGCTGCTGCAGAATATTGACGGCGATGAGATGAGAAAATCACATATTATTCTTGAACCGGAATTGGTGGTTCGGAGGAGTACAAGAGAATGAAACAGATTTTTGCGGTCGGAAAGAAACAGGTTGAAATCACGATACCTGATGAAAATGTCATGGATGTACTTCATGCGAATTTGCCGGACATTCCTTTGGATGAACAGAAAACGATCCTTGATTCACTTGAAAATCCGATAGGTTCTCCGAAACTTCGGGAAATTGTAAAACCCGGTGAGAAAATCGTTATTGTAACAAGTGATATCAGCCGGCCTATGCCTTCCTACAAGGTTTTGCCTGCAGTGTTGGATGAACTGAAAAAGGCAGGCGTGAAAAACGATGACGTATCTATCGTATTAGCGCTTGGAAGCCACAGGGGACATACAGACGAGGAAAAGAAGAAGCTCTGCGGTGAAAAGGTTTTTGACGAATATCAAATCCTTGACTCAAACGGAGAAATGGTACATCTTGGTGTGACCGAAAACGGTACGCCGGTGGATATTTTCAAACCCGTAGCTGAAGCCGACCGCGTGATATGCATGGGGAATATCGAATATCATTATTTCGCCGGATACAGCGGCGGGATGAAGGCGATCATGCCGGGCGTTTCAACGCGGGAAGCTATTCAGAAAAATCATTCCCGAATGGTGGATCCGAATGCCGCGACCGGAAAGATCGAAGGAAATCCGGTACGCTATGATATTGATTCTGTAAGAAAATTTGTCCCTGTCGCTTTTATTGTCA
>DAIMGK010000054.1:6901-26242 GCA_036723985.1 Flexilinea sp.
AAGGGCGACACCGTCTCCACGGAGGTCGGTGAAGTCAATGTTGTGCTGGATGAACACAAACAGATCCGTCATTGTGTTTCAGGTGATGTGATCGAGGCTCATCGTGCCGGATGCAGACTTCTGGATAAGATGTATAGTCTGCCAATTCCGAAAAAGCCGGATATTGTGATCGTTTCCGCAGGAGGGTTCCCGAAGGATATGAACCTTTATCAGGCTCAGAAAGCACTTGATAATGCCGGAAAAGCCGTAAGAAATGGGGGCGCTATCGTTTGGATCGCCTCCGGTATTGAGGGTTTAGGGGAAAAACATTTCGAGGATTGGATGCTCAATCACGCGAACCCGCTGGACATGATCCCGCATATCGAACGGGAATTTGTGCTGGGCGGCCATAAAGCCGCAGCTATCGCCATGGTGATGAAGCGTGCGAAAATTTATCTTTATACTGACCTCAAAAAAGATTTCGTGGAAAAGCTGCATTTTAATTACGCAGAAGATCTGCAGCAGACGATCGATGATTTGCTGAAAGAATACGGAGACGGAGCATCTGTATTGATGATGCCCTATGGCGGATCTACGCTTCCTGTACCGCAGATCCCGTAATGTATTGCACATATGCAAAGGGCAGAATCTTTGTTCTGCCCTTTCGCTAAGAAGTTTTATCGGAACGATAATAAAGTTCCCGGAAGAATAAACCATAAAATAAAACAGCTCAAACAATCTGTTGAGTACATATAGAAAAGGAGATTATATGAAATATCAAGTTGTTTGTGATAAAAAAACAGCTTTCGGTAAAGCGAAACCCACAACTCTCATTGGGGTCTCTCCATTTACTACATATCCTGTAACCCAAAATCCGATTTTTGACGATATTAAAGAGGCTGAAAAATTTCAGAAAGAACTGGAAGAGTGGGCTGCCACAAATAATCCGGTCAACGAACAAAAACATAACGAAAATCCGAATAAATATTTCTTAGCACTCCCGTATAATTTCAGGATCATAACGATCAACGAAGATTAATATAATTATAATTTTTCGGGATACGTCAGTATAATTGTCAACTCATACTCATCAATAAGTTCGAAATATCTGTTTCGGGATGAACTGAACAATATTCCTGATCGAAATTATTATGACAACAGCCGACGGTTTATTCACGGACCGTCGGCTGTTGTTTATGATTAATGAAAAAAAATCCGAACCTGAAGCCGCCAAAATAAAGTATGGTAAAAATCATTTGCAGTTTCCGGTACTTTTGAGCCGGAATACTTATTAATCAGTAAACGGCTGCCTGATAAAGGCGATGGCATCGACCGGATATTCTCCCGTTTGTCCTCCCGGGATCGTTATAGTGACTTTGAATTTGACAGGACGTTCATAGTAACGGTCTGTGTTATATTGCCCGACCAGGACCCAGCTGCCGCCGGTTGGGATATGCATTCTGACGGTTGATAAACCGGCCACTGTTTCCAGAATATTATTATCCGTTTTGACCTCGATATCAGCATCAAGTCCGCCTTTGCTTTCCGGAATATATAAGTATATGCTGTAGGCTCCGATAGGCCAGGGTTCCTGTGAACTGTATTCAACAGTACATTTATTTTTTGGATTGATTATAAGCTGATAAGAATCATCCCATGATGTCGAAATCGTTTCTTTAAACTGATTATTGCCCGCGCTGATATCTGCCTGTGTATCATCCATGATGAACCGTGTGCCAAATGTCGGCAGTGCGTTCAACAGTGCAAGATCTGTTATCTTACGGGGAACGATCATAACCCGGTCCGCTGCGACATATGTGTATTGATCTCTCTGTCCCCAGGACGTGGAAACGGTCAGAATATCGCGGGAAGACATAATATAATAAATCCCAAGACTCCGCCAGGTATCCATGCTTTGACGGGGATCGTATTGACTGGACATGAAGCTTACTTTTTGACTGCCGGTAAGCGGAGTCAGCTGCTGAGAACCGATTTGAACCAGAAAATCAAGATCACCTCCCGAGCTGTAATAAGTATCCATTACATATATTTCGTATAGGCCTTCTTTCAGACTTTGATCCATAAAATATCGGATAGACCCGTAATTCACGGTGGCGTACCATTCACTGTCGTAAAGTGAGTTCAGCCTGCCCAAGTCCTGTACGATCTGGCTGGAACTGGTCCAGTAAATACTGTCAAGCGGCGGAGATACTTCGGCACTGTTCTTCGCGCTCAGGATCACAAGCCCTTCCGGCGCATTGGGAACACTTGGGTCAAGATTTTTACCATTAGCGATCCAATAGGTGGAAATCGGCCCCGGAGTGGCAGTGGGAGCTATTGTCGGTGTATTTGTTGCCAGCGGTGTGAAAGTCATTGTGGCCGGAACTGTCGCAGTGGGTGGGACCGGCGTAGGTGTGTTTGTCGGCCAGAATGTCATGGAATTGCGGATCCGCGGAGCAAAAAGCCATCCCATATAAACAATAATGAAGAATGTCAGCAAACCCACAAATATTCTGGAAAGTATCTCGGAAAAAGGCAATCCGTTTTTGCTTTTCCTGTCTGTGGTTGTCGGTGTTTCGGCCAGTGGCTGATTCTGTTGATTTTTTTGCTGTACAGATCCCTGCGGGAAAAATTGATTTTGATTGCTTCTGTTCTGCCCTGGATAATTTTGATTTGACGGAACCTGTGCTCCGCCGTAATAATAGCCTCCGGGATTAAAGTTCGGATTATTTTGCGGATAAGGCTGGTTTGGATTGCCGCCTTGTGAATGGTGAGGTCCGTTCTGTACAGGATAATTATTTCCGGAATTTAAATTATTGTTTGCCATAATTGTTTTTCTTTATCTTTTCCTGTGAAGATTCGCGGTGCCTGTCGAAAATCAGCCCGCAGATATTCTCGGCCTGTAAAAAACTTCCGAGCAGCAGATATTGCTGACCGTTCATGAGCGTCTGATAAACAAAGATAAAGGACCCTCATGATAATAAAAAATCAGAGCAGTTCAGAGTAGTGTCCGAAGTCAGCGGAGGGAGCCAGCAGCGATTTGCTCTGCATAAGCTTCAGGAGTATCATTCAGGTCAAGAATACCGCTGATTTGACTCTTTCTGAACAGTTATATTAATAATGTATATTATATCATTAGTCAATCTTTGTTCAAAAATTTTATGTTTAGCGGTAAAATAGTATATGGTGGTAAAAATGAAAGATGAAGAATTAATCAAAAACAAGGCAGATGATAAAAAAAATATATATCGGCCGGTATGTATTTCAGTTGCAGTGTTTATCGCGATCATTGCAATACTGATCTGGGTCGGAGTTTCAAAACAGTATTTATATAACAATATACGTGATTTTATTATCACGGCAAATGTTTTTTTATTGTTTATAATCAATGCTGCCATTGCGGTACTATGTTTTTTCCTCGCATCGCGGATCGACGATGCAAAAGTTGAAATAAACCGTGTACTTTCCGAAGCGGATGGAAAAGTTGAAGAACTGGCTGATAAGATCATTGATATCCTGAAAAAAATTCTGGAACCTTTCATTGCCATGAGATCAAGAAGTGCTGGCATTGTAAATATTTTTACGAAAGACAAATCGGAGTGATAAAAATGGACTGGAAAAAGAAAACTGTATTGATTTACACCATCGGAGGTTTATTAATTGGGCTGCTTTCCGGTATCATAACAGTCAATAATGCTGTCGAAAAAGACAAGGAAATCAATCTGACGGTAAAAGATGGTGCAAGAATGGCAATTGATGTAATGAAAAAAACCATTTTAAAATAATGGTATATGAGAGTTCATATTCTCCTTATCTGATAATCGGAAAATTGAGCCGGGATTTTATCCTCACACAGGAGGGTAATGATATAAATGATATTCCCGGCGGTCATTTATTATATACAGCAATCGGAATGAGCCCCTGGGAGAAACACCCGGGGCTGATTTCTAAAGTAGGGAATAATTTTCCATCTGTATTTATTGAAAAACTGTCAAAAATTAATACAAGTTTGGATGGAATCAAACAGCTGGATTCTCCGATGGAGCATCGAATTTTCATTTCATATTTTGAACAGGACCCATCAAATCCGCAAGGGTTCAGCAGACCGAAAAACGCGTTATCTCAATATTTCCGTGCCGGGAAACCTTTTCCGAAAGAATTACTCGGGTATAATCAAAAAGAAGAAAAAACTCTCCGTTCTGCACAAAAAACAAAAGAAACAATGCTTGCACGGGATATCTCGCCTGCTTATCTGGAAGCCAGGTGCGTCCATATTTGCCCAATGGATTATATATCCCATAATTTGCTGCCGCAGGCCTTTTCCGGAGAGGTCAGAAAAACGATAACGATGCATTCAAGCGGCGAATATATGGAACCGTATTATTACGAATCGATCAAAACACTGATAAACGGGATCTCGGCATTCATTACCAGGGAAAAATATATCCGTTCGCTATTCACTGAGAAGTATAATATTCATACGCTTGCTGATATGATGAAAACACTTCTGGATTTTGGAGCTGAGAATATTGTTGTAAAAGCAGTCGACAGGTCATATTATTTTATTAACCGATTTGACAGACAACTGAAGCATATACCAAACGTCAACCCAACAGAAAAAGAAAAAATCGGAGCGCTTTCCTGCTTCTGCGGAGCTCACCTTATCGGGCTCAACGAAACATATGACTATCAGAAAGCAGCAGCTTATGGTGCGGCAAGGGCTGATACGCTCAGGAATGAACAAAATCCTTATAATAACCTGGATATATATGATTCTTTATTGAATGAAAAAATAAGGATCACAGAAAATATTATTGAAGGCTGATATAATAAAAATGAAAGGAGTTTTATGTTTGAGACGCTGAAAAATTTTGTATGTGGTTTCCTTGCCGGGGCAGTCACAGGATCTGTCGCTGCTTCGTTAGTAACACCTAAAACCGGAGATGAGATCCGGGATGATATAAAAAACGGGATCGATGAGATCAAGCTTGATTATGAAATGGGACGACAGAAAAAGCGAGAGGATCTGGAAGCTGATGTAAAAAAGCGATGGGGTGAGCAATAAATACCCTGAAGATATTGGATGATTGAAATAATGGACAAGTTTCCGTTCACAGGAACCATGTTTCTCAGTATTCAATACGATTCGGAAGAATGATCTCAGTCGTCTAAAAATTCTGTTTACCGAAATCCATAAAACGGGATTGGGATTCCCATCTTTATTATTTTTGTAAAAATTTGATAACCATAAAAAAGCGGCCCTGAAAAGGGTACGCTTTTTTTTATGGCATATTTCCGATATATAGATTGTTTCGATATCCCCAAAGAAGCCGGTTCTGTCCGGTGATCCCAAATGCGGTGGCCCGGGAAAATTGAGAGATCTCTTCGCCTGATCTGTTCGGAACAATGCATCGAATAAAATTCCCTTTGACTGAAATATTCAGGATTGACTGCAGTTTTGGGTCCATTATATATATAGAATTATCCGGTGAATTATTTATCATAATTTTGGAAAATTGATGAAGGTTCAGATCAATTTGGGAGGTACCATCCTGACTTTTCAAATATACAATATCTGTACAATCCGGCTTATAACCTGTGTAGTCACAAAACAGTATAGCTCCGTTTGCTCTAAGAAAATAGCCGTATTCCTTATATATCGTGAAGTCGATCGTATCTGTGAGGTAAGGGGAATAAGAGCCGTAATAATTGGATGGTTCAAAATTGAACCCGTCAGCATTGCTGAAAATAAATTCCCATACTGCGGAAGCCTGTGTATCCAAAATATACAGCGCATTATCATAAAAAGAAGCAGCTTTTATGGTGAACTTTTCCATATTCGGTTTTTGCAGTTTACCGGCCTGATTGGTTTTGAATCCCGAGCAGTAAAGGACATTCGCGTCTGCGTCGATCCCCGCCGCAACAAAACCATGAGGATTTCCGGGCGGAAGGAGAACGAAATCCAATAAAGCTCCTACTTTTATCGAAGAATTCTCTTTGCCAAGTTCATTGTAGTTACCGGGCGTACAGCTGAATGTAGTGTCAAGTGCCAGTCCGTTACCACTCGGAACGAATCGTAAAACAGATCCGCTGGTCGAATCTAAAGCGTAAGTGAACTGTCCTGCTGCAGCGAATTCAGTAATATTCAGATTTTGCGGAAGTTTTGCGGCATTCGCATAGTTGTAAACAGTGGTGATCCCGCCATTGATACTGTCTACCTGCTGCATCGCGTTTCGGAGAATATCCCTTGCTGCCGGTGAATTGCCATAAGTCATAGCCTGTTCTGTATACGATATTACTTCCATCCATTTTGCTTCACGGGTCCTCTGGTCAGTATCCAGCATGGCATTTTGTGCCGTTTCTATTGCTTTCGTCAGATATTCTTCATGAAGCTTGTTTTTGCTTCTTCCTGAATATACAAAAAACAACGCTGACACAACAATGATCGGTATCAGTAATCCGCAGATCAGAATTATGGCTAACCTGCTGAAGTTCAGCTTTCGTTTCTTTTTATTTTTATTGGGATTTTCATTATTGGGAACTGCCCTTATAACTTTCCGTCTTATTTTAATTTCTTCCGTATCTGATTTTTCCTGAGGGGTTTCTTTTGCGGAAAAATCATAGGGAACATCGTTTGAACCGGGCAACTCCCTTTCACCTGTAAGAGGCGGTTCTGTCGATTCGGAAGCATCCTTTATATCTTCAGCGGTATTCAAAGGCATCTTTTCGGATTCTGTTGGTGTAGATTCCTTCTCTGCAGTCCCGAATTCGTTAAAAAATTCCGAAGATTTTTTCTGACGGTAAAGCGGTTTTTCCGGCTCACCCGGATTTGATGTAAGAGTTTCAGAATCGGAAGATTTTGTGTCCGAAGAGCGGCGTCTCGTACCGGGACCTGAATATTTTTCTGCTTTTTCTTCAAACGCGGGCTTAACATTTGCTGTTATAGTGGATTTTTTTCGATAGGTTATTTGTCCTTTACCTGTTTTCAGCTGGATCACGGCAGCCTGCAGATTGCCTCCTGAACGATCCAGTAAAAAACGTATCGCATTCAGAGGAGAATTACCCGTGACTTCCATGATCGCCGCATTTGTCCAGTCATTCGGAACATGAGGACACAGCAGAATAATATCTTCAGAATGTACATCCGCTGTAAAAAAGCTCAGATCATTATTGTCCGGCTGAAGCGGCAGGCATGTTTCATTTGAAAAATTCTGAACGTGATCGGAAGATATGATCGTAGAGTGGACAGGTCCTGAATGAGCCAGAAGGAGTGACCGGTCACGAAGGACCGAAATATTCAGGTATATCGTCGGAAAAACGCTTAGCTTTTTGTCTTTCGCGAGATGGGAAGATAATTGTTTTACCGCGGAACTAACTCCCATAGTAAGAGAGCCGCGTGCGATAAAATATGCTTCAGCGAGCTCATTGGCCCAGGCATGCAGCATTTCATCGGCGATTTCCATATTCTCAACATGGATCAAAACGATAAATATATCTGCAAGTCTGCTGTTTTCAGTTTTTTTCGGTGCGGTAAACAAAAATAGGCCGGACAGGTCCCCAATGTTTCTTCCTTCGGAAAGGTTCATTGGAAGCAGCGTGATATCAAATCCGCTTTGTCTGGGCAGATTGTGATTTCCAAAGAGATCAAAAAAATTTGTGCCTTTTGCCATATTTGAATTATAGCAAAGAATAACAAAAGTGCCATATTAAAGGCACTTTTGTTATTCTGACATCATGTCAGTTCATGTTTAATTGGTTTGTATTACTTCGCATACTCTACAGCACGGGTTTCGCGAATGACGGTCACTTTAATTTGTCCCGGATACTGCATTGTCTCTTCCACCTGATTGGCTACATCCCGGGCCATCTGCTGGGCGGTGTAATCGTCAACTTCTTCCGGAGTTACGATGATGCGTACCTCACGGCCGGCCTGGATCGCGTAGGAATTGGTGACACCCTTGTGGGAATTCGCGATATCTTCAAGCGCACGCAGACGTTTGATATACTGATCAAGGTCCTCGCGCCTCGCGCCGGGACGGGCTCCGGAGATGGCATCAGCAGCTTCTACGATCACAGCTTCGACAGATTCCTGGTCGACTTCGTGGTGATGGCTTGCGATAATGTTTACGGCTTTCGCGTTTACACCATATCTTTTTGCGAATTCTGCGCCTATCTTTGCATGTGTACCTTCGGTATTATGATCCATTGATTTTCCGAGATCGTGAAGAAGAGCACCGAGACGGGCAAGTTCCACGTCAGCACCGAGTTCCGACGCGATCACAGAAGCCAGCTTTGATGTCTCAACTGAGTGATTCAACTGGTTTTGTCCGTAAGAAGTACGATATTTCAGGCGGCCGAGCATTTTAACGATTTCCGGATGAAGGCCGACGACACCTGCATCATATGCAGCCTGTTCACCGGCTTCAATGATCAGCTTGTTTACCTCTTTTTCTTCCTCATTCAGAATTTTCTCAATATGTGCAGGATGGATCCGTCCGTCCTGGATCAGACGGTCCAGTGAGCGGCGCGCGATTTCACGGCGGATCGGATCAAAACATGAGATCATCACGGCTTCGGGCGTATCATCTACGATCACGTCAACTCCGGCAGCCTGTTCAAATGCGCGGATATTCCGTCCGTTTCTTCCTACGATACGGCCTTTCATTTCCTCGCCGGGAAGATTGACAATGGATGTAGTGATCTCGTTGACCTGATCTGATGCGACTCGCTGAATGGCGGTAGCGACGATCTCACGTGCCTTTTTATCACCTTCGATCCGGGCTTCCTGTTCGATCTGCCGGATGATGCGGGCCATATCGCTGTGGGCATCATGTTCGACTTTTGAGAGAAGCTCCTGGCGCGCTTCAGCTGTTGTCATGTTAGAGACACGCTGCAGTTCCTCAAGCTGTTTGGATGACATTTTTTCAATGTCATTCTGTCTTTTATCTAACGTACTCTGTCTTTTATTGAGATTGTTCTCACGCTGTTCCACTTTTTCAATACGGTGATCCAAATCGATGCGTTTCTTCTGAAGGCGTTCATCCTCTTTGGTCAGTTCGCCGCGTCTGCGCTGAATTTCATTTTCGGCTTCTTTTAATATATTGATCGCGTTATCTTTTGCATCGGATTCGATAAGCTGTGCTTTTTCCCTGCTGACAAGAATTATGTTTTCTGCGTCCTGCTGCTGTTCCTTGATAAATTTCTCATTCATTGTCTTTGCAAGGTAATTAGCCAGAACATAGGCGACACCTGCAATGATGAGTATACACACAATAAAAATCCACAACGGAATGCTCATAATCATTCATCTCCCATATCATAGTGTGATTATGCTGAAGAGCGGATCATTTTCCAAAGTTTTCGTGTAACGATCGAGATCACATCGTATGAAAACCCTTTGCCGGCCAGGAAGCTTCCCATTTTATTCCGAAATTCGAATTCGGAAAGCCCTTCAAACCTGTAAAGCCTTTTTTGGGCTGTCACATATGCGGCCTGATAATCATCCACATCTTCAACGGCGGATTGAATCAAATGATCGGGGATGCCTTTTTTCCGAAGTTCATATTCGAGTACGCGTTTGCTTTTCGGGCTGATTCGCTGTCGTTCTTCGACCCATTGATCTGCATATTCTTTGTCATTCAGGAGACCGTTTACAGATAATCTTGAAAGCGTATCCGCGATAAGCGTTTCATCGTAACCCGCTTCATGAAGCTTCCTTCTTGTCTCCCGGACTGTTCTCGGCTTATATGATATATATTCCGCAGCCTTTAGATAAACTTCGGCCTTTTGATCTGCTGCTAACAGTTCTTTTATTTTTTCATCATTCAGGATTTGCCCTATATTCAGCCATGCTGCGGTTTCTCTGTTTAAACCAAACGCGAAAACGTTGTCTAAATAAACATTTACCCGTTTTGGATTTTTCTTTTGCACGGCTAATCGGGTTATTTTATTCTCACTCATAAATAAAAAAACCGTCAGTTAGATCCTATTGACGGTAAAACAGAATAATTCCAATGATTAAATATCATGATTTTTGATCATGACCGACAAACAATGCCAATTTTTTTTACTTATCAGTGATTAATCTCACTGGAATGATCCATCCGCAGCCCGTCAAACGATTCAATCTTAATTTTCAACACAATATTATACACCTGTTTTCGGAAAATTTTATATAAAAAAGACAATCTTTATATATCTTTATTTATTATTTTTATATTGATCCGAAAATTAATGCTTACTTCTGACTGCCGCCGCATATATTTCATGCCTCATGCACTTCGGCAGCATTGCTGAATGCGGCAAAAACCGCGAACATCGCTATTGCCTGGATCCTGTATGTGTAAAAATAATGCAGCTGGGAATGATTTGCGAACACAAAAAACCAAATGTAAGGAAAAGATGCGATACTCAGACTGAGGAAAAAAGCGGAAAAATGAATCTTTTTACGAGACCGGATAATGCGCAGAGCGGAGAATATCAATATCAGCACGGTAAAGATCAATGGCTTCCGCCCTTTTGCGAAGAAATAGGTCTCAAAGTTCAGCCTGAACATCAAAGCTCTGTCCAACGGATATGTCTCATTTCCTTCGACTCTGAATTTTGCGGTAGCCATCGCATCGTCAAAAACGTTTGTACCAAGGATAAGTGTACCTAATGCCCATTTTGCGATCCAGCATAAGGCATATCCCGCGCACCAGGAAACAGAAAGCATGACTATACTGATAAAGGTTTGTACGGTATTTTTCTTCCGGATCTCACGACTCAATACAAGGATCAAGGGTATGCCTAGAGTCAACAGCGGCGCAGTCAGAAGATCAAAAAAATTTGCGGCCATGCCCGCGGCAAAAAAGAGCAATCCTGTTTTATTGATATCGTAAAAAATGGGGCAATACAGTATCAAGAGCATCACGCCAAACATGATCAGAAAGACGGAAATATATTGCAGTGATTCTCCGATAAGCACCAGAAAACACATCAGGACGGATACAGCGAAGCCCACAGCCATCAGTATCCCGAACTCTTTATGGATGCCTGAAAAGCACAAACAAAAGGCAGTCAATAGAATGAGCATATTGATATACCGGATCTGCTGATATGTAAATTGAGTCATTATCGGACGCAGAGTAAGAAGATAACCGTTCCAGTATCGGGGGTAGCCGTTGTTATCGAAAGCCGCTTCAAAAACATTTTTATAAACATTTGAGACGTGACAGGTTTTGATCATCACGGTATCCATAAAATTATCAAGGATCGATGCGTCCGATTTGAATAAATAATTCGGATAGCTTTCTTCTTCAAGGATCTGATCCAGAGATTTTGAGTATTGCGGTTCCAGTGCTTTGTTGGGAATGGTATAAATCAGTATCAATCCTGCAGAAAAGAGCAGGATCATCAAAAAGAAAGTGCGTATATAATTAAAAAGAAATTTTATCATGTATTATGTCCGTTTCCTGTATGGTGGATTATACATTGAAAATCATTACGAATATCAGAATTTTATCAAAAATGTTCTTCAAATTGTGCGATTCATAAAAATTCGAATATAATGTAGTAAGGAGTTAAATAATATGTCTGAAAAAATATTACCGTCTTATGGCGGACAAGCCTTGATCGAAGGTGTATTGATGCGGGGAAAAAAGTATCTTGCCGCATCATTCCGTAAACCTGATGGAACCATTGAAACCGTATCAGAGGAATTGGGCGGGATCTACAAAACAAATATCAGAAAGATCCCCTTCCTGAGAGGATTGATATCTCTGTGGGATTCGCTGGGCCTTGGAATGAAATATCTTTCCATCTCGGCTAATATGCAGACCGGTGAAGATGAAAAGATCACGCCGGGCGAAATGATCATAACAATGCTGGTGGCTTTTGGCTTGGCGGCTTTGTTATTCTTTGTAGGACCGGCCTGGATCGGGAAAATCATTGAAGACCATCTTCATGCATCCTTGTGGGTGTCCAATGCACTGGAAGGCCTTTTCCGTCTCGCTGTAGTAATTATTTATATGGTCGCTGTTTCACAGATGGAAGACATCAAACGGGTTTTCCGTTATCATGGCGCAGAACATAAGACGATCAATTGTTACGAGAGCGGACTTGACATGACTGTCGAAAACGTCAGAAAACAGAGCCGGCAGCATCCTCGCTGCGGCACAGCCTTCATGGTAACTGTTGTGATCATTTCCGTGGTGCTGTTCATCCTCATCGGGCCGCTGACACAGTCGCTGGCATCACGGCTGCTGAGCCGGCTTCTTCTCATCCCGGTCATTGCTGGAGTTTCCTATGAATTCATATTCTTTACGGCACGGCATCTGGATAACCCGATCGTAAAGTTTATAACAAAGCCAAATCTTGCTGTTCAGAATATCACGACAGCAGATCCTGATGATTCAATGCTGGAAGTGGCGCTGGCATCATTTGAAAAAATGCTTGCCCTTGAAGAAGAAAGAGAAGTCCCTGCTGAATCCGCTGTAGCAGAAGGAGCCGCATAACCATAAAAAATTAATGGACAGTTTATGGAAAATCGTCCTGGTCACGATCATTCTGACGATCATTGCCGGAGCAGTTATGCTGATCATTTATCCGGAAAGGATCACTGAGATATCTATTACACCCGGACAAAGATCGAAGACAAATCAATTCGGAATTTTTGGCGCGGTAAAAACTCCGGGATATTACACGATGGATGGTAATATCCGGATCGGTGAAGCGGTCGATATGGCAGGCGGTTTAACAGAGGATGCAGACCCTGTCAATGCTCATCTGGCAAAATGGATCATAGACGGAGAAACGATCATAATACCGACAACAGGTCCTGTCCAGCCGACAATGACATCAATTGTTCCGGAGGAAGAAAAGATCGATCTGAACAGCGCCGGGAAAGCAGAACTGATGTCATTGCCGGGAATAGGAGAAAAACGGGCAGAAGAAATATTGCGTCTGCGTGAAGAAAAAGGAAGGTTTTCTTCTCCTGAAGACATTTTGGTCATTCCGATGATCAGTGAGAAACTTCTGGAAAGCATATATGACAGATTGCTCGTAAACTGACCGGAAATAATGCTGTACACGAAGGAACCATCAGCGGAAGAATTTGTTGGACCCGACAAACGGGTCGAACCTCAAACCGTACGAAGGGAATACCTGTTGAACCGCTGCGGATGAGGTAAAAAGCTGAGATAAATGAGATGTTTATAAAACAGGCGTCTGACCTGTTGTGTTGAAAGGAGAACGATATTATGACTTTGAAAGAAACCATTAATGAAAAATTGAAAGAGGCAATGAAATCCCACGACGAGGATGCGAAAAGGGTTTACCGAATGATCCTTTCTTCGATAAAATTTACAGAGAAGACCGGCGGGAAAGAACTTGATGATAACGAAGTCGTTCAGATCCTTCAGAAAGAACTGAAAATCAGAAAAGAAACGCTTGCTGAAGCACAAAAGGGCGGACGGGAAACTGCCGCCGCTGAGGCAGAGAAAGATATTGAAGCGATCGAACCTTTGCTTCCAAAACAATTATCAGAAGATGAACTGAAAGCAGTGATTCAGACCGGTATTGAAGAAGTCGGAGCGTCATCTCCGGCGGATATGGGTAAAGTTATGAAAGCAGTTATGCCTAAACTGAAAGGTCTGGCGGCAAATGATGTCATCAGTAAGACAGTAAAAGAGCTTCTTACAAAATAATGAAAAAAAATCAAGAAAACACTTCAGATGATATAAAAAAGCCTTCCGGTTTTAAGCCAACCGCGATTTTATTTATTGCGGTCTGTGCTGTTGTGTTTTTAATTCTCACAACACAGATATCCCTGCGGCGTTCAAGCTATGGCCTGAAAGTAGGCGATGTAGCCACAAAAGATATCACCGCCCCAAGGACAATTACATATGTAAGTGATTATTTGACGTCTGAAGCGCAAAAGGATGCTGCGGAAAACGTAAGCAATATCTATCTTCCCGCGGATCCTACGATTTCCAGAAACCAGGTCCAAAACCTTAGATATACTTTTTCGTATATATATATCGTCAGGAATGATGAATATGCTACCCGCGCCCAGAAAATAACGGATATTCAGGCGATTTCTGTTACAGATTTTGATGAAGAAACGATCAATCAGCTTCTCGATCTCTCAGCAGATGACTGGAGCATATTGCAGGATGAATGTTTGCGGATCCTTGAAAATGTCATGCAGAATTCCATCCGGGAAACTCAGGTAATGACCGAGATCCAAAACATTCCTGCAATGATCAATTATTATATCAATCAACCGATATCCAACCTTGTTTCGATCATCGTAAGCCGTTTTATAACAGCTAACAGTTTATACAGTCCTGAACTGACCGAAAAAAGCAGGCAGGAAGCAAGCAACGCAGTACAGCCAAGGGAGAGGACCTTTGTAATCAACCAGACTGTTATTCAGAAAGGACAGATCGTTACAGAACTGACCTATGAAGCGCTGAATAAGATGGGGCTTGTTATCACACAGAATAATCCGGAAAAGTATATTTCCGTAATTTGTATCATTGTAGGGCTGGCTCTATTCTTCCTTGTATTTTTGAAAAATACTCCGGATATCGGAATTTACGGATTTAAAAACTGGCTGGTCGTTGCTATACTTTTCCTGATCTATTTTATGATAGGAAGAGTGATCACCCCCAACCACACATTGATCCCGTATGTTTTCCCTGCATCTGCGCTTGGATTGACAATAACAAGCCTCTTTGGAAAATCTCCGGCGATCCTGTTTTCATTCCTTTTGTCTATTTTGATCCCATATGATTTCACAAACGCTGTTGTGATCTGCGTTTATTATATGCTCAGTTCAATATCGTCAGTCATCATACTCGGTAAACAGCGTAACATCGGGAATTTTCTTGGCACAGGGATCCTTTCCGGACTGATCAGCGTTCCCGTTGTGATATCCTACCAATATGTAAATGCAAGTATCTCTCCGGATATGACAGGGATACTTTCAATCGCAGGAGCTGTGATCATCTCCGGATTGATTTCAGGAACACTGTCAATCGTATGCCATTATATGATATCCGGCTGGATCGGCATCACGACACCGATGCAGCTTATGGAAATACTGCGGCCTGATTCACCTTTGCTACAGGTGCTTTTACAGGTTGCTCCCGGAACATATCAGCATTCGCTTCAGGTTGCGAATCTGGCTGAACAGGCTGCACGGGATATCGGGGCGGATTCTCTTCTTACCAGAGCAGGGGCGATGTATCATGATGTCGGAAAGACATTGAATCCATTTTTCTTTGTTGAAAACCAGGTTTCAGATAATTTGAATCTTCACCTGGATATGACGCCGCAGGAAACAGCGCATGCGATCATGAAGCATGTAACTGATGGAGTCGATCTGATCCATCAGTATCATCTGCCGGAACCCATTGCCGACTTTGTCCGCCAGCATCATGGAACAAATATGACACGTTTCCAATACGGACAGGCTGTCGAAGAATTTGGTGCCGATAACGTAGATCCTGCCGATTACACTTATCCCGGCCCGAATCCGACAACAAAAGAAACAGCTCTGGTAATGTTGGCTGATACAGTTGAAGCCCGTGCCCGGGCCGAGAAACCTTCGAAAAATGAGGAAATAGCCGAACTTGTTAAGTCTACCTTTGACTTGTATACAACTGCCGGGCAGATGGATAACACTCCTCTGACTTTCCGTGACATGTCTACAGCGAGACAATCTTTTGAGCGAGTTTTACGGAATATATACCATCCGAGAGTACGCTATCCCGGACAGACAGACAAAAAATCAGACGAGAAATCCGGTAATAAATGACAAATCACGGAACAATTATATTTATGTTTTCAGTCTGCGAAAAGACATGAAGCGAACAGTTCAGGCACAAATGATTCTGACACGCGCAGATAAGAAGCCCAATTCCGAAGGTTTTTTCCGGATGTAAAATGACTTACCGGGCATATTCCTCAGCTTTAGCTGTCAGGTTTTATACTGCAAAACGAATATCAGATATACAGGGTGCATATGTTGATAATCAATAATGAAATCGAAAACGTTACAATTAATAATGAAGATGAACTGAAACGGAACGCAGCCAGGATCCTTTTTGATTATTATGAATCGCTGCCGGATCTCTCTTTATCTTTTGTATCGCCTGAAACGATTCAAGAGCTGAATCGTAATTACCGTGATGTGGATTCAGTCACTGATGTGCTCTCTTTCAGTTCTGACGGGGAAATTGATCCCGAAACCGGAAAAGAATATCTCGGTGACATCATTATCTGCATGGAACGTGCTCAATTACAGGCTGAAAAATCAGGCCATCCGGTTGAAAATGAAATAAGCCTTCTGCTGATCCATGGCATTCTTCATTTGCTTGGTTATGACCACACAACAGATGCGGAACAAGAAGAAATGTGGAAACTCCAGGATCAATATCTTACTGAATGCAATATAAAATTAGGGCGGCGCCCGGGAGAAGATTTTGAATTCTAATTATTTTATCGGCAGAATTAAAGCGATCCGGTACGCTTTCAGCGGCATTTGTGAATTATGGCGGAATGAAAAAAACACCAGGGTATATCTGTTTTTTACGATCGCTGTGATCATAATGGGTATTCTTACCCATATTAATACGCTTGAATGGATAGTCCTGGTTTTTATTATCTGCGCGATCTGGAGTGCTGAAGCGATAAACAGCGCTATTGAAAGAACAGTTGATCTGGTTACACTCGAAAAGCATCCTCTTGCCAAATCAGCAAAGGATCTTGCAGCAGGGGGCGTGTTGATTTTGGCTTTAGGCAGTATTATTATCGGATTGATCATTTTTGTTCCGAAGATTTTCTCATTATTCTTCTGATTTTCAGTGTACTGAATTTTCCAGCAATAATAAATTATTATTTTTAAGGTGGTATAATAACAAAGATTTGCCTGAGTGGCAAGCCTTCCGTTTCCGTTTCGCGCGGAAATAATCCCATGGAAAGGAGAAAGAAAAATGCGCAAGTACGAAATCATTTTCATTGCTCATCCGGATCTTGATGAAGAAAATCTCAACGGTGTTGTTGAGAAAATCACAGGATTGATCGCCGATGATAAAGGTGAAGTTGTCAGTGTTGATAACTGGGGTAAGAGAAAACTGGCATATCGTATTCAAAAACAGCGTGAGGGACAGTATGTGCTGATCACAGCGAATATGGATCCGGCTGCTGTCAAGAACCTGAGCCAGAACATGCGGTATGTCGAAAGCATTATGCGTTCGATGATCACTGCCGTTGTCGAAGACTAATAAATTATCTGAATAACGGCCGGAAAGGCCGTTCAGGAGAAAATCATGAATGAAGAAATGATGAATGAACAACAGGAACATCGTGGCGGTGCCCGTCGTTTTGTCGCTCGTCCGAAAGTTTGCCAGTTCTGTTCAGACAAAACTTTGAAAATTGACTATAAGAATACTGATCTGCTTCGCCGTTTTGTTACGGAAGAAGGAAAGATCCGCCCGCGTCGTCAGACCGGTACATGTGCTAAACATCAGCGTGCCATCGCGTATGCCGTAAAGCGCGCCCGCCAGATCGCGCTGCTGCCGTTCACATCCGAACCCTATCAGGATGTCGTCCGGTAAACAGCAAAGATGATTTACAAGACAGGGCATAGAGAATTCTCTGTGCCCTTTTTTGAAGGAAGTTATTATGGCAGAAAATGAAAAACAGGAAAACCTGAATCTACGTCAGAATAATATAACCAACCGTCAGCGCCGCGAAGAAGAAGAAAAACAGATGAAAATGCTGAAGATCTTCGGCCTTTCGGTTTGCGGCATCGTTGCGGTTTGTTTGTTCATTGCTCTTATTTTGGGCATCGTCAACAAACCCTCCCGGAAAGTTGTTGCGAAAATTGGCGATGAGACGATCAAATTGGACGAATATCAGGCTGCTGTCAGTCTGCAGCGTTCCAATATGAACAATAACTACTCTTATATGCAGCAGCTTTATTCGATGTTCGGAATGGAAATGGATGAATCCACACGTGAAAGTTATGCCTCTCAGATGTCAGATGCCTATAAAGGCATTTTGGGGCAGCAGGTCCTCAGCAATATGATCGACCAGAGGATCATGGCCTACGGTGCGGATAAAGAAGGCATTACAGTCAGCGATGAAGAAATTGAAGCTTCATATCGCGGAATGTTTGGCTATTATCCTGATGGCACGCCTACCCCGGCTCCGACATCCGAACCTTTTGAGGCAACTCCGACTGTTACCGACGAACAGCTTGCTGTCCTTCGTTACACTGAGACGCCGATCCCGGTCGATGAAGTCGAAGAAGAGACTGTTACTGATGAAGTGACCGAAGAAACAGCTGAAGAAGCTGCTGCTGAAACAGCGGAAGAAATTGTGGAAGAAGCTGTTGAAGAAACGGCCGCGGAAACTGTTGATGAAGTAGTTGAAGAAGTCGCCGAAGAAACACCCGTTGAAACAGTTGAAGAAACAGTGAAGGAAGCTGTTGAAGAAGCTGTCGAAGAAGCCGCAGCGGATAAAGTTGAAGAAGCTGCTGAAGCGGTGGAAGAGGCAGTAGAAGAAACTGCTGAAGATGTTACTGCGGATGTTGATAAAGCCGTCAGCGAAACAGCCGAACTCATCGAAGATATCGTTGCTGAACCCACTGAAGCCGTTGAACCGACACTTGCTCCGACTCCGACAGTTTACACTGAAGACATGTTCAAACAGTACGAAAGTTATTACTTCGCAAATAACTTCTACTTTACCAAAGATTATCTGAAGAAAGAAATCAGATATGAACTGCTTGAGGAAAAGGTCAAAGATAAGATCGAAGAATCTGTTCCGCGTACTGTTGACATGGTCTGGGCACGTCATATCCTTGTTGAAACCGAAGAAGAAGCCCTTGCCGCGCTTGAACGCATCAACTCCGGTGAGGAATGGGGCGATGTTGCAGCGGAAGTCTCTACTGATTCTACTGCCTCTGCAGGCGGCGATCTTGGTTGGTTTACCGAAGGTACAATGGTTCAGGCATTCAATGATGCTGCTTTCAGCCAGGAAGTCGGAACGATCAGCGACCCGGTACAGACTGAGTTTGGTTATCATCTGATCCAGGTTATCGCTCATGAGGAACATCCTTATACCAGCAGCCAATATCAGACAGCTGTCGATAATGCCTATCAGAAATGGCTTGACAGTTATGCGGAACAGCTGGATGTTTCATTTGAAACAGATCTGACATCCCTGACTCCTGTCGAGCCCGCGTTTGTCGGCTAAAACAGACAGAAATTGAACAATAAAAAAACGGACTGAAAATTCAGCCCGTTTTTTTATACCGTAAGCGATCAATAATAGTACGTTCAAAATTAGTAAGGGGTTATCAAATTAGCG
>DAIMGK010000055.1:0-14314 GCA_036723985.1 Flexilinea sp.
GGAAGGATTTTATTTCGCGCTATACGCAGTCCGATCATTTCAAGCTGCTGCTGGTCCATGATCCGGCATATTACGACGTCGGATACCGCCACGGAAAACGTGCCTACCTGCACGGTGAAGATATCGATGCCGCGCTTTGCGGACACAGGCATGGGGGCATTTTCCGATTGCCGCTGGCAGGTGCTGTCTATGCTAAGGGAACGGGGGTCTTCCCCGACCTGGTTGACAGCGTAACAAAGGTCAAAAATACGGATGTGATCGTCAGCCGGGGACTCGGTGACTCGAAAAGGTTTCCCCGTTTCAATAACCCGCCGGAGCTGGTCGTCGTGGACATCCTGGGAAAATAAATATCAGAGTTCAGAGTGCAGAGTTCAGATATCAAGCGGGGTTTACATCGGAGATTCAGGATATAGACGGATGTACGATCATTTATAAAACGGGTTCCTGACATTTTACTCAAAGTTGTGAATGGGTAAATGTGCAGCAGGACAGGGAGCGTAAATCTTTGCTAATTACCTTCGGAAACAGGGTTTCCGGAGAGAGGAGTTTCATAATGCAATATTCATATAAAACAAGAGGGACATGTTCCCAGGTGATTTATTTCGATATCGATGAGGAAAACAAGCTTCACAATGTGCGTTTTCTCGGAGGATGCGACGGCAACCTGAAAAGCATCGGCAGACTGGTTGAAGGTCAGGACGCGAAAAAGATCGCTGATATGCTGTCCGGTGTCCGCTGCGGTTACAAAGATACTTCCTGCGGCGACCAGTTTTCCCGCGCCATCAACGAGGCGTTAACAGTCATTAGTCAATAGTCATTAGTCAATAGTCATTAGTCAATAGTTATTGGTTGATGGTTGGTGGTTGGTAGTTGATTGTTATTGGTCGTATTAAATGATCAATATACACTAAGCAGGTTGTTTGGATTTTCAGACGGTCTGTTGACTTATCTATAATGGAATCAGAAAAGAAACGGGAAGGGCTTTTCACGTTTCTTTTTTTCGTTAGATATAAACCGACAACTATCGATGACGTTACAGCAATATTTTTGAATTTCAACTATAAATGATTTAATAGTGCCAGTAGCGGTGATCGAGGTAGGATTTGAAGGCGGCGGGGTCTTTGATCTCGAAAAGCAGGACCTTATCCTTGTAATTCAGCAGTAGTTCGGCCTGATCTGAGATCGGGAAGGCGCGGAAGGTCAGGGCCTCATTCATATCCGCCCAAAGGAAAACCTTCCCTGCGCGGATATCACGGAAGCTTTTCCGGGTCATCCAATCCGAATAGGTCAGGCCGTCCGCTTCGGCTTCCAAAACGATGACCGGAAGGCCGTTTAATTTTTCAATAAGGACATTCTGATTGGAAAATGTATAGCCCAGATCAAAATTTTCCTCTTTGATCTTTTTAAAAATATCATCAAACTCTGTAATATATTCAACAGACCGGAATGCCAGCCCGTCGTAGTCCTGAGAGAAATATGAAGGGTCGTAGAAAAAGCATAAATTGATCAGCCCGTTAAGGGTAAAAACCGCTGCCGCGCCGGTGATCAGTATTCTGCGTACCGTACCCTTCCCGGTTTCGGAAAGGATCTGACAGAACAAAGGCACGGTCCAGATGGAGGCCGGAATGAGGTAACGGGTATAGTCGTACCGGGTATTATAAGGGAATTCGTAAAACAGAAGCGTGCCGGAGGTCAGTGCGATCCCCGTGAACAGCATTCCTTTCATGATCTGTTTCTTCAGGTCTTTTTCAGTGAACAACCCGTACAGAGAACATCCCAGCGCGTAGACCGCCACAGCGATCCCGGCAAAGGACATTAAGCCGAGGAAGCTCTTCTTTTCGATCCCGGAGCGGTAGGCAAATTGCCGGAATATCGAAAACAGGACGACATAAACATCCGAGATCCCTTTGAAGGCTATGTTATGGGAGAAATCGGTCTCGATCGAGAGATTCTTCGAGATCACTTCCGAATTGATCCAAAGTCCGGCTGCCCCGAAAATACAGATAAGGAAAAAGGGCAGCGGTATCCTCTGCTTCCGCATTACGGCATGCAGGAGGGCGATTCCAAATAGCGGCGCCATGGTCACGAAAAACTGCCTGATGCCGTAGATACAGCTGTACAGGGATAAAAGGCATAACAGAATATTCCATACCCACTTCCGTGACGAATCAAGGGAACGGAAAATACAGCCTGTGATCAGAAAGGAAAAAACCAGAAAAGGGTAATAATAATGGTGATAGAGAACGATCCTCCCGTAAGCGACACAATAGGGCAGGATCAGAAAAATACAGCCCAGCCACACGATCTCCCATTTGATCCCGGCGGAGCGCAGCAGAAAGATCAGGGAAAGAATACATAGCAGCTGCATAATGAGGGTTCCGAAAAAGCGCACGTCGGACCAGGATGAGAATATACCGAAAAGGGCGGCAAAAACCAGCTGGATATTGACTTTGAATTCTGTCGCGTAATACCAATCCCTGCATACCGGGCTTTTTTCGTCATACAGGCATTTTGCCAGGACCAGTTCACCGGAAACATCATTATCCAGCAGGTTGACAGATAAATGATGGGTGATAACTGTTGAACAGGCGAAAACGATCAGGAAGAGG
The DNA here is from genome assembly GCA_036723985.1 of Flexilinea sp. Lineage (GTDB taxonomy): Bacteria > Chloroflexota > Anaerolineae > Anaerolineales > Anaerolineaceae > Flexilinea. The sequence goes on from DAIMGK010000055.1 coordinate 2,610, forward strand.
ACGAAGGGGAGGGCTTTCTTAATATTGGCTGCCATGGGGGTAATTATAACATTAGTTGGTGTTTGAATGGCTGATGGATGGGTGTTTCACTCAGAAGCCCGGGATTTCCACTAATTTTATAAAATGTAATAAATATGGCGGGAAAATGGGGGAATATGCGGGAACGCGGATTTTTGTTGTATAATTAGTGTATCGATTTACAGGACATTGTCCTGTTAAACGGGACAATAAAAGAATGTCAGCGACAGAACATCAATATATCAACCGCATTTTTTCCTTATTGGATTGCTTTTCCGCCGAGAAACCGGAACTGGGAGTACGTGAGGCAGCCCGTATGCTGGATATTTCACCAAGTTCCTGCGGGAGACTTCTCAGTGAACTCAGGGATGAAGGCATCCTGATCCAAAACAACGAAACACGTACCTACTCTCTGGGCGGGCGTGTGATCCGCTGGGCGGGGGTCTACAGCGCCTCTTCCGATCTGCGGAAAAAGGCCTTTCCCTATATGCGGCAGATCAACAAACAGACGAACGAGACTGTGTCCCTTTATACCGCGGAAGAATTTGACCGTGTCTGCGTTGAACGTATCGAGAGCAGGAAGACCGTACGGATCGTGGAAACAGTCGGAACAAGGATCAAAATATTTACCGGCTCCGGCGGAAAGTCCATTCTTGCTTTCCGTACACCGGAAGAGATCGAAAATGTATTCGCCTATGCCCGGACAATTCCGAAATATCAGGACGAAAACTTTTTTGTACAGCTTCGGGAAGAATTCCGGACCATCCGGGAAAAGGGATACGCTGTCAGCCACGGCGAATGGGAAACCGAGGCATCCGGTATCGGCGCCCCAATCTTCAATGAGAAGGGGATCCCGATCGGATCCATCTCAATCTCGGGACCCACACAGCGTTTTCTGGATAAAGAACTCCTTCTTTCTTACGCGGATATTCTTGTAAACAGTGTAAAACAAATTTCCCGTGAGCTCGGCTACTTGCCGGGCCGCGGATAAGGCAGGTGAAAATATGATATTGGAAGATCGTATAGAAGCAAATGTAAGCATATGGCGTGAACGGATGAACCGTCTGATCAAAGAACACGGCGATTTTGTTATTTCCAACGTGACTGTCGCACAGATCTGCAGCGGTATCCGAGGAGTACCGATCCAGATCAGCGATATTTCGTATGTGGATCCGGACCATGGGCTGCGTTACCGGACCTATTCGATCAATGAAGTCCTCAGTCTGCTGCCGAAATTAGAAGGAACGGATTACCCCATGACAGGCGCGATCTATTATCTGCTGATGGGTAATGAAATTCCGACCATGGCAAAAGCCATGTATGTTGAAGAAGAATGGCGGAAACGCGCGGAGATCCCGAAGTATGTCTATGATGTGATCAACGCTTTTCCGGATTCCGCCTCACCCATGTCCATGTTCTCAGCCGCGATCCTTTCCATGTCGGCACAGTCCAAATTTTATCAGGGATATGAACATGGCATGTCCAAAGACGATTACTGGCATGTCATGCTGGATGACAGCCTGGATCTTACCGCCCGGACCCCGCGGATCGCCGCATATATTTACAATAAAAAATACCGCGGCGGAAAGCAGATCGAAGCCAATAATGACCTGGATCTGGCAGCGAATTTCGCCCATATGCTGGGAAATGATGATCCGGCTTACGCGGATCTGATGCGGTTGTTCCTGCTGCTCCACATGGATCACGAAAACGCGAACGTCAGCGCCCATACCGCTCATCTGGTCGGCTCGGCCCTGTCCGATATCTATTTGTCCTGTTCCGCCGGTCTGAACGGCCTTGCCGGTCCGCTGCACGGTCTGGCTAACCAGGAATGCAGCAACTGGCTGCTGAACCTCTATCACGAATACGGCGGTATCCCGACAAAAGATCAGATCCATGATTTCGTCGCGAAAACCCTCGCGGAAGGGCATGTGATCCCCGGTTACGGTCATGCCGTCCTGCGCTGTATCGATCCCCGGTTCAAAGCCCAGCTGGCATTCGGGAAGCGGAATCTGCCCGATGACGAACTGTTCCAAACCGCGCTGAACGTATTCGAAGTCGTTCCCGATATGCTGAAAGCCACCGGAAAAGTTTCCAACCCATGGCCGAATGTTGACGCCATTTCCGGTACACTCCAGCAGCATTACGGGATCAAAGAGACTGATTTTTACACCGTTTTGTTCGGTACAAGCCGTATCATGGGATTCACGGCACATGTTGTCTGGGCAAGAGCCCTGGGAAAGCCCATCGAACGTCCGAAAGCCCTGACCACCCGCATGCTGGAGTCGCTGATCTCGTCAAGTATTTACGGATAAAAGGCAGAAGCGGGTATCGGTATCAGAAAACAGGGAATTCTTCGAATCGTATCATCAGCTAAGATCATATAAATCGTTTCCTGAAGAAACAGGAAGAAAAAACAGGCCGGGTATTTGTTCCGGCTTGTTATTTTTTTCGAAGGAAAGTGTTTATGCAGATGAATATGGCACCGGCAAGGATCAGAAAAACAGCCCCGGCAAATACGGCGGTTTTCGCAGAAGCTCCGGGAAGATGCAAGATCGTGCCGGAAGATTCCTTTGTACGGTTCACCCCGTCATCAGGATTTTCCTGCACTTCTGTCGGCGTGGGAGGCACGGGTGTTTCCGTGGGCTCGGGTGTCGGTGTGGGCGTATCTGTGGGCAAAGGCGTTGCCGTAGCGGTGACCGGAATGCTGATCTCCCATCCTAATCCGATGGAAGAATTGGCATTCATATTATTTGCTTTATAGATCGCATCCAGAGGAACATGCCATAACTCCGAAATCGACCATAAGGTATCGCCTTCAGTGACAATGTGGCGGAATCTTCCCTGCGCGTCGGCAGTCGGAAAAACTGTAAGTTCCACGGCCGGCGTCGGCGTATGGCCAGCTTCATTGACGGAGGGGATATACAGTTTCTGTCCCAGGCTTAATGCGCTGGAGTTATACATATTGTTCCATGCCTGCAGATCCTGAACCGTAACATTATACGCTGTGGATATCGCCCAGAGCGTTTGCCCTTCCTGCACAGTGTGGTATAGATAACCGTCTTCATCCGGCGTAGCGGTGACCACGGACTGTATGACCATCGCGGCACCGCCTCCGCTGCTGCCTGAAGAAGAAGCGGCGCTCCCTGTTCCGGCAGAATATCCGCAGCCTTTTGATCCGGCAGGATAGGCTGCCTGTACGACGTAATACACCAAACCGTCACTGGCTGTGGCAACACCGGCGCCTATGTGACAATAGCTCGCGCTTTGAGCCGGGATCATATGTGTCGCGTCGGACCACTGTGCCTGGATCTGTGCCATTGTCGTCCCGGGGCCGCCGACCATAAAGTTTTCCGTGGCGAAACAGGTATTATAGTTGTTGTATCCGAATGAGGAAGCACGGCCTGAGACATTGCCGATATGCCAGGTCATATGGGAGGCTGCCATTGTTTCAGCAGTTGATTGGGCGCAGGCCATAAGATTATAATCGACTGACAGGGCACCCAGTCCGTTGGCGCTGCGCATTCCGTTGATCAGGTTGATCAGGTCATTGGCACTGACTGCCTGGGCAGGGGTTGTGCTCCCACCCAGGCATATAATAAAGATCGATAAAACAAAAACAGCAAAAAGCCGGATCTTTGCCATAAATTCCTGATAGGATCGTCCGGTTTAGCAGGAATGATCACTAATACAGCTGTGTATTCCAGAACATGATCGTGTCATCTTCCGAACCGCCGTTGGACTGAACTTCAATAATGTAATAGAAATCCTGGTCGAAGACTCCCTTGTCGTCAAGCTTGAATTTCATTTCACCGTAGAAGCCATCGTTCCATTCTCGCTTTTCTTCAACAAAAGTTTCGGAATATCCGGGCTCCCTGACATATAAACGAACCTGGACATCGCAGAATTGTGTATTCGGACGGCATGAATAATTGGTATAGAAATACGATCCGCGGGGAAAGCGGAGCGGACCAAACTCAAACCGGACCTTTTTGTTTTCCCCCGCCGGAGGCTGAACCGCGATCCCCGGAGTTCCCGGTGAACGGCCATTTTCCGTCATCACTGTCTCATCTAAATAAACAGAACCACGCGCTGAGGCTGATCCGGGAATACCGCATGTGAAGGCGCCGTAATCATCGGAACATTTGATACAGCCGAAATTCTGGACAAGATTAAATGTATTCTGTACATAAAAATTTGATGACAGATAAAGATTTTTTGCAGGCCCTGAACCGAATTTCACTCCTTTATCGGATTCAAGCTCCCAGAAAGTAGAAAAACTTGTCAGTGGTTGGTTCGGCGCGACAAGGTTCGCGGTGACGACAGTAAATTCGCCCGGTTTAATGTAATAACCCTCTCCCAGGATAGGAAACGAATCCGCCGTTCCTACTTTCGCGCCGGAATTATAAACGATTTTGTACCCGCTGTTCCATACACACGTCCCGGTATTTTTGATATACCATGTTTTCGGGAAAATCGTATAAGGCGGAATGGTCATTCCGTCCGGTACCGAAATATCCGAAATAAAGGAGAAGTCATCGACACAATTGTTATTATCATAGGAATACGCGACCGGTGTTACGGTTGCCTTTACGCCGCCGGTTGATATCATGGGGGTACTTGTGTCTTCAGTTTTTTCAGATGTTTCGTCTGTCACATCATCAGAATTGTGTTGTGCACGGTTGATTTGATCAAGAACATATTGCTGGATCTGCATGCTTTGTTCTTTTTGAGAATCAGCCAAATCTTCAGCTGTTACAAAACTTTCGAATTTCTCTTCATAAGGTGCTATTGCTGTTCCGACCGCAGAATTCACTGCCGAATCGATTGTCGACTGTAAACTCACTGTGTCCGGTGTGTTCGCGCAGGAAGACAGCAGCAGGATCATAAACAAAAACAATATCTTTTTTCTCATTCTCACCTCACTTCAATTTTTACCCAAACCGATTTATCTCCATTTTCACCCGTACCGAACTGCTCTTTCCAGGGGGATGTAATTTTCCAGTTCCCCTGATAACGGCCTTTCGCAACAGGCGCTGTCATATAAACGGATATTTCTATCGTGTCATTCGGACGGATCAGACAGTCTTTTGGGAACGAAATACTTTTATTCGCTCCCATCAGGTCTCCGTCAATGAATTCGAATTTGTAGTTTTCTGTCCAGAGACAGGTTCCGACATTTTGCAGCTTCCATGTTTTGGTAAACGGTTTCCCCGCGGCAATTACCGTACCGTCAGGGATCGTTATATCCTCGACAAATTTTACTCTGTTAAGACAGTTTTCCGGAACAGTGGTAGGGATCACATCCTCATTCTGATGCTGGCCCTGCCAGATAGAAGTCATTGTCGGAGTGAACTCGACAGGAACAGCATATGTATTCGTCGGCGTTGGTGTCGGCGGGATCAGTGTACGGATCTCTCTCCGCATTTCATATACCAATTGTGTGGAAGCCGCCATTACCGCATCATCCACCATCCAATGCACTGTTTTTTCGATATCCACCGTTTGGATAAGCGGAATATTTCCCTGCTGCAGCGCGGAACATGCAGAAAGCAGCAACAGCAAACCAATTGATAATGATAAAATGACTTTTTTCACTTTTCCCGCTCTATTTCAACGCCCACAGCCTTTACGAACCTGACTGCGGAAGTTTTTTCTACACGAATAATTACTTTTTTTACCAGCTCATGGCTCAAACATTCATCCGCGATGTCCTGTGCAAATGCCTCCACGGTTTTTTTTGTATTATTTGCCGCGAGTTTCAATATCTTTTTTACCATGGTACTATAGTTGACACAATCCCCGATATCATCGGTTTCCGCTGCTTTTGCTGTGTCGGTAAACAAAACCGCGTTGATCAGGATGTCCTGTTCATCGGCTCTTTCCTTTTCACTGATCCCGATATGACCGCGGGCTGATAAATCGCGGATGATGATCTTATCCAACTTATTATTCTCCGGGGCTTACAATTATCGGATTTGTCATACGGCAGTAATCCAGTTCATAGGTATCATATCGATCGTTAGATATTTCATTATCCTGAAGTGCCGCGACCGGTTCATAATCATTGCGGCAGCGTACCTCAAAAGAATACCCTTCGCTGATTGCCATGATCTTCAGATCAGTCGTTTTTAGGACAATATCCGTTCCGGGTTTTACATAATCCAGCGCGGGAGAAACAGAATTAACATGAACGGAAACAAGTCCTTTTCCATCCTGCCATATTCGAGAATTTCCCCATCCGTAAAGATCACTGTACTGCCGGGATACGCCCTCTCCGCCTAAATTCTTATTGCTTACGGGATCGCCGAGCATGGTCACATTCAAAATATAAATATTCGAATCGATACGTTTTCCTACTGTTTTCAAACTGTATCCGCTGTCACTTGTCCGGGTCGAACAACCCGAAAAGGCGACAAGCAGCAGTAATACTGCCAAAGTAATAAAAATAAAATTTCTTTTGTTCATAGTGCGATTTCTCCTTTCTTGTTTCAAAACATAAGAGTCTGTCTTCTCAGAATAAATATATAGCTTTCAAAACCATCCCTGCAGATAATATGCTGCAGGATTTTTACTCCGCGCTCCGAAGTCTCAGAGCTGCTTTCTCATCAAGCCGTGTGCGGAGCTCACGGTTTTGTCATGATTGAAGCTTAGCGAATGCTCTGGCTTCAGATATCGTCTGTACGGATCCGCGTATCTGGGCCTCGATCAGCGCGTTTTTGATTTGTCCGATCACCGGTCCGGCAGGAATTCCCAGCAGCTCCTGAATATCATCACCGCTGAGGAGCGGTCTCGGAGCAATCACGTCGTTGTAACGTGTGAAATATGCGGAAATATAATCCTGGACTAAAACGACCCGTTCACACCATTGTCTGTAAGCATCCGGTCCGTTCTGCAGGGAGTATTTCCCGGCAAGATACAAGATAAGCCCGGCGATACCGCCTTCCCGAAACTGACGGTAATAACGGTAGATATCAACATCATTGTAATTGGCAGCCGAGGGAAAAGACTCCAGCCATAAATATGCCTGCAGGGCGGACATGACAAAATTCGTTTCAGAACTGCTGAAAGCAAACCGGACGCACCAGTTTTTTACATTGTCCGTTTCCATACCGGACAATGTTCCCGCAATGGAAGAAAAGCCCATCAGCATCCGTCTTGTATGATACAAAGCCAGCCTTTTATCAAAAAAAGCGCGCAAAGCTTCTCTGAAATTGCCCAGACGTTGTGCGGCATATGACGCGAACTCGTCGGGAAGCGTGTCTACAGTGTGTTTTCCGGTTAACATCAGAGCAAATTTATCGACATGATCAACGTATGTCAGTTCAGGGAAAGCCTTGTCATTTTTCCAATCCGGAAAAAGAAAGTCCAGATATCCGAACTGTTCCAGGTTCTGAACAGCATCCCGGTTTTTATACAGTCTTATGATCTTGAAAAGTTCGTCCCGATACCGTTCCAGCGATGACATGTGAAGACGGGATGAACAATTCCTCATTTCATTCTGAAGTTCTTCATCCATCTTTAAATTGAACTCAAGGCTCATTCGAATGGCACGCAGCGCGCGCATCGGGTCATTAAGCAGACTGTCCGGACTGCACATGTGCAGGATCCCGTTTTCCAGATCTTTCATACCGGAAAGCGGATCGATCAGACGCGGGACATTGCAAATCTCGATCGCCATCGCGTTCATTGTAAAATCTCTGTCACGGAGATCGTCTTCAATGTGTTCTCCGGAAAGAAGAGAAATATCAATATCAAACTGGCCGATCTCATCATTGTCAATGATGACCCGGACCATTTCCCGCTCGTCATCCAGGACATAGTAAGCACCGCCCAGTTCATTCGCGATATGCTTTCCGATCGGACGAACGAGACCCTCTACGGAAAAATCAAAATCATGTATCTTCCGTTTTAAAATGATATCCCGGACAGCTCCTCCTACGAGGTACATTTTCATGCTCGGAGGAACTACTTTCCGGATCGCATTGAATAAAGCGCTGTACTCTGATAATAAATCAGGAAATTGGATCATTACTTCGTCTGCCATTTTTTCAGCTTTTCCGTGTCTACCACACCGATAAAGGGGAGGTTGCGAAAATAATCATCAAGGTCAAGTCCATAACCATAAACGAACTTATCCTCGATCGTAAAACCGCAATAGCGGATCGGGACATCAACTTCACGGCGGCTGGCTTTATTCAGCAGCGTGCAGATCTCTACACTTCGGGGACCTTTTGCTTCGATCAAAGGGATCGCTTCATGAAGGGTGTTTCCGCTGTCGATAATATCTTCGACGATCAGGACGTCTTTCCCGCGGATATCTGTTTTCAGATCAAAATCTACACGCACATGTCCGGTCGATTCACGTTTCCCTACCCCGTATGATGAAATCGCCATAAACTCTATACTGTGAGGAACAGTGATTTTCCTCATCAGGTCGACCAGAAAAACGACTCCGCCCCGAAGAAAACAGACTAAAACAAGTTCTTTATCCGCATAATCCCGGGATATCTCCTTACCAAGTTCCTCGATACGCTTTTGAATCGTATTTTCATCGATAAGAACTTCTGCCAGCACATCTTCATAAGAGAACATTTTTTCCGCCTTTTTTGATATTTACAGCAGCTTGGTTCATCTGCCGGTTTTTTATTTCAATTTAAAGCAGGATCCGGTTACCGATCCGGCTGTCTTCTTCTAATCGTAACTGTCAAATTTCTTTCAGTCTGCAATATCTGCACATCAACATATCAGAACGTCACTGATCTGTGAGTTATGCTGATTTATTTTTTACCGGGGACAATATGGTGTTTCCGGCATCTTGCCTCATACATCTCGGATGTACCAACGATGACCAGCGGATCATTATAATTTGCCGGTTGACCGTTTACCAAACGCTGAGTCCGTGATGCCGGACCGCCGCAGACCATACAGATCGCGTTCAGTTTGTCCACGCGCTCAGCCCGGGCCATCAGGATCGGCATGGAACCGAAAGGCTCACCTCGAAAATCAGTATCTAATCCGGCAAAGATCACACGAATACCGCGATTGACCAGGTCTTCCCCGATCTCTACAATATCAGAAGAAAAAAACTGCGTTTCATCAATACCGATCACATTCGTATCATCTTTTAAATATTTATATACATCATGGATATCGTCTATCGGGATCGCGTCAATTTCGAGTCCCGCATGAGAGTGAACTTTTTCTACAACGTATCGATTATCGATCGCGGGTTTAAAGACCTGGACGTTTCTTTTCGCAATGATAGCTCTCCGCAGCCTCCGGATAAGTTCTTCTGTTTTTCCGCAGAACATCGATCCGCAGATCACTTCCATTGTTGCCGGTTCAAATTCATTCATCATCTCTCTCCTGATTACAATATTTATTGAAATTGTACTTCAATTCTGAAAAATAATTTTTTTTGAATGACCAATCGGAAACACCAGTGAAGAAATGTTTCATTATTTTATAACGAAATAATATCGGGCAGGTTTTCCGAAATAATTTCGATACAGTCGATTATTTGTTACGTTCTTATGATGTTTTTTGCCCGATCAACTGCAGCAATTTGTTTTTCATTCATTCCGCTTATGACAGTTTTCCGATTCGGTTTATCTCGTTATTACTGATATGGCTGGGATATGATTTATATTATCCTGAAGGCAGTATTATTTGCATTCTATACTATCCGCATTAAGGAACAAACCGTACTTGTTGAAGAAATATATCAATCCCTTCAAATGTTCCCAGTTATGTCTGCTGATCAGTTTCTTCTTGGAGATACGCTGTGTCGCATGGATTATTTCTGCACGGGGACAAAATATTACACGCAATCCTTCCTTCCAAACCCTGACGCAGTATTCAACGTCTTCAGGTGAATAAAAAATCTTTTCATCCAGCAATCCAATCTTCTCTATATATGTTTTTCTGATCATCCAGCATGCGGATATCAGGTAACCGACAGGATAGGATCGCGCACCGTCAGAAAATTCATATTTTTCAAGACGTTCACCGATTTCCTGTACAGACCTGGCAGGAAATGCTTTGAATAATTTCAGTCTTGCGGTTGGAATTTTTTTCGCAGTGATCTGTTTTACGCCATCGAGGTTGACCATTGACGGACCGGTAATGGCATTGCGCGGATCTTCATTTAATACATCGATCAGCTCCACCATCGCAGCATCATTTATGATCGTGTCTGAGTCCAGTATACATATATAATCGGCATCATCCGCCGATTTGAGGATCCCGATATTCCGGCTTACGGTTGTTCCGTAATTTTTTTCAAGAAATATTTTTTTGACAGTACTTTCCGGATAAGAACGGATAAATGAGTCGATCACGGAACTTGTCATGTCTGTGGATCCGTTATCTACGATAATTATTTCATATTCATTCGAGGTCAGACCCGCAATAGAATTCAGACAGGCGCCGATCACTTTTTCGGAATTCCATGTCAGGATGATAAAAGATATTTTCGCCATGACCCAATTATATCTTATATAAAGAGTTACACTTTCGATTAATAATAATGTTTTCGGCTTGAATCTGAATTATAATAAGGTATAGAGAAGGATAATCGGGTTTTTTTGTGTATTGCCTTTTGCTGTAAAAACGGCCATAGCCATAAAAACTCTTGAGAAAGGACGATTTTTATGACGAAGGAAGCAATGAAAATTTGTTTTGTTATTTCAGAAGCCGAACCTCTGATCAAAGTCGGAGGATTGGGTGACGTTGGGGGAACTCTCCCGGCTGCTCTCGCGGCTCTGCCGCTGGATAAAACAGAAGGCCGGCCAATCGATGTCCGCGTTGTGATCCCTTACCATGACATTCTGAAAGAAAAGAATATCCCTGTTAAATGGGTATGCAATTATAAGATCCCATATGATAACGGACTTTTCCAGGATGTGTATGTATCACAGGCGGAAGACATGCCGGTTCCGATTTACCTGATCGACGGAGATCCAATCCGCGGAAAAGGCGTATACAGCAGCGACTCGGTGGTTGACGGATATAAATACATATTCTTCTCAAGCGCGGCAGATGAACTTTTCCGCCACATCAACTGGATCCCGGATGTCCTGCACGCGCATGACTGGCACGCCGCAGCTTCCGTTATGAAGATGAAACAGATGCGTGCTTACAGTCCGGATTTCCGAAATGTGAAGATGTTGTACACGATCCACAATCTTCCTTATGCAGGGGGAAACCATCCGGAAATTCTTGGAAAATACGGGATCTCGGAATCATTTGCCGAATTCATCCCTGCCGGAATGCGCGGCTGCCCGATGTCGCTGGGGTTATCCGCGGCAGACAAAATCAGCACCGTTTCCGAGACTTACGCGAAAGAGATCATGACGTCGGAATTCGGGCATGGATACGAGTATTTTCTCCAGAAAAACAGCTCTAAAGTCTGCGGAATTGTCAACGGTATCATGCCGGATCAATGGGATCCGGAAACGGATAAGGTGCTGTACGCGAATTACAACCGTGAGACGCTGGAAAAACGGATCGAAAATAAACGGATGATACAGCAGGAAGTCGGGCTTCCGCAGGATGACAATGTTCCTTTGATCATCATGATCGGCCGTCTTGATTATCAGAAAGGCTTTGACCTTGCATTCGCGGCGATGCGGCGTGTCCTGGATATGAACTGGCAGGCATTGATCCTTGGCAGCGGTAATCCC
>DAIMGK010000055.1:14324-26173 GCA_036723985.1 Flexilinea sp.
CAGAATGACTGTCTGGCACTCGCGAAGGAATTTCCGAAACGCGTTCACGCGGAGATCCGTTATGACGCGAAATTCTCACGAAAAATGTACGCGGCAGGGGATATGCTGCTGATGCCTTCCCGCTATGAACCCTGCGGCATCGCGCAAATGATCGCCATGCTGTACGGATGCATCCCGATCGCGCATGCTACCGGCGGGCTGAAGGATACGATCACTGACCCGTCGGACAGCGGTGAATACACCGGATTCCTTTTCAACAAACCGGATCCGGATGCATGTGCCGATGCCATCCGCAGATCAATCAACGCCTATAATGACAGAAATCAATGGATCGACCTGCAGAAAAGATGTATGCAGCAGGACTTTACCTGGGAAAAATCCGGCGTAAAGTATTATGAACTTTACAAATCCTTATAAATCATACACAGGAACAGGATCATTATGAATCACATTCGAAAATCAGGTATTATCTTACACCCGACCAGTTTCCCTGGTCCGGACGGTATCGGCGACCTTGGCCCGCAGGCCTACTCATGGGTCGATTTTCTGGAATCCTCCGGCTGCTCTATCTGGCAGACCCTTCCGCTGGGTCCTACAGGATACGGCGATTCCCCTTACCAGTGCTTTTCTGCCTTTGCCGGAAATCACTATCTCATAAGCACTACGCTGCTTCTTGATGAAGGCCTGCTTTCACCCGAAGATTTCGCAGACCGTCCGGAATTCCCGCTGCATAACGTCGATTTCGGCACAGCGATCCCCTGGAAAATGAAGATCCTGAAACGTGCTTATGATAAATTTTTGAAAAAGGAAGCCCATAACAGCACCGCGTTTCTCGCTTTCTGCGATGAAAATAAAGACTGGCTGAATGATTACGCTCTGTTCATGTCGCTCAAGGACTACCATGGCGGAGCAGCCTGGCAGACCTGGGGTGACGAACTGAAAAATCGTGATGCCTCGGCCCTTGCCGAATATGAAGAAAATCATTTTGAAGAAGTCTGCTTCCAGAAATTCCTGCAGTTCTGCTTCTTCAAACAATGGAAAAACCTGATGGATTATGCCCACCAAAAGGATCTGATGATCGTGGGCGATATCCCGATTTTCGTTTCCATGGACAGCGCTGATGTATGGAGCCACAGAGAACTGTTCTATCTCGACGGTGAAGGCAATCCCACGGTTGTCGCGGGAGTACCGCCAGATTATTTCAGCCCCACCGGACAGCTTTGGGGTAATCCGCTTTACCGCTGGCCCGCTCATCAGGAACAGAATTTCTCCTGGTGGATGGATCGGATCCGCGGCACGCTCAAATTATGTGATCTGATCCGTCTGGATCATTTCCGCGGCTTCTGCGGTTATTGGGAAGTTCCCGCCGGTAATCCCACCGCGCAGTATGGCCGCTGGGTACAGGCACCGGGCGAAGAATTTCTCACGAAGATCCGGGAAACTTTCGGAGATCTGCCCATCATTGCTGAAGACCTGGGCGAGATCTCTGAGGATGTCAGTTCACTTCGTCTGAAATTTAATTTGCCCGGCATGAAGATCCTGCAGTTTGCATTTGACGGCGAGCCGAATGATCATTTCCTGCCTTCAAATTATGAATCAAATTTTGTCGCCTATACCGGAACTCACGACAATGAGACGACAGCCGGCTGGTTTAAGAACGCTTCACCGAAATCACGTGAATTCGCGATGAAATATCTCGCAACAGATGAAAGCGGCTTTGTATGGAATATGATCCGGACTGTCTGGCAGTCGGTAGCTGTATATGCGATCGCGCCGCTGCAGGATTTTCTGGGCCTCGGCAATGAAGCCAGAATGAATTTCCCGGGAAAAATGTTCGGGAACTGGAGTTTCCGATATATCAATTCCGATATAACGCCTGAACTCGCGTTCCGTATCCTGGATCTGAACAGGACTTACAACCGGATTCCCGAGCTCAGCGGCAAACCGCATCAGCCGGTCATTATTAATTACGAACAACCCTGACAGGTGAGACATTTATGAAATTGATCGATCATGGTGTATTTTACACCAACGGACAAATTCTTGATGCCGCGTCAATTGCTTCCGCCGAACCGGCGGAAGCAAAAAAACGTACGATGGCATATAAGATCATGAGAAGCCACTCATCGGATACTGACAACGGAGCTTTTCACATTCGTTTTGACGCGATGGTATCCCACGATATCACCTATGTCGGCATCATTCAGACAGCGAGGGCCAGCGGTATGAAAGAATTCCCGCTCCCCTACGCGCTGACGAACTGCCACAACAGCCTTTGCGCGATCGGAGGAACGATCAATGAAGACGACCACCTGTTTGGGCTCTCAGCCGCGAAAAAATACGGCGGTATCTTTGTACCCGCGCATCAGGCAGTCATCCATCAATATGCCCGGGAAATGCTCTGCGGATGCGGAAAAATGATCCTCGGCTCCGACAGCCATACCCGATATGGCTGTTTCGGTACGATGGGATTCGGTGAAGGCGGTCCGGAGCTGGTGAAACAATTGCTGAACAATACCTACGATATCAGCAATCCACAGGTCATCCTTATCAGGCTCAGCGGTTCGCCAAAGCCGGGAATCGGTCCGCATGATGTGGCTATCGCGCTGATCGGAAAGGTATTCAAAACAGGATTCGTAAAAAACAAGATCCTTGAATTTGTCGGTCCCGGTATAAAAAACCTTCCGATCGATTTTCGTGCCGGTATCGATGTCATGACTACCGAAACCGCCTGTCTGTCTTCCATTTGGATCACAGATGATGTCACAAAGGATTATTATCGGAATCACGGCAGAGAAGAAGATTATAAAGAAATCGATCCGGATGACATGGCTTACTATGACGGCGCGATCGAGATCGACCTTTCCGAGATCGAATCGATGATCTCGCTGCCGTTCCATCCATCAAACGCGTACACTATTCATGAATTTCTGGAAAACGCGGAGGATCTGCTTGCGGCTGTCGAAAAGGATACCGCAGCCCAGTTTGGAAACAAAGTAAAGCCGGATCTGCTGAGCAAATACCGCGGCGGAGCTTTCTACGCAGACCAGGGTGTCATCGCGGGTTGTTCCGGCGGTATGTTCGATAACATCTGCCTTGCCGCGGATATTCTGGAAACAGGTATGATCGGGACAGGACATTTCGGCCTGAGCGTGTATCCTTCCAGTACATCGATCCAGAAAGCTCTGCTGGAAAACGGTGTTTCCGCCCGTCTCCTTTCAAACGGAGCCATTCTCAGATCGGCCTTCTGCGGTCCGTGTTTCGGCGCGGGAGATGTTCCGGCAAACAATGAGTTCTCCATCCGCCATTCCACCCGTAACTTCCCGAACCGTGAAGGTTCCAAGCCGGATCAGGGCCAGATCTCGTTTGTGGCACTGATGGATGCCCGTTCGATCGCGGCTACAGCTGCCAATGGCGGGAAACTGACTGCTGCCACGGATATTGAATTCGTCCCGAGTCACAATACATATGCATTTTCTCCGGAAATGTACGCGAAAAGGACCTACAACGGTTACAAAAAAGCGGATCCTTCCGAAGAGCTTCATTTCGGTCCGAATATTACCGATTGGCCGAAATTTCATCCACTGGCGGAAAACATGCTTCTGAAACTGGCCGCGGTCATCCATGATCCGGTCACGACGACAGATGAGCTGATCCCTTCCGGAGAGACCTCATCTTACCGTTCAAACCCGCTGAAGCTGTCGGAATTCGCTCTCTCACGGCGTGTTCCGGAATATGTCAGACGAAGCAAAGCCTGCCTGGGCATTGAATCAGCAAGGCGCGATGGAACAGTCCACGAAGAAATAAAAACGGTTTTTGACCGCCTTGGACTGGATGAAAATACGATCGGGAAAACAGAATTCGGCTCTGCAATTTATGCGAAAAAACCGGGAGACGGATCAGCCCGTGAGCAGGCAGCCTCCTGCCAGCGTGTATTGGGCGGCCGTGCCAACATTGTTCATGAATACGCGACCAAACGTTACCGGTCTAACTGCATCAACTGGGGAATTTTGCCTTTTACACTGTCAAAGGATTTTGAGTTCCCGTATGAAGCCGGAGATTATATTTTCGTCCCGGATATCCGCACAGCGATCGAAAACGGACTTCAGGAAATTCCGGCATTTGCTGTAAATAAAGACGGAATTGATCAGATCACACTTTTCTGCGAAAACCTGAATGATAAGGAAAGGCAGATCATCCTGAATGGCTGTCTTATGAATTATTACGCGGCGAATATGGAAAAGTGAACGATAGGAAAGATCTACGCGTATAGATAAACAAAGGAAATGGTTATAAACGAGTCAAGGACACAAGGCTCCTGCCCTGTATATAACGGGGAAAAGCCCAACCCAGCAGGGCAGGTCTCCGTTGACTCGTTCCGTTTGAGGAGAATAAGGCTCAGAAATTACTGATCTTCAATGATGAAGGTTCACCACTGCGTAAATTTCAGGCGTGAAAGCCCGGATGCATTCGCAGCAGGAGTTCATGAACTCATCAGACAGTCAGCGCCGCCTTTTCTAAACAAATATAAAACAGGATAATATTGCAGGATCAAAATATATGGAAAAAATCAAAATGATAACTCCGCTGGTTGAACTGGACGGAGATGAAATGACCCGTATTATATGGAAACAGATCAAAGAAATTCTGCTGGAACCATTTGTTGATCTGAATACGGAATACTATGATCTGGGCCTGACCAACCGTGATCAAAGTGATGATCAGGTTACGATCGATGCTGCCAACGCTATAAAAAAATACGGTGTCGGCGTCAAATGCGCGACCATCACACCTAATGACCAGCGGATGAGCGAATACAATCTGAAAAAGATGTGGAAAAGCCCCAACGGGACGATACGCGCTATATTAGACGGTACTGTTTTCCGGACCCCGATCATTATCGATAAGATAAAACCGGTAGTAAGAAACTGGCAAAAACCGATCACCATCGCGCGTCATGCATATGGTGATGTCTACCGGGGGACAGAATTCCGCATTGAAGGAGAAGGAAAAGCTGAACTGCTTTTCACCGGAAAAGACGGAAATGTCCAACGGGCCACCGTATATGATTTTGAATGTCCGGGTATTCTGCAGAGTATTTACAACAAGGATACTTCCATCGAATCCTTTGCGCATTCATGCTTTCGTTTCGCACTCGGAATGAAGCAGGATCTATGGTTTTCCTGCAAGGATACGATCTCAAAAAAATATGACGGGACTTTTAAAGCCATCTTTGAACGTATATACAACGAAAATTATAAAGAGGCTTTTGAACAGGCGGGCATCACTTATTTTTATACACTGATCGATGACGCGGTCGCCCGCGTGATCCGTTCCTCCGGCGGATTTATCTGGGCTTGTAAAAACTATGACGGTGATGTAATGAGTGATATGGTCTCCATCGCTTTCGGTTCTCTTGCGATGATGACCTCTGTACTTGTCAGCCCTGACGGAAATTATGAGTATGAGGCGGCCCACGGGACAGTGAGACGCCATTACTACCGTTATTTGAAGGGTGAGGAAACATCAACAAATCCTGTGGCTACCATTTTCGCATGGACAGGCGCACTGAAAAAGAACGGTGAGAAAGATAATAATACAGAGCTGATCGGTTTTGCGGAAAAACTTGAGAAAGCCGTAATTACCACGCTGGAAGCCGGATACTGCACAAAAGATCTTTCAAATATGTATGAAGGGATAACGCCTGTTTCTCTGTCAACAGAAGCTTTTCTGCAAAAGATCCGGGAGACTTTTGAGAATTTAGGCTAACAATTTCTGAATACACGCAAGACGGCGGAAATCGGAGAAATGAATTTCCGCCGTTATATGCGAAAATTTCCACCCTCAGAAAGAACCGGGAATATCGGATCGGAGGTCACATGCAGTTTTCACTTCCCGTTTATAACCCGCCCGATTTTACGCGGGAACAATTTCAAACAGCTCCCGACGTAAGTGTCGGAATCGTGCAGACGGATGGAGTTGCTCCTGAACAATACCATGGAACGTCCATGTATCCTGAATACTTCAAGATCGATGGAGAATGGATCCTGGCAGAAGACAGCCGTATGGATTGCTGCGTCGTTATGCGTCCGAATAAAAAACTCGCCGTCGTTGAGTTACGAAACCTGAAGAAGGGAGATGCTGTCATCCTTGGACGAACAGATAATGGCATTGACGGTATATATCTGCACAATGAAGGTTTTCAAAACCAGTATATTCCGGGCGACAGTTTTGCTTTCCGTACAGGCCGGTCGCGGGAAACCTCCTTTTCCCAGGATTATGACACCTTGTATAATCTTCTGATGTACGAACGGGAAAATCAGGGGAATATCCTGTGGGTCATGGGACCGGCATGTACATTTGACGCTGACGCACGGGCTTCCATGCAGTATCTGATCGAAAACGGATTCGTTCAGGGGATCATCGGCGGGAATGCACTTGCAACACATGACCTGGAAGCAGCTCTTTTCGGAACTGCCCTGGGACAAAATATCTATACGCAAAATCCGCATCATAACGGACATTATAACCATATCGATATTCTTAATCGTGTCCGCCGGGAAGGATCTATAGAAAAATTTATCGAAACTTACAGGATCGAAGACGGAATAGTCGAAAGCTGTATCCGCAACAGAATACCGATGGTTTTAGCCGGCTCGATCCGGGATGACGGACCGCTGCCGGAAGTGATCGGGAATGTATATGACGCGCAGGACGCCATGCGAGCGCTTGTTCAAAAAGCCACCACAGTAATATGTATGGCCACACAGCTGCATACGATCGCTGTCTGCAACATGACACCCAGTTTCAGGGTCATTGATGGGATAGTCCGTCCTTTGTTCATATACAGCGTAGATGTCACGGAATTCGCGATCAACAAACTTCTGGACCGGGGAAGCCTCAGTGCCACCGGAATTATTACAAACGCACAGGATTTTATGGTGCTGGTTGCCAAGGGGATCCAAAAGAAGATTGATAAAGCACAAACAACAGGGGGCCAGTTTTGACGTATAAAGAATATGCGGCACTTTTTTTCAGTCGATAAAAAATAAGAATCTGCCCACCTCCGTAAAGATCATTATCGGTGTGATCATCGAGTATTTCTATCTTCCTATGGATCTAATTCCGGATGTGGGCTTGCCTGCCGGTATCGTTGATGATACAATTGTCGCCGCGATCTTGATCGGTGTCGGCGGAAAGATAATTTACAACAAGATCCGGGCTGAACGCTCCGGCCAGGATCCCAATGATGACAATGTCATCGATTTATAAGAGGCAGCTATGATCAATACATTAGATGACGCTTTGGATACGATTTATTCATATGTCGATTACAGCATGACACATGCGAAAGACGTAAAAGAAGATGCATTTTCTCTGGATAATATATCGGCTTTGCTGCAAAAAATGGGAAATCCTCAAAAGAATTATCCTGTGATCCATGTCGCCGGTACAAAAGGGAAAGGATCTGTCTGCGCGATGCTCGCGTCCGCTCTGCAGAACGCCGGACTGAAGACAGGTCTGTATACATCCCCGCATCTGATACGGTTCAATGAACGGATTATGGTAAACGGCAGGATGATCAGTGATAAAGATATCATCCGACTGACTGACCATATCAATGGATACGTAAATACAATAAAGGGAATCAGTTCCTTTGAGATGATGACAGCAATGGCTTTCGAATTTTTCAAAGAGCAGAAAGTCGATATCGCCATTATCGAAACAGGTCTCGGCGGCCGTCTGGATGCCACTAATGTAACTGTCCCCATTTTATCCGTCATAACATCTGTATCCTATGATCATACGAATTTTCTCGGCAATACAATTGAAAAAATTGCCGCGGAAAAAGCCGGTATCATAAAACCCGGTGTTCCGGTCATCTGCGCATATCAGCCTTATAATGGGGCGAAAAATGTCATCGAAATGATCGCCGCCAAAAACAAAGCCCCCTGGATCAGTGTTCCCGACAGGTATCATTTTATCAATCAGCGTACCTCTCAGGGTAAGGAAGGAATGCTGATATGGCGTGTGGAAGATCAGAAGCTGATGGAAAAATGGTGTTCACTCGGTCCGTCAGGAAGCTGGGAACCGGTCGAAATCGATCTGCCTCTGCGCGGTTTTCATCAAATACAGAATACAGCTGTTGTTTTTGCCGCTATCAATAAGATCAAGTCCAAATACAACTCATTCGATATCGGGAAAGCTGTTGAAGGTATTTCAAAAACTTTCTGGCCATGTCGTTTTGAGACACTCAGCTCTAAGCCTGTGCTGATCGTTGACGGCGCCCATAACACGGATTCAATTGAAAAACTGAATTCACTGATCGACCGGTATTGCGGAACAAAAAAGGTTATCTGTATTTTCGGCGCGTCCGAAGACAAAAACCTGAATGCCATGATCACAAGACTGGCGCCGCATGTAGATGAGTTTATTATGACAAGATCCATCCATCCGAGAGCGGCCGATCCGAAATTATTACAGGGTTATGCTTCTGAAAACGGGCGGAAGAACAGGATCGCGGATTCGCTGGAAGAGGCTTTCGCGATTTATGAGACTGAAACGGATCCCTCCGTTTGTTATATCGCAGCCGGAAGCCTTTTTGTTGCGGGCGGTATACGGGAATTGTATATGAAAAAGAATTCTGATACCGGTTACTTTTCGTATTTAGACTGATCATACCGGTCAGCAGCCTGAATATGGCACCTGGAAATCGTTATATCGCGGTTATTACTGTGGCAGCGGTCAATCAAAGGTCGCTCCACAATTTTTTATTGAATTTTGACAATTTAACCGCTTATTGGTCAATTACACTGTATTACAAACATGGAGTTTAAATGCCTGAACCAAAATGGAATGAAGAAAAAGAAGAATATCAGGATCTGGCAGCCAATCTCAGCCAACGGACCGAAGAGTTATTCCGTATTCCTGACGCTGAAGTTGACGAAAACGGAAAATTTATCGCTTCGATCATTATTTTGCGGAACAACGTTGTTTTTCCGCGGATGATTTCCCCTGTTTTTATCGAACAGCAGGAAAATTTGGATTCGATCCAATACGCGCTTGAAAACGGAAAAACAGCTGTTACACTAATGCCGAAAAATCCGGAACAGCTGACGCCGTCAAAATTCCGTGATTTTTATCATGTGGGTCTGGAGATCGCTGTCGGTCGATTAATTTCTTTACCGGAAAATAATTTTTCCACATTGATCCAGGGACGCCGCAGAGTGATCCTGCAAAAAATAATCCGTAAGAGTCCTGTCTTACTCGGCCAGTTCACGGTGAATGATGAGGAGGTTGATGAGTCAAAAAGGTTGACTGCAACCATCCGGACAACAAAAAATCTATTCGAGCGCTGTGCTGCATTAGACAGGAAACTGCCGGAAGAAGCACTTCCTTTTGTCGCGTCCATCAATGATCCTTCATGGATCGCGGACATGATTTCAACGACTGTCAATATTTCTACAGAAAAAAGACGGAATATCTTATTAACGCTTGATCCGTTGAAACGTCTTGAGTTATTAAACAAATATCTTGCTGAAGAGGCGGAAGTTCTTGAACTGGAATCACGGATCAATAAGAAAGTTCAGAATGAAGTAGACAGATCCCAGCGGGAATACTACCTTCGGGAACAGGCCAAGGCCATCCAGGATGAACTGGGAGAAGGGGATGTTTTCAATCGGGAAATCAACGAATTGAAACAGCAGATCCAGAATGCGGGATTCAGCGATGATGTTCGAAAAGTCGCTCTCAAAGAACTTGAACGTTTGTCACAGATGGCGCCGATGGCACCTGAGGTCAGTATGTCACGGACATATATAGACTGGCTTCTCGACCTTCCGTGGGATCAGGCTACAGAAGACAACCTTGATATCAAAAACGCGGAAATGATCCTTGACCGTGACCATTACGGACTGAAAAAGACTAAGGACAGGATCCTTGAATATATCGCCGTAAAGTCATTAAAACCCAAAAAGGAGCGTCAGCCGATCCTTTGCTTTGTCGGTCCTCCCGGAACGGGAAAGACTTCCATCGGAAAATCCATTGCTGAAGCACTTGGCAGAAAGTTTGTCCGTATATCCCTTGGCGGTGTTACCGATGAAGCGGAAATCAGAGGACATCGCAGAACATATATCGGCTCGCTGCCGGGAAGGATCATCCAGACGATGAAGCGGGCAGAGAAAATCAATCCTGTATTTATGCTGGATGAGATCGACAAACTGGGCAGTGATTACCGCGGCGACCCGTCTTCAGCGCTGTTGGAGGTTTTAGATCCGGAACAAAACAATAAATTCGCGGATCATTATCTGGAAGTCGATTACGACCTTTCAAAGGTCATGTTTATCACCACCGCAAATTCAACTTCCACCATCCCGGAAGCGCTTCTTGACCGCATGGAGGTTATCGAATTCTCCGGCTATGTTGAAGAAGAGAAACTTCAGATAGCGAAAAACTACCTGATCGGCCGCCAGATCGATGAAAACGGACTTACGGAAGAACAATTCCATATTACCGATGAAGCCATCATTCAGCTTTGCAGGGATTATACATATGAATCAGGCGTTCGGAATCTGGAAAGAGAGTTGGGGAAGGTCTGCCGAAAAGTCGCGAGAAAAATCGCTTCAAAAGAAGGGACCTCCTACACGATCACTGATCAGAATCTTCATGAATTGATGGGCCCGCCTTATTTCTTCCAGACAGAAAAGGATACAAATGATGAGGTAGGCGTAGTCAATGGACTTGCCTGGACGTCAAACGGCGGGGATACCCTGAAAGTTGAGGCTGCGGCATTTGAAGGAAAAGGCTCGCTGCAGATCACAGGCCAAATCGGTGATGTGATGCAGGAGTCAGCTCAGGCTGCCATGTCTTATGTGCGCTCTCACGCGAAAAAGTTTAATATCAAACCTTCCTGGTTTGAGAAAAATGATATCCATGTTCATGTTCCTGAGGGCGCTGTACCCAAAGATGGACCGAGCGCAGGGGTCACACTTGCGGCTGCTATTCTTTCCGCCATTACCAACGAACCGGCGCAAAAGAATGTCGCGATGACCGGCGAAATAACCTTACGGGGAAATGTGCTTCCTGTCGGCGGAATACGGGAAAAGCTTCTTGCTGCCCACAGGCTTGGTATCAACAAGGTCCTTATTCCTGAAAAGAATGAACGGGATCTCGAGGAATTACCGGAACAGGCAAAAAAGGAACTTGAAATACATTTGCTTAAAACGATGGATGACGTTCTTTTTCATGTGTTCAACGGAAGAGTTCCGAAGATGAAGACCGCTGCGGTAAAAAGAAAGGCTCCAACCAAGAAGAGTGCTTCAGAAGAAGAAGTGTGAGGCTGTAAGATACAATAAAACTGCTCTGAATCAGGCCTTCACATGTTCAGCGAAATCAATATAAAGGCCCGGTAATCTGTGTGTAAGTCACATAAATTGTGACCTCTGTACAGACGGGTGAGTTAAAAAAGGCGTGGATCCTTAGTCATGGTTATGGGTGGCGCATCTCCTGTCCCGAATCTGAACGGACGAAGTCCGCGATTTACGGGACAGGTTTATAGCCCCAGGAAATCAGGCGCAGTCGAAACTCGAGAGCCGCATCATAACAAAGCGCAGGAGTTCTAAAGTCTCGCTTTGGCAAACACCGTGCCTTGCGAAGCAAATTATTTTGAGTGTGCAGCATATAAAATAAACTTATATCACCGAATCAGGATCCCAAAGCGGCATTCTCTATACCCCGCCTTGGGATCACGCTTCTTATTTGATACAACAGCTTTTGCTGAGGCTGGCTGAAAGGTATAAAGTAAGCGATCAATAAAAAGGCGGATTGAAAAAAATTTCTCCATCCACGAT
>DAIMGK010000056.1:0-26154 GCA_036723985.1 Flexilinea sp.
TTACCTCTGACCAGGTGCTCATAATATATTCGTCCATCGGAGCCCAGATCCCATCAGCGGCAGCCGGCAGGACGATCGCGAACAAACAAAAAATCAGCACAAGAATTTCAGTTTTTTTCATAAAACACCCCCATGATAGGTATTATAATCCATCGCCGGGACCTTCTCCCGCTTCTTTATCTTCCGGAGCCTTGTCGTCATAGCTCTGTGAGAAACTCCGGCGGATAAAGGTAGGAATATCTGATCTGTGTTCGAATTCATCGATTCTGACATCATCGATCTTTTTCCTGTATTCCCCGGCCTGGTCGCTGAGGTCTGTGGTGCGTATCAGGATCCCATCTTCAAATTCGAACTCAAGGAGTTTCCTGTAGGCGTAAGCTCTCTGAAAGCCCATATGAATGTAATACTGATGGATAAATCCGGATCCGGCAAGTATCTTTCCCGTGTAGGGTATCTTCAGTTTAATGTTCTCATAAAACCGGTATCCGGTATCCCCGAAACGATATGCTGCCGCAATATTCTGTTCGCTGCTGACACCGGATCGGATACTGACAGACCGTCCGCAGATATCCGGATAATTCCCGTCACCACAATGAACTGCCAGCCGCTGGAGGTATAACGCGTCAGAGATCTCGAATTCGCACCAGAATCCGGCCCAGCAGCATGTTTCGATCGCGTTCGGATGGAGCCCGTAATCTTCGGGATCAAACAATCCTTGTTCTGATGATAAGGCGACGATGGAATAATCGCTGCCCTGATATGTAAAAGTATCACTGATTTGAGCAGTCATATTTTCTCCTTTCCGGCTGATAAGCATTCCTGATTATTTCTGAGCATGATAATTATTCCTATGCAGCATGCTCCGCTGTCGGCTGAAAATATCATAACATAAAAAGCCTTTTATCAGTGCTGCTGTTTATCTTCTTTAAAAATATCTTCCGTCCCGTTCAGTTCTGCCCATCTGGCTGTCAGCAGTTTTGCGTATAAAGTATCCTCTAATCCATATGTTCCCAGAGAGAAACCGTCGTTTACCTCGATGAGTAATGTCCGTCCGTCATCTGTTACGCCGAAATCCAGCGCACATCCGGCGGGCATGTTTGAATATGCCTCCGCTGCCGCGTCAATGACATTCCGGTCACATGTGACATCCCGGTCTCCATAATAAAAGCGGATACCGATGATCTTTCCGTATAAAAGAAAACATCTCCATTCAGAAATGAAGTTGACTACTTCACTGCAGTATATTTCAGTTTCCTGATCCAGTTGTTTATAGTCTTCGAGATCCGCCATGGTTTTTACAACGATACCGGGGGCTGTTTTCTCCTCCACCGGTTTGATGAATACCGGAAGAATTTCCTCCCGGATGTCCTTCAATTTGATCTGACGGATATTTCTGCCCCGGAAATCGGCCAGTTCCGGTGGATAATCATGGTGGCCGGACGCAATTCCTCTTTCGTTCAGCGCGTTCCAGATCATGATCGTTCCGCCGACCACGACATCTTCAGGCTGCCTTGTGTCAAATTCCTCGTTGGTTGTAAAAAGGACGGTTTCAACGCCCAGTTTCCGAAAACCGTCATAAGCAACACGGCAGTCATCATTATACGGTTTGCCTCGAAATGCATGAATATACGCTTTCATATCATCACCTTCTCTTCGTGATCAATAATAACATTTCTGTAAAAAAACGCTCAGTTAAGGCATCTGTACAATGTTCTGAAAAATGCCTTATGATCCTGTTTGTCCGACAGACCGGAGACAGATCCGTCTCCGGCTTCAATGATCTTCCATCTCCCGTCTTCAAGTTCCGCGTAATCGATCGTGTAAAATACACTGTCCAGATCACGGTATTTCGCAATAAGCGCTGATGGAGGTCTGTCCGTATAGAAATCCTGAAGGGAATTCCGGCATACGGAAGCTGTCTGATGGTTGATATAATACACACGGAATTCATTTGTCTTTCCATCGTATTTTTTCAGATCCAGATACTCTTTTATGCATATTCCGCCTGTCAGCAGGGACCCGCGGTAATTGTAGGAAATTTCCATCCAGCGGTCGAACTCCGCCTGCGTTGTTTTCCGCGTAAAGTAAACAGGGAATTCAGTCCCTTTCACTGATTTTACATAATCTTTTACCATGAAACGGGGGAATACCTGTTTTACCTTTTTGATATCGATTTCCGCGTGCAGCGGGTATGTCAGGATCCTCGCGGTATCACCGGCCAGTTCCGGATACACGTTCGGGAAAATATGCAGATGGGAATACATATCCGGATCAGTCATGAGACAAATATTTTGTCTGAGCAGCCCGGTGTAGAATTTCTGATACTGCTCAGGCTGCATCATCCAGCCGCGATAGACTGCCCGGATTTCCTTATCCGGATATTCTGACAGTTTCAGGATTCCATGATTGAACCAGTCGTCGTAACTGAATAAAATTACCTGAAAAAGCCCTGTGTCCAGGGCAGCATCATGTTCCTGCTGCATGTCCTCATCGACTTTGTGCAGATCGTAAAATGAGGAGGGAAACAATATGGTTGTTAGCATTTTCAGCCTTCTTCCGGTTATTTTTCACTCGTGATTTAAATAAGCTTCCAGCTCTTCAATCGTTTCTTTGTCTGTGAGTATGTCGGACAGGACGCACTCCATAGCCCTGCAGATCTTCAGAAGTGTCAGGAGGTTTGCGTTGTTGATCAATTCCTCGTTATCTTCGTACTGCTGCAGGAGTTTTATCGGGATCCCTGATTTTTCCGATAGTTCTTCCCGGCTGATGCCAAGAAATTCACGGTTTATCCGGATCCCGCCCGCATCCACGGTATAGCGGATTTTGTCCGGGTTCTTTTTCAGATTTTTTGTTAAAACGGCAGGAAACCCCAGCTTTTCCAGAAACTCTTCCCGGTTGAATGTATCGGGATCGAAGTTTTGCCATTCTTCGCTCGATTCAATGGTGAACGTAATTTTCATTGCAGCTCCTCCCCGCAATTTTCTTCGGAGCGGTATCCGATCAGAGATCCCGGATCGAGGGAGCAGATGACACAGCGGGGAAGCTTATACAGGACTTCGCCCGCGGCTTCCGTTCCGATCTTGTCGTAGATGCGGCCCGCGCTCCAGCTTTCGCCTGTGACCGTAAAGGAGCTGTTGGCGACATAACCGCATTTGCCGAGGCCGGGCAGTTCAACACGGATCGCTTCTTTATCGATCTCATTGTCCGGCTCTTTGACGAGGCGGACTTTCATTCCCGCCTCAAAGAAATCATGACCGAAATAATGGTTGGTGCCTGTAATCGTGAAGTAGATTTTTTCCATGAGATGTCCTCCCCTTTTTCAGGTGGGGCCTGTCCCTTTATGGGACTGTCCCCGATAAGTGCCTTCTGAACAGATACGTTTTTATAACTCTTCAGAACCCGCTGACAGTACTGCTGACGCGTTACCGTCCCCTTCCGGATAGAAACCATTTTTTGTATTATATTCATTTGTGTCAGGGAATGAGTCTGTTTAAAAAGACAGTCACATGAAATCGCTGTACAAGTCCATTTTATCGGACAAAATCAGACATGAAGGACATATAAAAAAACAGCGCCGTTTCTGAAGCGCTGTTATTCAATATTCACTTGATGCTTTTCCGGGCTTATGACAGTCAGATGACTCTCACTAATTTCCCATGCGAAAAATGCAATCCACCAACCATCAACCACCAACCACAAACTATTGACTAATGACTATTGACTTTTGACTTAATTAGCTCCGTACTGCTTCGTGAGCCGGATGATCTCAGATTTCATCTGATCAACCACTTCTTCCGGTCCGGTGATCTTTACATTGTCGCCCAGTGCCATGATCCATCCCAGAAACTGATTGCTGACCGATACATTGACAGTCGTTTGGAAATGTTCTTCATCAACAGGACTGATCATGATGTCTTTGCCGAAGCGGTCAATGATGACATTTACCATTTCATTCCGGGCTTCCAAAGTAACCTTTGTTTCATCTCCGCCAAACATACCGAAAAGGCTCTTCGTATAACGGGCAATATTGAGTTTTTTAAACTGGGTCTTCCCTTCGCGTTTTTCATCCACGGTAGAAATAGTCAGCATTTTATCGACCCGGTAATGCTTTATCATTTTGTTTTCTGCGTCATACGCGATCAGGTAATAATATTCATTGTCCCAGATCAGGACCCAGGGACTGACCTGAAACCAGTCGCCCTGTTTTCGCAGTTTCACCTTTTTCTGAAGGTCCCATTTGAAATATTTGAACCGGATCTGCTGATCGCCGGAAATCGCTTTATGGATCGCATCGACATTATAGTATATGCTTTCATTCATGGTCTTGATCCGTCCCGCAGTGAATACCTGGCGATTCAGCTGCCCGGCTTCAAATTTGCTGACCATGCCTTCCAGTTTTTTGATCAGTTCAGTGGACTTTTTATCGGTTATCCCCCTCGCGCACTGTACCGCGTCCACCAGCAATTTCAGTTCCGGCAATTCAAAATTACGGCTGCCGATGTGATAATAAGAATTTCTGCCCATTTTTTCCATGAGGATATCGACCCCGAACCTTCGCAGCTCATTGAAATCGACATACAGCGTTTTCCGGTCCGCCATGATTCCGTATTCACCCAGCTTTTGAATGATCTGCTGCATCGTGAGAGAATTGTTATCATCGGTTTCCTCATAAAATAACTTCATCAGATAAAGCATCTTCAGCTTTTGATTAGGTCCATTTCTTTTCATTTATTTCGCCCTCCATTTTCAATTTTACAGCGAAAATCGTAATTTTTAAGAATTTGGAGCATTTCCATATATTCGAAACCGAAGCGAGTCGGAAGGGAATGTTCTGCTGCCCCGCATCATATAAGCGACAATTATCATGATCATTCAATTTAGCAAAGTATGCAGCGAGCCAACAAAAACTATCTCTTTATCTCAGTCTGAAAAGTTTCAATTTGGATTTCATAATAATTAACTTAAACTTGACACATAAAATTCCGACTAAATAGTCGAGAAAAAAATGAACCTTGACAATTGAATAAAAATGAATTACGAGATACTGAGGAAACCATCAACCGGAGCGAGATTCTTGATAAAACTTCTGAACAAAGCGAAAAAGTCATCGACGGAAGTAATCGTGATATTCATAATTTCCTCATAAAAGGCAAAAAGTAACTTCCAGGCAAAATTCAAAGCACACATGTCCTTGATTGCATCACAGAATAAATAAAACATTTCAGAAAATGTCTTATGATCCTCTTGAAAGCGCTGATTGTATGTGATCAGGATATATCTCAAAAGACAAATTGTTTTGGAAGCTACCAGCGTATCATAATTGAGAGCTCTTGTGTCATCTTCAAAACCGAGAAATCCTTTACAAGTTTTGAAAAAGACTTCGATGGACCAACGTTTTGCATACAGTTCTAAAATTTCAACCGAGGATAATGACAGATCTGTACAAGCGATGATGGCCACTTCTTTGGTCTTTTTCGAGTTCTTTAATCGACAAAATAAAAGCCGAACGGGCGTGCTGCCTTTCTTAAATGTGGCTTTTGCTGTGCCAAGAACTTCGATATTTGGATTGATATTTTGTGCATTGCTTAGATCACACCATTCCTTACTTTGATCAAGATGTCGTTGAATGTATTTCGCTTTACGCAGACCATTATCAAAAAAGAACAGATAATTTGATTTGATATGGCTGACAACATCATATCCCATGGATTGTATCTGCCGAATTGCTTTTGGGGTAGCAAACCAGGAATCGCATGTTACATAGGAAGCACCTAATGGTTTAGCCTTTTCCAGAAACTCAATTGCAGAATCTGACATCTTCTTCAAAGCATTCACCCGTCTCCGATATGACAATGTTCGTTTGTCAATGTTATTCGGGACCGTTTGAGCCTTTCTGGAACTGACCAGACGAAACATCAATGGAATGAAACTGTATCCATCCGCCCAACCGACTGTGAGAAACCGGAAGCCTTTCTTCTTTTCATGATTTACATGATCATATTGCCAGGCATTCATTTCAACTTTCATACTGCATGGCCGTTCATACAGTGAGTCATCTATCACAAGAACATGGCGTTTATGATCTGTCAGTTTGGAAATCTCAAATACTACTTTTTCTGCTACTTCATACAGGAGCTTTTCCCATTGATATTTTGCTTTTTCAAGAAACCGATAATAGGTCTTGAGATTCCCATTCATTTCTTTATCTTTTCCGGCTTTCTGATATAAGCTCTTATTCTCAAATGCCAACAATAACAGGTCTGACAGTATTGTTTTACATGTAAGTCCTTTTTCTTTCCGAAAGCCACATTTTGATAGCAGAGATGATGGGATCAGTTTCTTTTCTTTTCCAGTCTCCTGATTTTATCTAAGTTCTTTGCACTTTTCTTTAATGATGATATAATATTCTTCATAGAAGCTCCTTTGAAGATTTTGTTAAGCTAATATAATTATCTCACAATAGAGCTTCTTTTTCTTTATCTGGACTCATTTTTATTCATTTGTCAAGGTTCTTTGTTTGTACGAGTTTTTTCTCGTAAAGTTAACTGTCAAGTTTCAGTAATTAATTTACCGCTGATATAATCGTAGGAATAATAAAGATTCGTTTTGGAACGATTCCGGAAAGCATATAAGGTAATTATCAAATCGTTTTGGATAACTTGATTCTTATATAACCTTTGCTGCTTGTTTATCTGTACAAACAATATTTTTTGAAATAATACAACAGAAATTGGCAGGACGATATGGCAATGACGAAGACAAGTTTTATGCGGGGGATGCAGTGCCCGAAGATGCTGTGGCTGGACAGGCACAGGCCGGAGCTGCAGGTCATCTCGCAGGAGACACAGACAAGGCTGGATAACGGAAATTCTTTCGGCGACCTGGCAATGGGGATGTTCGGACCTTATGAGGAAATGACCGTTTACCGTCCGGGGACAACGATCCCTGATATCAAGGCCATGCTGGAGAAAACAACGGAACATATAACCCTCGGAACGCCGGTCATATGCGAAGCCGCTTTCAGCAACTACAACAATTACTGCGCGGTGGATATTCTTCGGAAAACGGATACCGGATACGATATTTACGAAGTAAAGAATTCCCCCTCGGTCAGTGAACAGCATATCAAAGACGCGGCATACCAGTATTACGTTATAAGCCGGTGCAAGCTGAAAATCGGGAAGGTATTCATCGTCTTTCACGGTCCCAACGACGAAGCACCGTTCCAAACCGCCGATGTCACGCGGGAAGCAAAAGGATACTATAAATGGATCAATGATCACATCTGGGATCTGAACCGGATGCAGAAGGAACAGGATGAGATCATGATCGATCCCGGCGAGCAATGCACAAAACCTTATGAATGCTGGTATTACGCGTATTGCCATAACGCCGCCGGTCCGGCGTGATCTCTAAAGAGAAAAATCACGGTATCTGTTCAGAAGAAATATCACAGACAGCCTGCTGTCAGAGCTCTCATCTGTTTTGATCCGCCGTCAGGATATTGTGCTTCTAAAGCCGCGGAACGTCCGGTAAATGGGCAGCCCCAAACCCATTGGATCATCCGGCGAAAATACGCAAAATAAAAGACTGTTCCGTGCAAATAACAATACACACGGAACAGTCTTTGTGAAATGATCAAACCAATGGTCGGATCCGATCAGCGCTGCCGGTCATATGAAGATCAGGAGCCTCCCGGATCAATCGGAAAGAAATGATGGATCATTTCTTCTGTATTTTATTGAAGCATGTCAATGCTTTTTGATCCAGTTATAAATAAACAGGACCAGACAGGCACCGATCAGCGAAAGAAAAATATTTCCCGCAAGGCTGTCGCTGGAAATACTCAGCAGATCCGCGATAAAATTACCAGCCAATGAGCCTACCCATCCGAGGAGAATATTACCGATAAGTCCTCTGCTGCTGTGCATGATCTTTCCCGCAAGCCAGCCAACCAGTGCGCCGATAATGATAGAAGTAAGCCAACCCATTTTTTACCTCCTATAAATCAAAATTTGTTTTCAGTTTCATTATAATCCAACAGATATCAGCCATAAATTTTTTTATAAAAATTTAACGATTTAATTCAGAGGATGTAAAGCAGAATTTCCAACAAATATATCCGAATAATAAGATCCATTCAGGCATTAGTTATGAGAGTCTGTTTTAATAGACTAAATTTATAAATTCCGGAAATTTCCGTTATTTCCTCAGATAAATTCTGATTTTACCGATACAATATCAATAAAGCTGAATTATTTCGTACACGGGATGCAGGATCAGGTTTTTTCCGGTTCGGTAAATTATCCGTCCCGGACAGGCAATTACCATGCTGCATCTATGATATTTCGAATTATCTGAGGAGGAGATCTTGACAGTAAAAATACTTCTTTCTCAACCCGCGGGGGGTAAGACTTCCTGCTGTATTGAAAAGATCCGGGAAGTCAGAAAAAGGGATCCGAAAGCACCGGTTAAAGTCATCGTGCCGGACAAAATGCAGATGATATACTGGAAACAGACACTTTCACAAAAATCCCGCGGATCAGGCGGCAGCGGTTTTATCGGCACGGAGATCATCTCTTTTTCAAAGCTTGCCATGGAAGTCCTGAACCAGTCTGAGCAGTCACCTCAGCTGATCCCTTCCCGGCTGGACAGTTTATGTATTCGGGAAGCGATCGGGAACGCATCGGAAAAACAGCCGTTTCAGTATTTCGCGCCAATCAGTTCCAAGCCGGGGCTTCTTTCCTTTTTTGAAAAAGCCATACGCATTCTACAGCGCGGGTGCGTTACTCCGGAAGAATTGGAAGAAGTCACAGGCAATGATCCGAAGGTTATGGATACCGCGCGTGTATATCGGGAATATCTTGATATTTTGAAGAAAAACAACTGGATCGGTTCCGCGGGCCTGCTGATCACCGCCGCGGATCATCTGAAAAACGGACATTTGGGATTCCCCCGCTGTCCTCTGCTTATCGCGGACGGCTTTGACGAACTTACGAAAGACAGTCTGCAATTTCTCAGTTCCTTATCTCCTTACTGTGATGAGATCCTGATCACATTGCCCGCGGATCCGAATTCCGACGATCCTACGGATAAACGTATCCTGGATAATGCTGAAATGATCAGGAAAGCGATGAACGCGGAATATACATATCCGAAGCATTATACAGAGAATTCCGAGATCCTTCGTCTGGCGGAGCAGGTTTTTTATCCCGCTGAATTATCTGCCGGCATTGAGGATAAGAAGATAACTGTCAGCAGTGATAACTTTCTTATGATCGAAGCATCATCCCGGACAACCGAAGTTCGGGAAGCTTTGCGTGAACTGAAGAAAAGGATCATCGAAAGCAATAAACGGCCCGGTGCCGTGATCCGGCCAAATGAATGTGCCGTTTTTGTTCCTGATATGAATGCATATGCGCCGATATTCCGGCAGTTCGGACGAGAAATGGGGATCCCCTTGCGGTTTTCTCAGAAAGTACCGCTTTCCAAATCACCGGCTGCATCCGCTTTGAAGCGTCTTTTGCATCTTTATCCGGATTTTGACACAATGAAAGTACTGTCCGTCCTTCGTCTGCCGTTTTTCTCGGGATGTAAGGATCCGAAAGATCCTTCCGGCGGTGATTACAGTGCGGACTTGTATGTCATTGATCAGGTCGGCAGAAAAATGAACATTATCAGCGGAACGGAAGAATGGAACTCCGCTTTTTCAAAAGCAATGAGTTCCGCGGCAGAAAGCCGAAACAAGAAAAACTCTGATGATGAAGAATCTGATGAGGGAAAAGTTTATGAATATCCCGATCCGAAGAAAATGAAACGGATCCTTGATAGCTTTCTGAAATTTACTGAAAAGGTTACTCCTCCGGCAGGAGTGAGATCCCGGTCTGAATGGATGAACTGGCTGGAAAACCTTCTGGATTCGATCCACTTTTATGAACAGATCGAAGACAAAAAAGGGAAGTCCTTTGAAGCTGATCTTAAATCGCTGCTGAAACGGATCGTTTTCTGTGAAAATATGCTGGACCGGTCTGCGGCTTCTTATGAAGAGTTCCTTTCCGAACTGGAATCGGAAATTGACGCTGCAGTACAGACAGAGCAGGAATTTGCCGCGGACCGTGTCTTTGTCGGAGATATCGGTCAGACCAGCGGATGCCGTTGGAAGCTCATCATTCTTACCGGATTTTCGGAAGGGGTCTTTCCGCGTGCCGAGCATGAGGATCTGATCCTTTCAAATGAACTGAGGAAAAAACTCGGACTGTCCCGGGATATGGATCAGCATCTGCTGTTTCACCATGCAGTCACGCGTTCTGATACAGGCCTTGTCATTACCCGGCCGCAGAAAACCGATAAAGGAGAAGAATGGCCTGCATCGATCTTCTGGCAGACCATCCGCGAAAAACTCGGAAAAGATAAGAACCTGCTTACGGTAACCGAGAACATGGACGTGACAGCCGCTTCAGCGGACGAGCTTGCCTTCCGCCTTGCCCGAAGCGGATATAAAGATGTTCCCGATGAAATTGCTATTTCCGATCCTTCAAAATTGCAGGAGGAACTTCATAATGCATGGAACGAACTGGAGCGCGTACGCATGCAGACAGGCGGGGAATATGATCCCGGAACATATTCCTCATTAAAATCTTCAATTTCAGATCCGGTAAAGGATGCTGTGCCCTACAGCTGTTCCGTCATCGAAACGTGGCTGACCTGTCCGTTTAAGTATTTCCTCATGAAGAAACTCAGACTGGAACAGCTTCAGGAACCGGGAACCGGAATGGATGCCGCACAGATCGGCTCGCTGAACCATAAGGTAATGGAACTGACATTTCCACCCGGTACTGTATACAGTTCCAAAGAGAAAGCACTGGAAAATGCAAATGCGAACATTGACAAAGTCTTTGAAACGGCTCCACGGGAGTTCGGTTTTATTGAATCAGAACTCTGGGAATATGAAAAAGAGAAATACAGGGAGAAGCTGCTGGAGTCCATCGAAAAAATGTTTGACGCGAAAAAATCGAAAATGCCCGTAAACAGCAGATGGACCAGTGTCGGAGCGGAAATGAAATTCGGTTATCCCGACGAAGGGAATGGCAGTACAGATCCGCTGACGGTTGAAACGGATGCCGGTCCGATCCGGATCCGCGGGATAATAGACAGAGTCGACCAAAGAGACGACGGGCTTCTTCGTGTAGTTGATTACAAGACAGGAGCGTCCGGTTTCGGCAAAGAAGAAATTAAAGCGGGTTCCCATATTCAGGCAGGTGTATACGCCGCGGCTGTTGTCCATGCCCTTCATATGGGTACTAAGTGCGAAGGAATGTACTGGAGCATAAACAATAAATCAGTCAAAGAATACTTGATTTATGACACGGAAGAAGATGAAACGATCCCGAATATCGAATTCCTGAACAGGTTTACCGAAGGGATCCGTGACGCTGCTTTCCCCGCAATGCCGGCAGGAGGGACCTGCCCTGACTACTGTCCTGCCGCAGGATGGTGCAGGAAATTCGCAAGGAGGGAATTTTATGGGTAAACAAAAAGAAGTGATCCTGAAGGATCTTTCCCCGGAGCAGCGGGAAGCGGCTGAAACCATCGACCGTGATGTTCTTGTACGGGCCGGGGCCGGCAGCGGCAAGACAAAAACGCTGGTTGCCCGCTATCTTCTTCTCCTTGATGAAAACCGGACATGGCATCCATCAGATATAACCGCAGTGACGTTCACACGGAAAGCTGCCCGTGAAATGCAGAGCCGCATCCGGAAACAGATGATGGATCTGGCTTATATGCAGGAAAGTGATGAGGATGAAAAACGGTTCTGGCTGGAACGTCTGAATGAGATGGACAGTGCCAACATCGGAACGATCCACAGCCTCTGCGCACGTATCCTGCGTGCGCATCCGGCGGAAGCCGCCCTTGATCCGGCCTTTACCGTACTGGATGAGAATAGCGCGGCCCTGCTGATCAAACAGGTCGTTGAGGAAACCATATCCCGCATCTCCGCGGATCGGGATTATGAAGTCCTGCTGACATTTTATGACGGGAACAGACTGACAAAGATCCTTACGGAAATGCTTAAAAACAGGACTAGGACCGACGCGTTAATGGCGGTGCCGGGAGAAAAGAGTGTCAGCTACCTGCAGGCAAAACTTATAGAGGCACTTTCCCTGCCGAAATATTCAGAAATCATCAGGGAATACAGGGAAGATATCGAAAGCACTGATTTTGACAAGCGGGCGGGAAATCTGGCGGACAATATCCGCAAAATGATTGAAGCTTATGATGAAGGCATGAAGATGCTGCAAGGTGATCATCATCCTGCCGACGCTGCCGCCTGTGTTTACAGACCTTTCCTCGAATGGAATTTCAGTCAGGGGAATAAGCAGTTAAGAGCCAATGCCAAAAAATTCCGTGATGAATTATTGATCGATTTTCCGTTTCTGAAAATCGATGATAAAGGACGCGGCATAGAATGGTACAAATCATTCTGGGAACAGTATGATGAGACAGAAAAAATCCTGAGAAATCTTTGGCCTTCTGTCCGAAACGAATACATGAAGCTGCTGGATTCGTCCGGGATGATCGATTTTGAGGCTATGGAAAGCCTGACCCTGGAACTGCTTAAGACACGTCAGGATGTGCGGTCGGCATGGACTTCACAGGTCAGAGCGCTACTGGTGGATGAGTTCCAGGACACAAATGACGCGCAGGCTGAATTGTTTTCGCTTCTGGATCAGTCACATGACCGTCTTTTCGCCGTAGGAGATAAAAAGCAGAGTATCTACGGTTTCCGGGGAACCAACGTAGCTCTCTTCGACCGGCGCGGTACGGAAGTGAAAGAATATGATGGCAAAGAGGTCCTGCTGAACACAACATATCGTACTGAACCTGAACTGCTCTTGCCCATGGGCGGCCTTTTGGAAAAGGTCATGAAAGATGACGACCTTTCAGAAAAAGAATACTATGCCGCATACGAGGCAATGAAAGTTTCGGAAGAACAACGTAAAAAACCGGATCCGCTCCCGAAAGTTTCACCGAGTATCGAAATTCTTCTCGGGGATATCGAACAAAAGGAGGATGACCCTGAAGGTGAATGTGTCGGAAGGATGCTTGCCCAACGCCTTTCCGAACTGATGGATGCAGGACTTCTTCACACCTGGAACGATGCCGCTATACTATGCCGTAATTCGAATGATTTCAAACAGTTTGAAAACGCCCTGGAGGCATGGCATATTCCTTATGTGACGGTGGCAGGAAAAGGCTATTATGACCGGCCCGAAATCAGGGATATCCTGAATACGCTCCGCGCGGCTGAAAACCCCTATGACAATGCCGTGCTTACAGGTTTTCTTTTGAGTCCGTCCATCGGTTTTTCACTCGATATGACAGCTCTGCTATACAGGTATGCAAACAAGGGCGGACTTAAGTTGTCTTTCTATCAGGCATTGACAGATGAGAACTTCAGCTTTGAAACAGAAAATCAACAGGAGAAGCTGGAAAAAGCTCGCTTTATCCTGAAAAGTCTGATCCGCCTTTCCGGACAGGTGCCATTGGATGAGGTCCTCGAGGAAGCTTATCGTCTGACAGGGATCCGCACCATGCTTGCATATGATTCCGGTGACAGGGCATGGCTGAACCTTGACAAACTTCTTCCCGCCGCCCGTGAATCGGGTCTGACCTCAGTTTCCGAATTTCTGGATTATCTGGAGAGTATCAAAGAGACGGGAGCAAGGGAAGGTGAAGCTCCTTCCGATAACAACGGTGCGGTCCGCATCATGACGATCCACCAGGCAAAGGGGCTGGAATTCAGGGTCACCATCATCGCGGAGAATATTTCACGTCAGCATTCCCCGCAATTTGCTGAGGATGCATCCGGGGCTCCGGTATTTTACAGTTCACCGGCAACACCGCGCTATTCGGACGCGCAGAAGCTGGTAAATGACAGAGAAAAAGCCGAATGGCTGCGTCTATTTTATGTAGCCGCGACCCGTGCGGAATACCGGCTGATCCTATGCGGTGATAAACCGGCTGCGGGCAGTTCGAAAGACAGCTGGCTGAAAAGAATTATTGAGGAGGTACCGGATGAATTGATACAGACTGGCGACAATTTCGGACCTGCATGGGGAATCGACGGACAGACAGTCATGATTCGCTGCTGTTCTCAACTCCCCGAGGCTCCGTCCTTCTCACCGGATGAGTCCGCTTCTGAAATGAAAGTCAGTATGGACTGCACTTTGCTGGATCCGCTCCCCGAAAGACCGGCGAAACAAAGGCGTCCAGATCATACGGCAGCACTGACTGTCGGGAAACTGGTACATAAAGGAATGGAATTATGGCGTTTTCCGGATGAGGACGGAACAGATCCGATACTGCAGGAAGCTTTCAAAAAGATCTTGGTTCAGACCGATAATCTTGACATTGATGAACAACAGGCAGTGGTCGAAAAAGCGAAACTCCTTCTTTCCCGTTTCAAAGACTGTGACGCGCGAAAACTGATCGAGTCCGCGGATGAAAAATGGCATGAGATCCCGTTCTCTTATACAAAACGTAATTTTTCCGTGAACGGTATTATCGATCTTCTGCTGAAAAATGAGGGTGGTTACACGATCATAGACTTCAAAACGGACGAACTGAAAGACATGAAAGACCTGAACAAAGCTGTTGAAGATCACGAAAAACAGCTCAATAATTATCGCCGGGCAGTGCAAATAACACTGGGTGAAGATCCTGACTGTTACATCTGTTTTTTGGATTGCTTCGGAAAAGTCAAACTTGTACCGGTCGGTAAAACTGCCGCTGTGCCTGTTGAAGCAGAGTCTGATTCAGATGAATGGCTTCCGGAAGAACCTGATCAGGATGATTACTGGTTCGAAGAGTATCCCGGATTTTCGGAAATGTTTCCAACGGAGATTTGATACCGGGTCCGAATTTGTGATCCCAGCTAACCTGACAATGCCGCTGCATGTTAACAGCTGTTGCAAAGTTTGACTTTCGCAAACACTGGATCATAGGATTACGCGCCATGCAGGGAATGTCATCCTAATTACGGAATTATTTTGAAAATTATGCACTAAGTGGAGGAAATATACAAAATGATAAAAGAACTGATTAAAAAGAGCAGAAGCTATCGCGGATACGATGAGACACGAAGGATCTCACGGGAGGAACTGCTGGAGTTTGTCGACTGCGCACGCTTCGCCCCTTCCAGTGTGAACCGGCAGCCGTTTCAGTATCTTCTTGCTTACGAACAATCCGATCTTGATAGGATCCAGCCATTAACAGGCTGGGCGAGGGGACTCCCTCAAATGAAACTGCCGCATCCCGGAAAATGTCCAACGGCTTTTATCGTGATCTGCCAGAATACCGATTGGGATCCGGATCTGAACAGATATCTCAGAGATGTCGGGATCGCTGCCCAGACCATGCTTCTTGCCGCGGCAGAAAAGGATCTTGGCGGTATCATGATAGGCAATTTCAGTCCGAAGAAACTTTCTGAAACAATGGGGCTTCCGGAAAACATCGTACCGATGCTGATCGTTGCTTTCGGAAAACCGGATGAAAAAATCGTCCTGACAGAAGTTGATAACGGAGAGAGCCTGAACTATTACCGCGATGATAAAGATACACATTATGTTCCGAAACGGAAATTGAAAGATATTATCCTCTAAAACCACTCAGAAGGAAAAACATCCCGCATAACACAAAAAATGCGGGATGTTTTTATTCGATATTTTACATTCCTGATACTCATCGCGCTGTTCATTTTCCCCTTTTATTATTTTTTCAAAGTTCAATCGGAAGAGGATTTATTTGTCGCCTTGCAGGCGACCCTTTGCGGAGGCATTTTGCTTATAATCCGGTTGTCAGTGAAAAAAACGGTGAGTTTGAAAAATTTTCAAACGGCTGAAAGAAAAAGGAGAATACAATGAACAACAATACATACGGCGAAAAAAATGATCATAACCTGAACTTTGATGAAGAAATCCTGCTCTCAAAAAAAATCAAGTCAGGAAATGCGGCAAAGGAGAAACTCCTTCATAATGATCATCTGTCTGAAACAGAGCAGAAAAAACTGGAAGCATTGATGGAAGAAGGTGAAATTGCCTATGAACAACTGGTGAACGCGAATGTTCCCAGGGCAATGAAATTTGCTTATGAAACCTGGCGGAAAAATAAATACGGTGTAAATGATCTTGAGGATTATCAGCAGACAGCATTGAAAGTGATTTGCGCATGCGCACGGACATTCGACTGGGAAAAAGGATTCCGCTTCGGTACTTATGCCCATAATTGCCTGAGGAACGAAATGCTGCGGGAAAACGCCAGGACCTGTTACGCGCTCCGCATTCCTGAAGAAAATCTTTTACGTCTGAACGCTGCCAAACAGAAAGCGGATACTTCATTTGAAAAAATCGAAGACCTCATTGGCAATGACTCGGAAAAGTTGCTTGCTGCGTGCCGTCCGCAGATCAGTCTCCAGGCTCCTTTGGATAAAGAAGACAGTGATACGGAATTCGGAGATGTTCTCACGGATATCGATGCCGTTACAGCTGAACAGATCGAAGAAGCAATCGAAATGGAGATCATTTTGATGCGGTTGAATAAAGCATTGGAAGCTTTGTCTGAAGATGAACAATTTATCCTCAAAGGGCGCATGGGGTTTTTCGGAGAACCTCAGCCGCTGAAATCATTCGTCGGTATTACAGCGAAAAGCATCAGCGGTGTACAGAAAAAACAGCTGGCTGCGGAAAAGCATCTCCGTGAGCTGTATTTTGCAACGCCGATTGTAGGCTGAATTTTCAAATTTCAGAATATTTTCTGAGTAAAACAACAAAATTATGTTTTGATGCAGCCGGAGCAGAGATCAACATGATACAATTCGAAAAACCGGAAGCGATATTACACCGCTTTCGTCCGATAAAAAAACAAACCGGACAAAAATATTACCTGCAATATTTTTGTCCGGTTACCTGTTATTATATTTCCAATGCATACGCTTCATACGGACGAAGCGTTTCAAAAGATGCCCGGTCTTTGTAGTTCCCAATGATTCGTTTTCCGCCTGCAAACGCTTTCGATAAAGAAAATGCGGCGGGATGATCCGTAAAATTACAAACCACGATCACTCTCTTTTCCCCAAGTGTACGGACATAGGCAAAAATCTCATCACTTTCAGGGCAAAGCAATTCGAAACTGCCCTGTACGATAATTTCGTTTTCCTTCCGAAGGCGGATCAGTTCACGGTAATATTGATATACGGAATCTTTCCTGCCGGTCTGATCTTCGGCGTTTATTGAAACATAATTCGGATTCACGCGAAGCCATGGCGTCCCTGTGGTAAAGCCGGCGTTATCCGAGTCGTCCCACTGCATCGGCGTTCTCGCGTTATCGCGGCTTTGTCTGCGCATGATCTCGAGGGCATCTTCTTTTTTTACAAGTCCCTTCGCGATATTCTGCCGGACATTGTTTAACGATTCGATATCATTGATCTCATCCAGACTGTTCCAGGGACAATTCGTCATTCCCAATTCCTCTCCCTGATACACATAGGGCGTACCCTTCATCAGGTGCAGGCAGGTGCCGAGCATCTTAGCGCAGATCTCACGGTATTCGGGAGTATCGTTCCCGAATCGTGAAACAGCCCGGGGCTGGTCATGATTATCCCAGTAAAGGGAATTCC
Source organism: Flexilinea sp. (assembly GCA_036723985.1). GTDB lineage: Bacteria > Chloroflexota > Anaerolineae > Anaerolineales > Anaerolineaceae > Flexilinea. The sequence goes on from DAIMGK010000056.1 coordinate 17,675, forward strand.
AGGCATAACCTTCCAGCCCTGTTTCCCATTTATTTATGGCTTCTTTCAGCGGAGGAAGTTTGATGCTGTATATGCCGTACCGTCCGATTTGCGGATCATATTCGGTAGACATATGATCAAACTGGAATATCATATTAAGCTCAGAGCCATCCAGGGAAGCGTAATTTCTCGCCTCCTCCATCGGCACACCCGGGCACTCGCCGACTGTAATAGTATCGTATTTAGAAAGTACCCGGCTGTTCATTTCACGCAGGTACTCGTGAAGATGCGGTCCCGTGGCACAGATCGACCAGCTCGCATATCCGGTCGCCGACGGAGTCCCATCCGGTAATCCTTCAGGTTTTGAAATCAGGCTGATCACATCCATACGAAAACCATCAACGCCTTTTTCCAGCCACCAGGTCATCATGGAGAATACTTCATCACGGACTTTGGGATTATCCCAATTCAGATCCGGCTGTTTTTTTGAGAAAAGGTGGAGGTAGTACTGCCCTGTACCCTTATCATATTGCCATGCGCTTCCGCCAAAGCAGGACCCCCAGTTATTAGGTTCAGCACCGGGGTCTCCGCCTTTCATTCCGGCTTTCGGATCTCGCCAGATATAATAATCGCGGAAAGGATTATCTTTTGATTTTTTTGATTCCTGAAACCAGCTGTGCTCATCTGACGTGTGATTTACTACCAGGTCCATGACGATCTTCAGCCCAAGCTTATGGGCAGTTGAAAGCATCTCGTCAAAATCCGCCATTGTACCGAATTCAGACATGATTTCCTGATAATTGCTGATATCATATCCGTTGTCATCGTTCGGTGACGCGTAAACCGGTGAAAGCCAGATCACATCCGCGCCCAGCTCAGCAATATATGGGAGCCTTTTTGTAATACCGGGTATATCTCCGATTCCGTCCCCGTTACTGTCCTGAAAGCTTCTTGGATAGATCTGATAAACAACACTGCTCTGCCACCACTTATTCTTTTCCATAAACACCGTTCCTTTTTGATTACTGCAGGATATATGAATATTATAACGTGAAATAATTTTCACTGATCATGCTCTTATGTTCATTATTCGGATATCTCATATCCTGACGCGGAAAGCAGCTGTAAAGCGCGTATAAAGTTATCCGCTTTTACAAGAATATAATCTGTATTGTAGGTGGATACGGCGAATATGCCGATCCCGTTTTCCGCGAGGATCGCGGACAGTTTTGAGAGGATGCCGATAAGAGAAAAATCGAGTATTCCTTCGATGCGGAATCCTTTCCATCCGTCATCACGCTCCGATGTGTTGTCCGGTGTATCTTCTGTTCGGCAGACAAGCGAAAGTTCCTCATCGGTTTTGCCGATAAAAAAGAAATCTTTATTCAGGTCTATATCCGTGACCGATATTACCTTGCAGACTGTAAGATCAAATGGCAATACTTTCAGTTTCATTTTTTACCTCAACAGGGTTATTTTCAATAAATCCGGACGATTCAGGTTTGAGCCGGAGAAAAATTTTTTTGAAAATACGGGCTTTGACCGGAAATTTTATTTTCTTGTGATAACCGCGATCATACACGGCATTTTTCCATCCACGATATAATAATCCGCGTCTTTATAGCCCAGACCATCGAAAAACGCTTTGTAGGAATCAGGATCGAACTGCCGTTTGAAACTTGCCCCCAGCATTTCGAGAAACCTGACCGCCATCCTGCTTGAATCTTTTGACTTGTTGATATATGTGGGAATAATGATCATTCCGCCTGATCTAACCACACGTTCCAGCTCTTTCATGGCAATTTCCGGATGGGGAAGCAAATGGATCACATTCCCGGCAATTGCCTTGTCGAAACTCTGATCGGGATATTCAATATGCGTGATATCCGCTTTCCCGAAAACCACATTATCATAATTTTGGCATTTTTTCTTTGCCTGTCTCAGCATCCCCTCTGAAAAATCCGTCGCTGTAAGATTCCGGCATTTCGGCGCGATATATCTGCTGATCGCCCCTGTACCGCAGGCGCATTCCAGCACCGCATCCGATGATTCGATCAGCTCCGCGACCTTTTTTCCGGTGCCGTTATAAACTCTTCTGTTATAGACATTCTCAAAAAGATCATATAATGACGAAATATTGTCCCAAAACATAATTTTTTCACTTGTAGAGCATTGCGAACCGGATCATAAGTTATAAAAGGAGTAAAAACGATTTATCGTGTGTTTGACATAACCGCTTTACCTGACTGATCTCCGGACCCTTGATACCTGTCCGGCATAGGGTTGCAGTATTCGAACCTGTTTAAAACCGTGACAGGAGCTTCGCGGCCCAAACTCCCGTGTCAGATCCGGACTGCTTTTTGACTCCTCTGCCTTTGCGGCAGTCATTTCCTTCCGATATTCTGTAATCGATCATTTAAATTATTATACAGTGTTTTCCTGAATAACACAGTACCCTCAAAACGTAATCCTTATGTCGGTTTATTGCATAATTCCGGCAGCTTTTTTTGACATAATTCTGACAAAAATCTGCTCTGTTTCAGACGAAGCCGATCTATTATCATTAACATAAATAAGGAACAGAGGAATAGAGAAGACTGAAGGGTCCAAAGACCCGGAAGTCCAAACCCTCCTTCCCCATGCTCTGAAACAAAAAAGGTTGAATGAGTAAGGAGGAAGTTTACTATGTTAATGCCAAGCCTTTTCAGAGAAAATTTATTTGATGATTGGTTCAATTTTCCGGAATTCCGTGATTTTGACCGCACGGAACGGAAGCTTTACGGGAAACATGCTGACAGACTGATGAAGACCGATGTCCGTGAACATGATGACCATTACGAAGTCGATATCGATCTTCCTGGTTTCAGCAAGGATGAGATCACCCTTGAATTAAAGGAAGGTTACCTGACTGTCACAGCCGCTAAAGGCCTTGATGAGGATGACACCAACAAGAAAGGGAAAGTTATCCGCCAGGAACGCTATGCGGGCGCGATGCAGCGCAGTTTCTATGTAGGCGAACATCTTACGGAAGAAGATATCAAAGCAGGATTCAAAAACGGTGTTTTGAGCCTGACCATTGCCAGAAAAGACCAGCCAAAGATTCCTGAAAGGAAGACGATCGCAATCGAATAACTGTGACAATTGATTGAAAAAAAGTCCGCCCTGATTTTCGAAGGACGGACTTTTTATTATCAATAAGTCTGATCTATCGATATATCTTGAAAAAGTCTCTCCAATCAACCGGCAAACACCAGATATCGACTACTGGCTATTGACTAATGACTAATGACTAAATTCCTGTTCATGGGCATGGTGGCCTTCCTTCATGGCATACATTTTGGTGTCCATATCCCTCATGAAAGAATCGAGTTCTCCGGATTTGAAACTGCTTATACCGTACGACAGCGCAAGCCGGTACGGAAGATCATGGCGATTATACTCATCAACTCTGCGGTTTACTTCTGCCATATATGCTTTGAGTTCATCTTCCGAGTGCGTCAGTTTTAATATAATGAATTCATCTCCCGCGAAGCGGAATACCCATTCCTGTTCTCTTCGGGAAGCTTTGAGTATGTCCGCTAGTATCTTCAGGATATGGTCCCCTTCAGCGTGGCCGTAGTTGTCGTTGACCTGTTTAAACCTGTCGATATCTACCATTACGCCCGCGAAAGGTTCTCCCCGATGGATCCATGTATCGAGAATGTAATTCATATATTGACGGTTATAAGTTCCCACAAGCGGATCCATATACGCAAGTTCATTTTGCATCATCATAAAAAGGCCAACCAGGCCGATCGCGGAGCTGACCCATGCAAGTGAAAGGCCGTAGAACATGAACTGCAGTCCGGCCCCTATCAGAATGGGGAACATAAATATATAAATATTCAGAAACGGCCGTGTACCGTTCTGTTTTTCATAAGAGCGGATCAGAAAAATTGTGGAGATAAGGAAATACATGATCACAGCATAGAAAGAATAGCTGAGCGGTCGGCGTGAGTAAATATTTTCGGAAGAAATATAATAGATGATCGGAGTGAAAAAGTTTATGATATTGAGAGAGATCATGACCGCTCCCAATATGATCTGAGGTTTATACCGTTTCCATATCCGGCTTGGATTTTCGTATAGACGAAGATCGGAGTAGATAAGCACACACAGCGGCAGCATCAGATTGCATGAATACAGGTATGTGTTTGCAGCGTAATTGAGGATCCTTGAGCAAGGGAATACTTTACCGTCTATGGCATAGGAGAATGCTTCACAAAAACAACCGGCCATCACTCCGAAAATCAGGAAGGAATATACTCTGTCTTCGAGATGATCTCTCAGGATCCTTGCATGGGAAGCATAGAGAAGTATCAGCAGGATGAAAATGCCGATTCCGTTTGCGACAAATATCGAACGAAGATCCATTAATTCCATGATTAGATATCCCCCTTTGTATCATATCCCGATGACCGGCATTCTTCTCCGGGTTTCACTTGTGCCTGTTTGTGCAGTGGCTCAAAAATCTTTCCGCCAGACAATTGCCAATTTATGTTGATTTCCGTTTGCAGCGGTTCCGGTGAATACCGGATTTCCGGCCCTCTGAATCCGGTAAAAAAACCACATTTATAAGTATAATACAAAGAGCGGTTTTTTTTGTCTGTTTTTTGGGGCTTGTTTCAGGATATAATTAATAACAGAACAATAATTCAAGACGGATTTTTTTTAGTCCCAAACTGGACCGGTACTTTATTGGGCTGTACAAAATTTTCTGTTAAGGACCCGACATGGTCAGACGAAAAAGTTCGGTTTGTGAATTGATAAATGTCTGCAAAGATGCCATGCATAATTTAAAAAAGGAAAAATAAGATGGATAATTTTACGCGTTCCATAGCGATCATCGGGCTGTGTGCTGGGCTTGGCGGTCTGTTGGTCGGTTTCAGAGGTTCAAATGCCAGTGGATATTTTTGGGGCGGATTATTTTTGACTGTGTTATGTTCCTGTATTCTGTTCGCTGGTAAAGAAGAGAAGGATGACGAGACTGAAAATAACATACTCAGTGAACGCAATAATGATTTCATAAACGGCAATACGGGATCAGATGGAACAAAAAATAAAACTGCTGAAGCCGGGAATAAAAAAGCGGCAGATACCTTTCAGACGAAATACAAAGACGGTATATTGTTTGAAGATATGCGGCATATTTTTTTTGAAAGACACTCTGACGATCCGCGGGATTCCGCAAGAAAATTTAAAGAATACAGGTATGTTTTCATAACAGCAGGGAAGATCCATCTTGATGGGGAGGAAGGTTATCCTTTCCGAGGAATGGTGATCGCTGATGATGGTATGAGAATTTCTTATGAAGATCACCCTCATGGATATGATGATCTGACAGGATATGAAACTGCGGATCATATCCGATTTGAATACCATATTCAGGAATCACAGCACGACGGCGGTGGATATACTAACAGCAAAACAGAGCTGAAATACAGACCGGATATTCCTGTATCTCAGGACCGATGTCATGATACCGTATATAATCAATATGATATGCCCGAGTCAAATGGATTTTGGCTGGATGGAAACAGGATCTTTATTTATGAGCCATTCGGTTTAAACGGTATATATGAATTTATTATTGATTACATTGAGGAATATCCGTAAATTATAAGGCGCAGAATTGGAGCAGAATCAACACAATGGAAAATTGTGCTTTATAATTAGAACTATGATAAAGACGACAGCATTATTAATTTCCGAGCTCCCGGATTATGTGAATCCGAAAGCAAAGATAGGCCGGATGGTCAGTGAAGGCCTTCTGATTCCGATCATACGGGGGCTATACGAGGATGACAGAAATACGCCTGCTCATTACCTTGCCGGCAGTATCTACGGTCCTTCTTATATATCTTTTGAATTCGCTCTTTCCCGGTACGGATTGATACCACAGAAAGAATATCCCGTGACCTGTGCCGCTTTCGGCAAACGGAAAGAAAAAGTACATGAGACAGCTTTCGGGACCTTTACTTACCGGGATATTCCGAAAAAGGTTTTCTCAAAAGGACTGACCGTTTATTACGAAAATGGTTACAGCTATATTATGGCAACTCCTGAGAAAGCCTTTTGCGACGAGCTGTATAAGTTATCTCCCGCGGCGAACCTGAAAGAACTGAAAACATTGATGTTTGAGGAGATCGGGATCGGCAAGCGTAAGATCAATCGTCTTGATCCGCAGAAGATTTATCAAATCGCAGATCTGTACTGCTGTAAAAACCTGTATCTTTTAAAATCATTCCTGAGAAAAAAGTATGGAAAATCTGATCAAACAAACAGCGGACTATTATAAAACATCGGAACATATCGTAAATGAACAGAAAGCCAATAAAAGGGCTTTGAAGGAAATCATTTTCTCTGGTATGAGCCGGTGCGGATTCTTCAAAAAATTCGTGTATCTAAAGGATCTCGACCATATAACCAAAGATAATTATTATGTATGTTTTATCGATCTGCCTTCAGAAGAACCGGCTGATGCCGGCAGTTTCTTTTCCGGAATTAGTGAAGAGGCGGAAGCATGGGGTGTCCCGGTGGAGATCCGGAAAACAGAAACCGGTTTCATGATCGAACTGCCTGAAGAATACGGATTAAAACGTTTCGGGGCTGTCATAGCGAATGCGGAAATAAAAACGGATGTTGTAAATATTTCGTATATACAAACGCCTTTCCCGTATGAACTCCGGTATATTGAATCTCTCCCCGATGATCAATCATCAAAAATCCGGGAATTTTATGATAATGCAATGAAGGAACTGTCGAAGGAACAGACTGCAAAGAAATTAAAAAAACAGGAGCCGAAAGCGGAGAAACCACAGAAAGAAAAACCTGATGATGGCTGGGTCCAGGCAAGTTTCTTTGATTTATTTGATCAGTCAAAGTGATCATAAAACGATGTGACCGCGCAATGCAGCGGTCACATCGTTTTAATTATTTCCTACATATTATTCATTCATGGTCAAAAATGGCCTTTTTTTCGAGAAGGCTTCCGTATTGTTCTTTCCATTGCTGATGCCAGACAGAGCTGTCGTACGTTTCCAGTGCATCCCGATCCATGTCGATTTCGATCAGCAGATCATAGCGGTTTTCCCGTTCGACCACGTTCGGATAGAGTCTGACCCCATGTATTCCCGGTATCTCCATAGTATTTTTAAATAACGCTTCGATATCGGGGATCAAGCGGACCTTTTGGTCCTTTGTGATCTCCGGTTTGTATTTAATCAGAATGTCGTGTTTCATATGGCACCTTTTTGATCATAAGCTGTAGTTTTCAAGCTTATAACTGTGATCCGGGACTTATCCATAATTTCATGAAAAAGTCATATTGATCCATCTAATGTCTGATGTCTGCCGTCTGATCTCAGGCTTCTTCTTTGTTTTCATCAACATCGTCAGCTTCATCTTCGATCGGTGTATCCATATCGATGAGAATAGCTTCGGCTTCAGGCACCCGGGATTCGGGAACAGCCAGAGCGACCTGACCGAGAATTCCGAATGACAGTCCCAGCGACCTTCCGAGTGATTCTTTCATTTGAACGCAGGGAATACCGCATTCTTTTATCAATCCGCAGATCAGGTCTGCTTCGACCTGGTTCTCTGCCCAATATACAACTTTCAGATCTTCCATTATTATCCTCCAATCGTTATGTTACAAAGAATCTAATTATTCAGAGCATGTGTTTTTTTGAACCGTCTTTTTATAGGACCGACACATCCGTAATGTAAAAATCAGGAAAGGGTTCCCCTTTTTGGGATAGACACACAGCGTTATTTCTGAACTATACAGAATTATATCTTATAGTTTGAAAATCATTATGCCGGTCGGGTTTCAGTTTTAAAAGTTTCCCTCACAATTTATTTTGAATACATAAAAACAATAATAAACAATAATAAAAATATGACATTTATAATGCCAATTTATGACAGAAATAAGATGAAAATTGGAAAAATGATGATATGATTATGTATAGTAAACGTTTGCAAAGAATTTCTTTGCTATTTTAAGGAGAATCTAATGGAAAAAGTTCGTGTTGGTATTATCGGCGCCGGCCGCATCGGCCGTGTTCATTCCAAGTCCCTGACCAATAATGTCCCTGAAGCGGAACTGGTTGCGATTTCCGACAAATTTGTTGAAAGCGCAAAAAAGGCTGCTGAAGAATTCGGTATCCCGAATTATTATGAAGATTATCACAAGATCCTTGAAGATCCCACGATCCAGGCTGTTTTTGTTTGCTCTCCTACAAACACCCACGCAGATATCGCGATGGAAGCAGCCAAAGCCGGCAAACATATTTTCTGCGAAAAACCGATCGATACCTCTGTAGCAAAAATTCTTGAGACCGAAAAAGTCGTAAAAGAAGCAGGCGTAAAAATGCAGATCGGTTTCAACCGCCGCTTTGACCATAACTTCCGCAAGATCCATGAACTGGCGAAGAACGGTGACCTGGGTGAGATCCAGA
>DAIMGK010000057.1:0-25899 GCA_036723985.1 Flexilinea sp.
ACATTTCGCGGGTGTCCCAATCCTGGGACACCCGTGAACCGTCCCCGATGTCCCACACTGATTCCTGTTCGTCACTGATCAATGAACTGCATCAGTCACCGAAGAAATGACGATTCGATCATCTTGTCTCGGTTATGTATCGCGGCTTGGGACAACGGGGACATTTCGCGGGTGTCCCAAGCCTGGGACACCCGTGAACCGTCCCCGTTGTCCCAGTGAACCGTCCCCGTTGTCCCATGTATCGTTTTGCTGCAGATAACTTCTGATGAATAAAATGATATAATTATCGGGAAAATGATATTGAGATACGGAAAGCATGATGAAAGCATAAGGAACTATGGCAAAAGAACGACTGGATGTTTTGATACAAAACCGCGGATTGGCGGAGAGCCGGACACTGGCACAAAAGCTTGTCATGGCCGGTGAGGTGCGGGTGAACGGGAATATGGTCATCAAGCCATCGCAGCAGTTTCCGGAGGATGTGGAGATCACGATCGATCACGGCCCGCGCTTCGTTTCCCGCGGCGGGGAAAAGCTGATGGGGGCGTTGGAAGCTTTCGATCTGCTGGATGTGCACGGCGCGGTCTGTGCGGATGTGGGGGCCTCCACAGGCGGGTTCACAGACTGCCTGCTGCAGCACGGGGCTTCGAAGGTTTATGCCATCGATGTGGGTTACGGTGTCCTGCATTGGAAAATGCGCAATGATCCCCGGGTCATTTCCATGGAAAAAACAAACGCGCGGGATGTGAAGCTGCTTCCGGAGCGGATCGAGCTCGCGGTCTGCGACGCGTCTTTTATTTCACTGCGCATCCTGCTGCCGGTGATCTGCGGCTGGTTCATGGATGAACCCGGACGCCTGATCACACTGATCAAGCCGCAGTTCGAAGCGGGGCAGGAAGAAGCCGCGAAAGGACACGGTGTGATCCGGGATCCGAATGTCCATAAAAGTGTTTTGCTGAATGTGCTGCGGTCTGCCATGGAGTTCGGATATGAATGCCGCGGGCTGGTGAAAAGTCCGCTGCTCGGTCCGAAAGGAAATGTTGAGTTTCTGGCGGACCTGCGGTATCCCGGAAAGCCGTTCGATGTCGAGCGGCTGGTAAATGGATTAGTCAATAGTCATTAGTTGGTGGTTGGCAGTGAAAGATGTCAGCGGAGGGAAAATGGCGGTACAGATCATTTTGGAGTGTGTTATTGTGTTGATGGGAGCCTGCGGGATGATCCTGCATTCCGGGTGGCTCAAGGGTAAGCCCCGGAAGGATTTTTTCCGGTATTATACCAATCTCAGCAATCTGCTGGTCGTGATGTTCTTTTTATTCCGGCAGGTGATCCGGATCCGCGGCAGCTATGACGGTTTCTTCGGCAGGATCGTTTTCTCGCAGATCTGGTTTTACAGCGTGACGATGAGTATCTTCCTGACTTTCGCGATCTTCCATTTTGTTATCGTACCCGCGATAAAAAAAGCTCCGAAGGAAAACGGTGAATTCCCGAATTTTCATTCCTTAGGCAATATCCTTGTCCATTATCTTGTACCGCTTCTGACACTCTTGGACTGGTTCATTTTCGCGGATAAATCACAACTGAGTTACAGCTGGGCATTGGTCTGGACCGTCATCCCCCTTATTTATACGGTGTATGCCTTTATCCGTGCCGCAGACGGAGTCCCGCTGGAATTCACTGACAGTGCCTATCCCTATGATTTCATGGATGCCGGCAAACATGGATGGGCAGCTGCGATCCGGAATTGTCTGCTGGTTTCTGTCGTTTTTGCCCTGATCGGAGCATTTTTCCTGTTTATCAGAAAGAGCCTGTAAAAGACCCGGCGGTCATGTTCAGGGACCTTTGATGGTGGTGGAATGAATAAAAAGATTTTACTTATTTTTGCTGTGATCCTGCTTGTCGGCGCGGGGATCTGGGCGTTCGGAGATTTCAATAAAGGGACGGTGGTCCCTTATAAGACTTTTATCACGGAACTGGATGCCGGCCGGGTCGAAAGTGTCGGCATTTATAAAGACCAACTTACCTACAAAAGCACGGGGTCGGATGCGCTGTACCGGACGGACAATCCGGACAGGGATGGTTTCAAGGAAGAACTGCTCCTGAAAGGGATCATCCTTACAGACCATACGAAAGAGGATGACGGCCTGACTTACTATCTTGACCTCCTCTTTGACGTGTTTTTCATCGGATTGATGGGATTCGGTATTTATAAACTGGTATCCCTTTACCGGAGCACTTTTCGGGTCGTCCATCATACGGGGGTGAAATTCGACCAGATCGCCGGAATGGATAACGTCAAACGGGATTTGATGCTCGTGGTGGATTTCCTGAAAGACCCGAAAGCCGCCGCTGAAAAGAAGATCCGTCCGATCAAGGGAATCATCCTGGAGGGACCTCCCGGCAACGGGAAAACATTATTCGCCCGGGCATTGGCGGAAGAATGCAAAGTGAATTTTATAGCGACAAAAGGCGCCGATTTCCAGAGTGCCCTTATGTCCATGGGCGCCATGAAGATCAAATTATTATTCAGCAAGGCGCGAAGGAACCGCCCATGCATTGTCTTTATTGATGAATTCGACAGCATCGGCGAGCGCAGAAATTACGCCGGGACCGGGATCGATAAGGAAAACAACCGGATCATCACAACGATGCTCAATGAGATGGACGGTTTCAGCCCTTCCTCCGGAATCCTTGTGATCGGGGCGACGAACTCCTACCAGTCACTGGATCCCGCGCTGATCCGTGCCGGGCGTTTTGACCTGAAGTATCATATCGGCAATCCTGACGCGGAAACCCGCAGGAAACTGATCCGCATGTACACAGCAGGAAAACAGCTTTCGGATGAGCTGGGTGAAGGCAGATTATCGGATATGTTCAAAGACCTGAGCTGTGCCGAGATCGAGACGATCCTGAATGAAAGTGCCTCCATCGCGCTTTCTGATGGAGGCAGGGCTATCGGTCTTGCTGATATCACGGTAGCAGCTTCAAAAATCGATGTGAAGCTGAACGTGAAGAAGGCCTGACGACGGTTGTTTTCGAAAAACTACCGGGCAGGGGATATTTCCTTTGATAAGAATTCCGTCAGCAGCGTGATGGACTGCGTCACGTCGTTGACGGATACCATTTCGGAAATTGAGTGGACATAACGGCAGGCAACGGAGACGGCGCTGCTGGGGACGCCGGACCGGGTCAGGTTGATGGCACCGGCATCGGTACCGGAACCGCGCAGGACTTCCACCTGATACGGGATGCCTGCCCGTTCCGCCGCGTCGTAGATCGCGTTGTTCAGCCACGGTGTGCCGATGAGGAAGCTGTCTTTTGCTTTGATGCAGGGACCGGCATCCATACGCGGGGCGTGATCCAAAAGTCCCGGCGTGTCGTTGCACATCGTAACGTCAACGGCTATGCCGATCTCCGGATCGACGCCGTAAGCGGCTGTTTTCGCCCCCCGAAGTCCAAGCTCTTCCTGTACGCTGAAGACGAAGTAAAGCTCGTTGGGCGTATTCTTTATCCTTTTGATCGTTTCGATCGCGATCAGGCATCCGACGCGGTCATCCAGGGTCTTGGACATCCAGCGGTCACCCATGTCAACAAAGTTTCCGACAAAGACAGCTGTATCTCCGACCTTTACTTTCGATTCCTCACGGGATCTTGCTCCTGTGTCAACATACAGCTGATCCATTGACGGCGTTTTTCCGGAATTTACGTCACGGGAGAAAATCATTCCTTCCACGCCGTTTTCAAAGATAACACGATTGGTCAGGACCGCATAAAGCCGCATGCCGCCGATGGGCGCAATAGAGGCAAAACCGTTTTCATCCACATGGGTGACCATCAGGCCGATCTCATCCATGTGAGCCGATATCATGACACGTTTCCCGCCGGGCTGTTTTGTCCCTTTGCGTGTAATGAGATTTCCCATCGCGTCAACATAATAATCATCAACATGATCTTTTATCTGTTCAATGATCAGGTCGCGTATGCGTTTTTCATAACCGGACGGACCGAATGTGTGTGTTAATTTTTCAATCAGTTCTTTCATTGTCTTTTACCTTTCTCATGTATGAAGGCTGAATTTTTATCAGTAACCTGTTACGGCTCAGAACTGGCTGGCGTGGACAGTTATTTTCCGGAGAATGGAACCGTCTCCCTTTTTCAGAGTGCCTTTTCCGGGTGAGAGCTTTTCCGGGGGGACAGTTCCGCTGACGCGTAACCGTCCCCTTTACTTTACCTTCTGTCTCCGGAAAGGAGATCTTTGTCAAAATTGGCGAGGACCGCGGTGACCAGCTGCAGATGGGCTTCCCAGTCAGACCTGCGGGCGATAGCCGCGGCACTGTGGATATAACGTCCCGGAACGGACATGGACAGGACAGGGAAACCTGCCTGTGTCAGATGAAGCTCTCCCGCGTCCGTTCTGCCTGAAGCCGGCTGGCGGAATTGACAGGGGATCCCGTATGCTTCGGCGATCGTTTGGAAATAACGGATCAGACGGGGATCGTTCATCGCGCCGCCATCCATCGTGTAAATGGCAGGCCCCATCCCCGCTTTGCTCTTGTAGACAGTGTTTTCTTCCCCATCCCAGGACGGCAGGTCACCCGCCGGAGTGCAGTCGAAGGCGATGACAAAATCCGCCTTGCTGTCCCACGCCGCGGTCATGGCCCCGCGCAGTCCGACTTCTTCCTGAACGGTGAAGACTGCTGTCAGTTCAATGTTTTCCGGGCAGTCTTTGAAGATCCGGATCAGGCTGCACACGCCCAGGCGGTTGTCAAAGGCTTTCCCGCAGAAACTGCTGCCCATTTGGGTAAAGCGTGTGGCAAAATACGCGTAAGTCCCCGGTTTGATGCTGTCGTTTTTCGCGCCGATATCGATGCGGAGGTCCTTCACCGGGATGGTTTTCCCGCGTTCCTCCGGTGTGCTGAGGTGGATCGGACATGCGCCGATGACGCCATGAAGGTGATCCGGACCGACCAGGACCGCTTTTCCCGCCAGCGCCCGGGGATCTATCCCGCCGATAACGCTGAATCGGAAAATACCCGGGTCTTCCTCATCCGTCAGGATGAAGCCGACTTCATCCATATGCGCCGCGATGAGGACGCCGGTGTGATCGGCAGTCTTCGCTTTCTTTACCGCGATAACATTGCCCATCGCGTCCACATGAAAACTGTCTGCGAGGGCTTCGATCTCACGGCGTACGATCCTGCGGACTTCACGTTCATTGCCCGAGACAGCACAGGCATTGGAAAGTTCTTCCAACAGGTCAATATCCTTTTGTGCCAGGACAGGAAGCGTCAGGTTTTTATAACTGTTCATCTCAGTCCTCCCATTTCAACCGGTCCATCGTGTTTTCATCAAGCGAGCGGACAAAAGCCGCCAGCAGTTTTCCGACATACCGGACATCTTTCATCGAAATGATCTCGTTGGCGGTGTGCATGTACCGCAGGGGGATGCCGATGACCATGGTCGGAAAACCCATGGCTGTGACCTGCATCGGACACGCGTCCGTTCCCGACATACGCGGTGAGATCAGCGTGGTGTAGGGGATGTTTTCGGCTTCGCAGAGCTCTTTGCACATCTGATACAGGCCGGGGTGAATATTCATGCCGAAACTGAGGCAGGCGCCGCTTTCCAGAGGATGGGTGTTCCAGTCTTTGGAACCCGGTCCTGTGGCGAAAGTCACGTCGACCGCGACGGCGATATCCGGGCGGATATCAAAGGGAGCGGTATAGCCGCCTCCGAAGTTTTCTTCTTCCAGAACGGTCCCGACGGTGTACACATCCCATTTGTGCCGGATCGTCCGCAGTTCTCTCAGACAGTATGTGAGCGCCGCTATGGAACAGCGGTTATCCAGGTTATGGGCTGATACGCACTCGTCCTGCAGTTCAACGGGGTCATTCGCGTAGGATATGATATCTCCGACACGGACGATCTTTTTCAGATCCCCGGCGGTATAACCGGTGTCGATGAGCAGTTCACAGATCGGGACGGGCGATGTTCCGTACTTTTCCTTCGTCAGATTATTTCCCGGAATAACGACCAGACCGCGGATGGGGCCTGTCTTTGTATGGATGTCCACGAACTGTCCGGGAAGGATGCGCGGGTCGATGCCTCCGACGGGTACAAAGCGGATAAATTCACCGATGATCTCAGAGACCATCATGCCGATCCCGTCCATATGGGCGGCAAACAGTACCTTGCCGGGTTTCCCTTTCATGGGCAGATCCGTTTTTTTGAGAGCGTAAAGGTTGCCCAGTTTCGAAATCGATGTTTCGTCTGCCAGCTCACTCCAGACATCCCGGACACTTTCCGCGATGGGTGTCTCATATCCGGAGATCCCCGGAAGGGAACATAATCGGAAGAGCAGTTCTTTTTCTTTCTGATCGTTTTGCATATGATATACCTGAAAATTCGTATAGAATTAATTCCGTAAGCTGTGGATCGGCGCGGGGATGTGGCCGCCCCGTGCGATAAAGGCATCTGAAGAGAATTCATGGACCGGAATGACCGGAGCGTGTCCCAGCAGTCCGCCGAATTCCACAAAATCCCCCACCTGTTTCCCGGGAGCGGGGATGATGCGGACGGCTGTGGTCTTGTTGTTGATCATACCGATCGCGGCTTCATCTGCAATGATGGCCGAGATCGTGGCAGCGGATGTGCTGCCGGGAACGGCGATCATATCCAGCCCGACGGAACAAACACAGGTCATGGCTTCCAGCTTATCCAGTGTTAGCGCCCCGCAGGCAGCCGCTTCGATCATGCCGATATCTTCACTCAGCGGGATAAAGGCGCCGGAAAGCCCGCCTACATGGGATGATGCCATGATCCCGCCTTTTTTGACGGCGTCATTCAGCAATGCCAGGGCGGCGGTGGAACCGTGGGTACCGCATTTTTCCAGCCCCATTTCTTCCAGAATATGGGCGACAGAATCACCCACGGCGGGGGTCGGTGCCAGAGAAAGATCCACGATGCCAAAGGGAACATTCAGACGCCGGCTTGCTTCCATGGCGACCAGTTGGCCTACCCGGGTAATGCGGAAGGCGGTTTTCTTGATCGTTTCCGCAACGACATCAAAAGGTGCACCGCGTACGGATTCAAGCGCACGTTTGACAACTCCGGGACCGCTGACACCCACAGAAACCGCGCAGTCTCCTTCTCCCGGGCCATGAAAAGCCCCCGCCATAAACGGGTTGTCTTCAACAGCGTTGGCAAAGATCACCAGTTTCGCACAGCCCAGTCCGTCACGGTCTTTTGTTCTCTCCGCGAGATTTTTTATGGATTCCCCGCAAAGCCGTACCGCATCCATGTCGATGCCCGACCTGGTGGAGGCGACATTAATACTGGAACACATGAGTTCCGTCTCGCTGAGTGCCTGGGGGACGGAAAGGATCAGCCTCCGGTCCGCTTCTGTCATCCCTTTCTGGACCAGGGCGGAATAGCCTCCGATAAAATCCACACCTGTTTCCTTCGCGGCTTTGTCCAGCGCCGCTGCCACAGGCAGCGGGTCATTGATCGCGCCTGTGATCAGGGATATGGGTGTTACAGAGATCCGCTTGTTGACAATGAGAATGCCGAATTCCCTTTCGATCTCTTCCCCGATCCTTACGAGGTTTTCCGCCTGACGGACAATGCGGGAATAGACCCGGGCTGCCAGCCGGCGGCTGTCATCACACACACAGTTGAAAAGGGATATGCCCATCGTAATGGTGCGCACATCCAGCTTTTCTTCATCGATCATGTGCAGGGTTTGAAAAATCTGATCACTTTGAATCATGCTTCATTCCTTTATTAGATTTGATGCATTGCCTCAAATATTTCGCTTTTCTGTATACGGATCTGAACACCGACTTCCGCCGCCAGACGGTTCAGGTCGTCCTGAAGTTCGTCAAAGGAGCAGGTGGGTTCAGACAGATCCACGATCATGATCATGTTGAACATCCCGTCGATAATGGTCTGGGAGATATCAAGAATATTAATACCGTGTTCATATAAGACACCGCTCACACGGGCGATGATTCCTTTTCGGTCAAATCCGATCACTGTTACAACTGCTTTTGATATTGCCGTCATGTTCAAGTTTCCTCGTCTTTCGCCTGTTTTATGAGAATTTTATCATATATAGTCAATAGTCAGTAGTCAGTAGTCAATAGTTATTAGTTATTAGTGGTCAGTGGTCAGTGGTCAGTGGTCAGTGGTCAGTGGTCATTGGTCATTGGTCAGTGGTCAGTGGTCATTGGTCAGTGGTCAGTGGTCAGTGGTCAGTGGTCAGTGGTCATTGGTCAGTGGTCAGTGGTCAGTGGTCAGTAGTCAGTGGGCAGTAGTCAATAGTCAGTAGTCAGTAGTCAGTGATCATTAGTCAGTAGTCAGTGGTCAGTGGTCAGTAGTCAGTGGTCAGTAGTCAGTAGTCAGTAGTCAGTAGTCAGTGGTCAGTGGTCAGTAGTCAGTGGTCAGTGGGCAGTAGTCAGTGGTCAGTGGTCAGTGGTCAGTAGTCAGTGGTCAGTAGTCAGTGGTCAGTAGTCAGTGGTCAGTAGTCAGTGCTCAGGTGTCAGAGATCGGGTGTCAGGTGTCAGAGATCAGATATATAAACTGCAGGCTGAAAATCAGCTTCGATTTCGAAGATGCGATAAATGATAAATGACTGACCACTGACCACTGACTACTGACCACCGACCACTAATGACTATTGACTATTGACTATTGACTATTGACTACTTAATTCCTTTGTGACGGTTTGAATGAGATGGTCGGCGTTCATGTCGGCGATCAGGTAGCAGGCGGCGTTCAGACGTTTGGCGAGCCGGTTGGCATGTCCCTGACCGAAGGTCATTTGGTCGGAATTGATGACGATCGAACGGAAACCGTTGACCGCGATCCTTCCGGCTGCGTTCATCGCGTCTTCGATGGGATCACCGTCCGCGAGCGGAATATTTCCCTCGCAGTCCGAGAGCAGGATCAGGAATATGTTTTCGGCCCCGTAATTTGCTTCTTCCCGTTTCATTATGTCATAAGCCCGGATCAATCCCGCCGCAAGCGGGGTCTTGCCGCCGACCTGCATGTTTTTCATGGAACGTTCCGCCAAAGTGATCGAATGCGTGGGCGGAATGACCAGATCCGCTTTCTCTTTCTGGAATGTGATCAGGCACACATCATCACGGAACTGGTAGGCTTTGGTCAGGATCGCTGTAATTGCCTTTTTTGTGGCTGCCATGCGGCGTGTCACGGCCATGGACCAGGAGAGATCCACAAGGAAAAGGATCAGGGAGGAATTCCTGCGGATGCGTACCTTTTTCATGACATCCGGGGGCCTGACAATGATCGCGGGGGTGTTATGCGGGTGGTCCGTTTTTCTTTCTTTCTGACGGACCGCCGCGCTGCGCAATGTGGCATCAGCCGCGATGTCGGAATAGTCTTTCTCCGCCGGTACCGCACGGATGTAATAACCGCTCTTATCTGTGGAGATCACAGGGTTTTTTCTGCCCTTGCGGTATTTCTGTTCTTCCGGAGCTTTTTCATACAGGGGAAACGTAAAATCATCTTCAATGATACGGGCTGCGTCCCACCAGAACGCCTGGTTCTGATTGAAGATGGTTTCCGCGGCGGGGATCTGCGGATCCCCTTCCCTGATCAGGAGATGTGTATAGTTCTGGTCAGAACTTTTTTTTTATCGCCGCTTTCTTCCTGTAATTCTTCAGCCGGTGATAATTTCGGCATATCGGCAAGGATCTGCAGCGACTTTTCTCCTATTTCTTCCGGAGTGAGGTCGGTATTCAGGCTGTGGCCGGATACGAGCCTGTGCGGAACGGTCAGTTCGGCTGCTTTTCTTATGTCCACTCCGGATATGCGCTGCCTGCCATCAAAGGCTGCCATGGCTTTGGCTGTTTTCAGGATAACGATATCGGCCCGGTGGCCTTCCAGTTTAAAGCCTGCGGTTATGGCGGCAATAGAATAGAGATCGGATTTCGTGTAGTTTATAGAAGGGAGCGCCTTCCGCGCGTTGATTATCCGTTCAGCGAGCTCATTTTGCTTTTGTTCGTACTCCCGGCAAAATGCCTCGGGATCCTGCTCGAAAGCGATGTTCCGGCTGATGATCTCCACTCTTTCGGCAGGATCGGTCACACCGTGGATCTCGACAGAATGCGCGAAACGGTCCAGAAGCTGCGGCCGCAGGTCGCCCTCTTCCGGGTTCATGGTCCCGATTATGATGAAGCGGGACGGGTGAGAAAATGATATCCCTTCCCGTTCGATGTGGTTGATCCCCATGGCGGCTGCGTCCAGAAGCGTATCAACAATATGCCCATCCAGTAAATTGACCTCATCAACGTACAAAATACCCCTGTTGACTGAGGCAAGGATACCCGGCTCGAAGTGTTTTTTCCCGTCCGCTATCGCCTTTTCAAAATCCAGTGTGCCGACCAGGCGGTCCTCTGTGATCGAGATGGGGAGATTCACAAAAGAAGTGCGCCGGAATATGACCTGCGGGGAAACATCCTGATACAGGGTCCGGCATTCATCACAAAAATGAAGCGGGTCATCCGGGTCGCAGCCGAAAAGGCAGCCTTCCACGACCGGCTGGTCCGGGAGAAGGTCTGCCAGAGCTCTTGCCGCGGTGGATTTGGCGGAACCCCGTTCGCCTTTGATCAGTACTCCGCCGATATGCGGATCGACAGCGTTGAGGATCAATGACTGAGTCATCTTTTCCTGACCGACAATAGCAGTGAATGGATAAACAAATTGTTTCATGTGATTTTTCTTACCTTCTGTATCCGAATCATATTATAATAAAAAAAGCTGAAGATAACTATGAAAAATAACGAAAATGAATTTGAACAACAGAATCAGACGAACAACAGTCAGAAAACTTCGGAGAGCTTCTGGACAAAGATCCTATGGAACGGATTGGGTGAAGCCTTTATCCGGATCGGTTCTGTAATCGTAACGATCTTATTATGCGGTATTGTCATCGTTTTTGCCGGGAGACATTATATGGCAGAAAAACAGGAGAATGAACCTGAGGAGCGGCTGGTTTCCCCTACTGTCATGCCTGAATCAGATGCGATCCTGCCGTATTATTCTCCCGCTCTCCCGAATGATGAAAAGATCCATCTTTATGACGGCTTGTACAGGATCCTTCAGGGAAGTACCAATCTTCCTATGCGTGCCCGATATCAGGTCCAGAAATATCTGGTGCAGGAAAACGATACGATCATCGGGATCAGTGAACAGTTCAATCTGAATCCCAGCACGATATTGTGGGGAAATCCGTATACGCTGTCTGATGATCCTCACGCGCTTCAGGCAGGGATGGAAATCAATATCCTGCCGGTTGACGGGGTGTACTATCAATGGCATGACGGCGACGGGCTGAACGGCGTCGCGGATGTGTATGGGGTAACACCGGAAGATATCATCGATTTCTCCGCGAATGGCCTTTCACGGGAAACGATAGGGGATTACAGCAATCCGAATATCAAGGCGGGAACCTGGCTGGTGGTCCCCGGCGGTTCCCGGGCTTTTGTCAATTGGTCCGCCCCGCTTATCACCCGGGAAAATCCGGCTGTCGCTACGATCTACGGACCGGGGGCATGCCAGGCGGTGATGGACGGCCCTCTGGGCAGCGGAACATTCATCTGGCCGACGACGGAAACCTGGATCTCCGGATATAACTATAATGAGGCTACCAACCACAGGGCAATCGATATCGCGGGATCGCTGGGCAACGCGGTGTACGCGGCGGATGCCGGGGTGGTGGTATATGCCGGATGGAACAATCACGGTTACGGGAATGTTATTATGATCGACCATGGCAACGGCTGGCAGACACTTTACGCTCATCTCGACTCTTATAACGTGGGCTGCGGGTATTATGTCTTCCAGGGGGATGTGATCGGCGGACTCGGTACGACGGGAAATTCATCTGGACCGCATCTGCATTATGAAATGCGGTATAACGGTGTCCCGCAAAATCCGAATAATTTTTATTGATGCTGCGGAATCAGTCATTCGCCGGCGGCTCGCGCCCGGCCTCACTGTAATAAAGGTTGAATCAATTATCCGGCTGATAGTCCGGATGGATCGCTGAAAGCAGGTATAAACTTGAAGGTAAGAAAATCGTTATTTCCGGTCAAAGAAATCTGGGGGACAGTCAAAGATGTTTTTTCATTGTCTCCCGTAAAAAAGAGCGGCACCGGCCAGGATATTCCTGTGAATGTCAATGATCCGGATGCCGAACTGAATGATGTCGAACGTCCGGTCTGGTCCAACGGTGTACGGTATATCGCGCTGGCAGGCCTGATCATTTTGGTCGTCTATCTCTGCTATCTGGTGCGCGGCAGTCTGACACTTGTGGTTTTGGCCGCGATCGTGGCTTATTTAATGAATCCGATCGCCCGGTTTTTCAATCAGAAACTGCATATAAAAAGAAATCTCAGTATCGTAATTGCGTATATATTATTCATTATTCTGATCGTAGTCATCATCTCTTCGATCATTCCGCGCATAACGCAGGCTGTACAGAGTTTCTTTACAAATGACTGGCCTACGATCCTGGCTGTGCTTGATGATTATATCGAGACGCTTGATAACGAATTTGACGCGGCGGTGATCAACGTCGGCGGCTTTAATTTTGACCTTTCCGCTCCGCTTGACGCACTGCGGGAAACCATCAGGTCTTTCCGTGTTGACTCGATCAATATTGAATCGTTTATTCCGGATATTACCGGGACCCTCAGGCAGGTCTTTACGTTTTCGACAGGCCTGTTCGGACAGGTCTTCACCGGCTTTATTCTTACGATCACGGCTATCATGGCTTCCATATACTTCTGCCGGGACGGACATAAACTGGGCGGTTTTGTGGTTTCTGTCTTTGAAGAAAGATATCAGCCGGAAGTCCGGGAATTGATCCACCGGATCCACATGGTATGGGACAGTTATTTTGCCGGAGAATTGAAACTGATGCTTTTCATCGGCGTCATTACATTCCTGGTGTATCTGCTGCTCGGTATCCGCTGGGCCCTGCTCCTGGGGGTGATCGCCGGATTTTGTGAAGTCGTCCCGAATATCGGGCCGATCCTCGCGGCAGTACCGGCAGTTATCAGCGCGTTGATTTTCGGTTCCCGCTGGATACCGCTGAATAACTTCATTATTGTGATCCTGGTCATTATTGCTTCTATCGCGATACAACAGGTGGAAAACATATTTCTTGTCCCTCATATCATGGGAAATGCGTTAGAATTACATCCGGTGATCATTATCATCGGTATCATGGTGCTCAGCTCACGCCTGGGTGTCCTGGGCGCGATCTTCGCGGCCCCCATGATTGCATTGGCAAAAGAAATTTTATACTTTATAATATATAAAATCAGGCAGCAGGATCCTTATCCTGAGCTTTATTTGAAAAATCAGTAACAGAAGAGGTGTATTATGCCGCTTTTTGGTAAGAAAAATAACACGAACCTTCCCGAAGTGGTGGATTTCTCCAATGACAGCTGGTCATTTAAAGGAGACGCTCCGACTTATCAGATCCAGTCAGACGGTTTTACATATGATGTCGTGGATTCCGATGGAAATGATAAAAATGCCATCACGCTCGGGCTTTCGGGAATGCTGGTCATTGTTTTGAACGCGAAAAGTCCCAAGATCAGGGAAGATGAGATCCTACCTCATTTGGGAAAGGTCATCAAAACACATAACTGGCATTCGATGACGGTGAAAGAAGCGAATTTTCTCGTTCAGACAGCGATCAAAAAACTGACTTCCAGCGCGGCGAGCGGGGATGTTTTTGATCTGGCATCCTATGCTCCGCTGGAAGTGAAGCGTGTCCTGTTGAAAACATTGTTTACGATCAGCCGGACACAGATGAAACCGGAATTCCGTGAGGAAGCTGAACACCGAATCATTGATGACATCGTCCCGGAGATCTTCAGCAGCCCGGACTATGAACTTGCCCTTTTGACCGGTTTGATCATGAAACCGGATCCGAAACCGGCGGAACCGGATAAGAAGTATATCGAGACAAAACCGATCATCGATCCTGAAATGATTCCCGGCAGCCAACAAACAGATGGTAACCGCCCGCAGCAGGAAGCACCGCAGATTCGGACCGCTCCGGTAGAGGAAGATTCGGCATTCGCGGAACTCCAGAAAATTTACGGCAGGAGATCCGATTCCGCGGAGGTGAAAATCGCGGCGGCGAAAGCGGCTGAAAACAATCCCGCGCAGCAGGCTCCGAATACGCCGGCGGATGTATCCGGTGAAGAACCGAAGAGCACGCATCCTTCACCTCTTTCATATTCACCGGAAGCTCCGGCAGTCAACCCGTTTGCGCCGGTTGAACCGAAAAGCATCCCGCAGCCGCAGGCTTCCGGGTTTTCCGGAATGCAGACCGGTTCCCAGTTTTCACAGCCCGATCAGAAGATCGTTTCTCAACAATCCGCTCCTGTTTTTTCTGCGCCGAATCCGAATTTCCCGCCTTCACAGACTGACGCGGGAAATATACCGCAGCCAGGGATCCCGAATTTCTCCGCTCCCCAGACTGACGCGGGAAATATTCCTCAGCCCGGAATGACGAATTTCTCCGTTCCGCAGGCTGATGCGGGAAATATTCCTCAGCCCGGAATGCCGAATTTTTCCGCTCCGCAGCCGAATAATCCTTTTTCCGCTGCTGAGAACCCGCAGAATAATATGCAGGGAAATAATATTCCGCAGCCGCCCGCCCCGAATTTCGGAATGCAGCCGGGGCCTTACGGAAATATGATGCAGCAGGGGAATTTCCCGCCGCAGAATGCCGGATATCCGCAGGGTGCTCCTTATATGGGCAATTTCCCTCCTTATCCCGGACAGATGTGGCAGCAGAATCCGCAGTTCCAACAGAATTTCCCGCCTCAGGGAATGCCGCAGCAGCCTTATCCCGGACAGATGTGGCAGCAAAACCAGCAGTTTCCGCAAAACTTCGGCCAGTATCCGTCCAATGATCCTACGACCTGGGATTCTGATAAACAGAAGGGCCAGGCTTATCCGGGCTGGATGAACCAGGCACCGAATCCTCAGCAGCCGCGGAATAATTAGATCCCTGAGAATGCGCAAGGGAAAAATCATTCTTTGTATTCTTGTTCCCATCCTGCTCTTATTGGGCGGATGGGTTCTTTTTAACCAAAAGATCCGTCCGAACCATTACCAGCTGCTTTTTCCATATACCACCTTTTTCGGAAAACGGCTCGCGGTGACCGAGACCCGGATGGGTGCCGATGGCCGTGTGCAGATCCGGATTCCGGCAGGAGAGGCGATCGTCGGGAAGGATGAATACGAAACTGTGATCAGTCCGGATGATTATTGGATCGACCAAATCCCGGTGACTGCCGGCGCTTACAAACGCTTCCTTATGGAAAGAAAGATTTTGGCCCCGCGATATCATGATGAATACGCCAGGTACTGGCTGGATAAAAAGTATGATGCTCTGCCTGTCGTTTTTGTAAGCTGGGGACAGGCGGAAGTATACTGCGAACATTACGGCGGACATCTGCCGACAGAGGCACAATGGGAAAAAGCCGCCCGGGGACCCGAGGGGATCGTGTTGTATTGGGATGATTCCGGAAAGGCATATGAAAAGGCGAATTACGATAATTTCTTTAATGGCCTGACCCCCGCCGGTTGGCTTCCGAAGGGAAAGACGTATTACGGCGTGCTGGACATGTCCGGAAATGTCCGGGAATGGGTGCTTGACTGGATGAAGGATGAAGACCAGCCTGTGCGTACGGATCCCTGGGAGATCCTGCGGGATGAAAAGAATCCGGGCGCCGGACGGATCCTGAAAGGCGGCTCTTTCAGTGATGACCTATCTCACCTCCGCCTGAATTTCCGTGACGCTCACGACCCCAACTCCCCCGGCCTGAACCGCGGCTTCCGATGTGTATTTGAGGATAGTCAGTAGTCAATAGTCAGTAGTCAATAGTCAGTAGTCAATAGTCAGTAGTCAGTAGTCAGTAGTCAGTAGTCAGTAGTTGGTGGTTGGTGGTTGGTGGTTGGCAGTTATTTGCTGATATATTTTTAAGCGTAAATTACATAAAATTTTATGATAGCAGAAATAAAAGAGGGCTGAAACGCAAGTCATTTTTTGACTTTTGTTTCAGCCCCTTTATTATTTTTTTCAGTGGATGTCATTGTGACTGCAGATCAGCGTCTAACGGCTAACGACTGCTGACTGCTGACTACTGACTATTGACTAATGACTATTGACTATTGACTAAATACTAATTCCCCAGCTTCGCGCGTTCGGTTTCGATGATGGAGGCGTCGAGTTTCTTGAAGAGAGGGCTGATCGCTCCGAATTTCTGGCCGGAGGGCAGTTCGGATCTTACCCATTCACCTTTCGCGTCCGCGGGGTCATAGCGGTTCACGCGGTGTTCGCCGAGAGAATCGGTCACGGCCTGGACGTATTGCTGACCGAACAGGTGATGCTCATATCCCATGATCTGATTCAGTTTTTCAGATGTGAAGGGCAGTACCGGAGCAAAGAGAACTTTGAGGTTATCGATGGCACGCAGTGCGGTGTAGACTTTCCGTCCCGCTGCTTCCTTGTCCGTTTTGACCAGCTGCCAGGGAGCTGCCACGTCCAGATATTTGTTCACTTCGGTAGCCAGGCGCATGGTCTCACCCAGGGCGGCACGCAGGTGGACAGCTTCATATTCTTTCGCGACAGTGTCAAAACCCTGTTCGATCGTGCTGATGAGGTCTTTATCCGCTTCATCCAGCTCGCCCGGTTCCGGGACTTCTCCCCAATGCTTATTGGCAAAGGAGATGACGCGGTTGCAGAGGTTCCCCCACGTTGCCACCAGCTCATCATTATTGCGCTTGAAGAAATCTTCCCAATCCCAGTCGGTATCTTTGGATTCCGGCATATTGACTGTCAGATAATAGCGGAGCGGATCCGGGTCATAGTCTTCAAGAAACTCATTGACCCATACTGCCCAGTTGCGGCTTCCGGAGATCTTCTGCCCTTCCAGATTCATGAATTCGTTGGCAGGTACATCATAAGGCAGGTTGAGCGGCTGTCCTTCCTGTCCGTTGAATACCACGTCAAATTTGGTCCCCATACCCGCAAGCTGCGCAGGCCAGATGATGGCGTGGAACGGGATGTTGTCTTTTCCGATGAAATAGTAGGTCTTACATTCCGGATCTTCCCACCATTTTTTCCATTCATCCGGTGTGCCGTTCAGTTTGCACCATTCGATCGCCGCGGAAAGGTATCCGACGACAGCCTCAAACCAGACATACAGGCATTTCCCCGCCGCGTCCTGTACCGGAACCGGGATACCCCAATCAAGGTCACGGGTGATGGCACGGCCATGCAGTTCGTTTGCCAGGATCTGACCGAGGGATTGGCGGACGACGTTGGGACGCCAGTAATCTTCACGGGCTTTCAGAAAGTCGACGACTGCCTGCTGCAGTTTGCCGAGATCCAGGTAATAATGTTCGGTATCCCTGAGTTCGGGGGTCGATCCGTCGATCTTGGATTTCGGGTCGATCAGTTTTTCCGGATCCAGCAGGCTGCCGCATTTGTCACACTGGTCGCTGCGGGCGCCTTCGTAACCGCAGATATAGCATTTGCCTTCCACATAGCGGTCCGGCAGGAACCGTCCCTGTGACGGGGCATACCATTGCTTTTCTGTGTGCTTATACAGATAACCGTTTTCCATCAGAGCAAGGAAAACATCCTGAGCAACTTTGAAATGATTTTCAGTGTGAGTGCTGGTGAAAAGGTCATAGCTGATGCCGACCTTTGTCTGCATTTCGAGAAATGATTCGTGAAAACGCTTGTATACTTCTTCGGGAGTGGTTTTTTCCGCGTCAGCACGGACAGTGATCGGAGTGCCGTGGGCATCCGAGCCGGAGACAAACAAAACATCCCGGCCTGCTAAACGCTGATAGCGGGCGAAAATATCGGCCGGCAGATAGGAGCCGGTCAGGTTTCCGACATGAATATATGCATTGGCGTAAGGCCAAGCGGCTGTAACGAGAACTGGTTTTGCCATTGATACCTCTAACCATCAAAATATGTATGTGTCATAACATACGAAGGAATTTTATCACATTATGGAATCATTGGACCAGATTTATGCCGTATGGTTTTATACTATTCCAATAAACAGTTTTATGAACAAAAATCGACAGAAAGTGAAGGATAAACAGGATGACAAAAGTATTCGGACATCGGGGATACAGCGGAGCGTATCCGGAAAATACATTGCTGGCCTTTCAAAAGGCTGTTGAAGCCGGCGCGGACGGGATCGAGCTGGATGTACAGTTCAGCAAGGACGGCGCACTGGTCGTTATCCACGACGAGACACTCGACCGGACAACAACTGGAAAGGGCAGGGTCAGGGACTATTCACTGGCTGAACTGAAAACATATGACGCCTCTTTCAAATTTGCAGGACAGTACGGTTTCAACCCGATCCCGACACTGGATGAAGTACTGGGATATGTGAAAAACTACGACATCATTACCAATATCGAACTGAAAACCGGTGTTTTTGAATATGAAGGGATCGAGGCAGCGGTTCTTGAGTGCATCAGAAAACATGACGTATCCGATAAAGTGATCATCTCCAGTTTCAATCATTATTCCGTGCTGCGTATGAAAGCGCTGGCTCCGGAGCTGAAATCCGGATTGCTGACGGACTGCTGGCTGATCGACGCGGGAAAATATGTGCATTCCCTGGGGATCCCCTGTTATCATCCGGCTTTCTCCAATCTTGTGCCGTCTGTGGTTTCGGAATTGAAACAGTATGGGCTGGAGATCAATACCTGGACAGTAAACACCGCTGAGGATTATAAACGCCTGTGCGACCTTGGTGTGGATGTCGCGATCGGAAATTACCCCGAACTGCTCCTCGGATGCCGGTAAAAACAAGCGGCAGAAATCCGATAATACAAAAAAGCTGACCGGCCGGTCAGCTTTTTTGTATGGGAAATATCATTTTATGAGCCGCCGGCCCGGTCTGTTTCATCATTATTTGCCGGGAAAGTCAGTGTTTTCATCAGGCGCCAGAATGACTCGAAATGATCCAGTTCATAGATATGTTCCGTGCCGTATACATTGTATTCCAGGTTCATCAGGTTGAGGCGGACGACATAAAACTCACCGTTTGCGAAAGACATGGCAAACCCGTTGTAATTATCCGTGACCGAAATGTCGGATTCAGCCGCGATCGTGACCTGCGTAAAGGCGTCAACGAATTGAGCGATGGTTTCAGGATCGGTATAAATACCTTCATCCCGGGGACCGCCGTGGTCGATCCACATTTCGATCCGGACCGGCGGTTCTTCCCTGATGTTTTCCAGGTTTTTATCTCTGAGCGCCTGATATAAATAGTCCCCCGGTTTTGGAAGATAAACCGGCGGCATTTCCGATTCCGTTTTGACCTCGAGGACTTCCACGCTTACGGACCCCGGTTTATTCTCGGCGGTAAACTGCCCTGCCCGGTGGCTTACGGCGCTTTCCTCCTGCCTGACAGGCGTATCCTGTCCGTTATAATGCCCGAAGGCGCTATCCATTTCATTTCCGTCATTATCGTAAAAGGTGATCCGGTATTTCACATCCATGATCCCGATATCGGAATGATTTGTCAATTCTGTGTCAACAGAAAAAATCACGCTGCGGGTTTTTTCATTCAGTTTGTATTCCGTCTTCAGGACTGTGGATTCGATCTGTGACGCGGGAACGGATTGGGCATTTGTATCTCGGGCAGGGTATACCAAAGTAAAGAAAAGCAGGAAAAAGAAAAAAATTAACGCAGCCTTTTTCCGGCTTATTCCGGGATGAATAGCGGTTTCTGGAATATGATAATTAGCAGTATGTCCGATATGTGCCATCTGTACTCCCCGACCCTGAGATGATACAGTTGTCATTTTCATGATCCTCAGAAGGCCTTATTTCAAAAAAACTGTTTATTCCTGTAAAAAGTTTCATAAAGCGCCGGATAAAAAATGTTTGGTCCGGTCATATCGGATCAATATTCACGATAATCCGGACCCGGCCTTTGCACTGTTGTCAATCGGTTTTATAATCGGCTTAGTACAATAAATAAGTATAAGACAATATAAAAGATCAAAGGACGCAATCATATGATTTTTCCGAATATTCCGGCAATCAATGAAATGAAGAGAAAAGAGGCGGCGGAACGGCAGGATTCGCTTACAAAACCGCGGGGCAGTATGGGGATGCTTGAATCGCTGTCGATCGACATTGCGGGCATGACCGGGGAGATCGCTCCGGATCTGCGAAACCGTTCCGTTTTCCTGATGGCAGCAGATCATGGGATCGCGCGGGAAGGCGTGAGCCCTTACCCATCCGAGGTCACCGCTCAGATGGTGATGAATTTTCTGAACAACGGTGCCGCGATCAATGTTTTGACCCGGCAGACCCACAGTGAAGTTGTGATCGTGGATATCGGTGTGGATCATGATTTCCCGGAGATGCCGGGACTGGTGAGCCGAAAAATCGCGCGTGGTACGGCAAATATGCTGAAAGAACCGGCTATGACTGCCGAACAGGCGGAGGCTGCTTTGCGGACAGGGATGGATATCCTGAATGAGGCTGCCGACCGGGGACTGCAGATGGCCGCGATCGGCGAAATGGGTATCGGCAACACGACTTCCGCTTCCGCGATAACAGCGGTCCTTTGCGGAAAAGATCCTGCAGAAGTGACAGGACCCGGCACCGGACTGGATGAAGCAGGAGTCCAGAGAAAAGTAAAAATCATTGAACAGGTGCTGATCAACCGTGCTCCGGATCCGGATGACCCGATGGATATCCTCTGTAAAGTCGGCGGATTGGAAATCGCGGGAATGGCAGGCGTTGCGATCGCCGCGGCAGCAAGAAGGATCCCGCTGGTAATGGACGGGCTGATCTCGACGGCGGCTGCCGCATTGGCGGATGCTTTGGTTCCGGGTGTCAGTTATTATCTGATCGCAGGCCACCGCTCGCCTGAAATCGGGCACCGTCTTCTCCTTGAAAAACTCGGGAAAAGACCACTGCTGCAGCTGGATATGCGGGTCGGCGAGGGTACGGGCGCCGCGCTCGCGTTCAGCCTTGTGGATGCTTCTATGAATATTCTCCGTGACATGGCGACCTTTGAATCTGCCGGGATCAGTGATAAAAGCTGAACGTATTCCGGGCAGAAATAAGGCGGTGCCGCAAGGGCCCGGAAAACGGAATTTCTGCCGGTTTCCGCGGAGGGTGCGTCCGGGGACAGAGAAAAGACATCAGACTTCAGACATCAGCCGGTGTACAAGCCACATCATGGAATAATGACGGAATCATATTATTAATGAAAATAGTAACAAATGTCAGTGTGATTATGTGACAATATGCTAAAATAAAACATGCAGTTAGGAGTTTTGTCGGTATTCAGATAAATAAGGAGTTTGATGTGAAATTACTTCAGGATCGTATTAGAAAAGAAGGCAAGGTACTGCCCGGAAATATTATCAAAGTTGATGGTTTTCTGAATCATCGTGTCGATATCGATTTAATGAAAGATCTGGCGGATGAATTTTACCGAATCTTTGCAGATAAAAAACCGACATTGATTCTGACGATCGAGGCTTCCGGCATCGCACTGGCTACAGCATGTGCGGAACGTTTTGATCTGCCTCTTCTGTTCGCAAAAAAAGCCAAATCCGATAACATTGAAGGCGGTTTGTATAAGAGCGAGATCTTCTCATATACGTATAAAAAGACTGTCAACCTGATCGTTTCTTCCGAGTGGATCAATGCTTCCGACCGGGTCTTGGTGATCGATGATTTCCTTGCCAACGGTGAAGCGCTGCGCGGTGTTATCGATATTGCCCATCAGGCAGGCGCAGAAGTTATCGGCGTCGGGGTCGCAGTTGAAAAAGGGTTCCAGGATGGCGGCAGGAAACTGCGCGATCAGGGATATGACCTGCATTCACTGGCGATCATCGAAGAAGCCGATGAAAACCATATCGTATTCAGAGAAGACTGAACGGTTCCAACCGGGGTGCTGTCGGATCTGTTTTTTGGCATAACTGCCGCAATATCATGATCTTCCTGCCGGCTGCTGAAATTATCAGCTGCCGGTTTTTTGCTTCAGAAATGATATGATCATTTATGTTTTCGGATATATGATAATAATCCGGATCGGGTCGTATTTTTGCACGTTATTTTAATAACTTTCTTATGATCCGGATATAGTTCCATAAAAAACAGGTTTATAATTTTATATCAGAAGGTAAAAAGATGGAAAATCAGAATACAACTGAACAAAAACAGGCTGCTGAAGTAAAAACGGCAGAAAATGCGAAAACAGTCAGTGATAATTCACAAAAATCAAAATCAAAATTGCCGCTGATCATTATCCTGGTTGTTTTGGTTCTTGCCGGCTTGATTTATTTGTTTATCAGGCTGAGTCCTGAAACCACGGCAAGAATTCGTGATATTTCCCTCATAATGTACGTGCTTGAAAGCATAGTTACCGTAACCGCGCTGGTCGTTCTTGCGGTGCAGGCGGCACGACTCATTAATTTCCTGAAATACGAGGTCGAACCGATCCTGAAAACCACAGAGAAAACTGTGAAAAAACTCTCAGGAACCGTTTCATTCCTGTGTGATAACGCAGTCGAACCAGCGATCAACGCGTCTTCGACGATTTCCGGAATTAAAAATGCCGCAGGCGGTGTTTTGGGAATTTTTAAAAAATCAAATTGAAAACAGTGGGGTTTCCATTTTTAGATAAAGGAGAGAAGATATGTCAGAAAGAAGTGGATTTGGTTCATTTTTTGTCGGCTTTATTGCCGGCGCTGTGGCCGGAGCGATCGCGACCGTTTTGTACGCTCCGAATTCCGGAGAGGATACCCGTGCTTCATTGAAAGGGAAAACGGATGATATCCTTGGGAAAGCAAATCTTTCCGTAGATGATGCATACAAGCAGGCAGAAACGGCTGCACGCGAAGCCCGTGACAGGTTTGAGGAATTAGCTTCCACCACCCGCAAGCGTGCTGAAGATATAACCCGCCGGGGACAGGTGATCCTTGAGGAACAGATCGGTAATTTGAAAAAGACTGCTGAAACCATGGAAGAACCGGAACCGGAAGAGATCCTGATGCATACTGATTCAGAAGCGGAGGAACCAGCAGAACAGGAAACACAGGTAATCGTTGAAGAGACGGAAGAGCCGGAAACAGAAGAGCCTGAAGTGTCTCAAACTGACGAACCCGCGGAAGATTAATTTCCGAAGCTGATACGATCATGATAAGGGCTGCCCGATATTTCAGCGGCAGCTCTTTTTTATTCATTTTGTCTTTTTTTGCAATCACTATTCGTTATAATTCTTCACACAAATCTCCTAAAACAGTTACAATGTATATAGGTTGGAATTGTTAATTATTTTGAGGTGTTTTCACTTCAAATGATCAATATTCCGGCATATATATTATCAGTTCTTTTGAACTCATTTTTTACCGATCGTAGGAGGAAGGTAATGGGTAATACAACATTATGGTTGGTTCTGGGCCTGGTTTTCGGTTTAGCATCTCTGGGCGTGGGACTTTATTTATTCTTCTGGGTGAAGAAGCAGGATGACGGAAATGCCCGTTCACGTGAAGTGGCGGGATGGATCCGTGATGGTGCCCGCGCGTATCTGAAGAAGCTCTACATGGCGCTTGTTCTGGTTGCCGGTATCATGGCCATCGTTCTGGCTGTTGTCTATACAATGGAAGGGGGCCGCGGTATCCCGACTGCGGTCTGTTTCATTTTCGGTGCCCTGTGCTCTGCAGTTGCCGGGTACCTTGGCATGGAAGTCGCGGTGCTCGCGAATGTCCGCTCCGCAGTTGCAGCAAGTAAAGACCTGAATTCTGCCTTTAATGTTGCGTTCAAAGCCGGTGCAGTCATGGGTTTTGCCGTGGTCGGCGTTGCTACAGTAGGTATGTGCACGATCTACCTGATCAGCGGCGATGCACAGCTGGTCCTTGCTTATTCTCTGGGCTGTTCTTCTCTGGCACTGCTCGCCAAAGCCGGCGGCGGTATCTATACCAAGACTGCCGATATTGCGGCTGACCTCGTCGGTAAAGTCGAAGTCGGTATTCCGGAAGATGATCCCCGCAATCCGGCTGTTGTTGCTGACAACGTTGGTGACAACGTCGGTGATGTTGCCGGTATGGGCGCTGATATTTTCGACTCCTATGTGGCTTCCGCTGTTGCGGCCATGCTGCTGGGTGCCGCTTTCGGTGTATCAAGCGACCCCGTGATTTCTGCGGCTGCCGGGATCTATACCGTCCTTCCGCTGATCCTCTGCGCGCTCGGTATTGTTGCTTCCCTGGTTGGTGTTTACTTTGTCCGTGTCGGTGAAAACGGGAAACCCGGCAAGGCTCTGAACATGGGTACCTATATTACCTGTGGTGTTTTCGTTGTCCTGATGGCGATCGTCATCCTGTTGATCAAAGAAGTCAACAATGGCCTGATCTGGGCGATCCTTGCCGGTACTGCAGTCGGCGTTGTAATCGGTCAGACTACGGAATTCTTCACATCTGACGAATACAAACCCGTTCAGATCACTGCTGAATACTCCGGTTCCGGTGCCGCGATCACGATCATTGCCGGTATGTCTTACGGGTTGATCTCGATCCTGCCGTCAATTGTCGGTATCGTTATTGCCATGATGGTTGCCTACTTTGTTGTCGGCGGCGGTGAATTGGGCCTTTACGGTATCGCGATTTCCGCTGTCGGTATGCTGGCGACTTCCGGTATGATCGTTTCTTCCGATGCTTACGGTCCGATCGTTGATAACGCCCGCGGTATCGCGGAAATGTCCGGTATGGATGAAGAAGTCATTGACCGCGCGGATGTTCTTGACTCTGCCGGTAACACTGCCAAAGCCATCACAAAGGGCTTCGCTATCGCGGCTGCCGCTTTGACAGTGCTTGGCCTTTTTGCCGCATTCAGAAGTGAGATCGACGCCGCTTTGTCAGCCAAAGGTCTGGAAACACTTTCCGATGGTTCGCTTTCTCTGATGGATCCGAAAGTCCTTGCAGGTATTTTCCTCGGTTCCATGTGCCCGCCGCTGTTCAGCGCGCTGACCATGCTCTCCGTAACGAAAAACGCTTTCAAGATGATCGAATATATCCGCGGCGTTTTCAAGAAAAACCCGAAGATTCTGGAAGGCAAAGCTACTCCGGATTACAGCGAATGTGTTGCCCTGGCAGCTGATGGCGCTCTGAAATCCCTGATCCTCCCCGCCATCATCGCGATCGTCTTCCCGCTTGCTGTGGGTCTGCTGTTCGGGCCTGAATGCCTGACCGGTTTCCTGGGCGGCGCGATCATCACCGGTGTGCTGTTCGCTCTGTTCATGTCAAATGCCGGCGGTCTGTGGGACAATGCCAAAAAGTACGTTGAAGCAGGTCACTTCGGCGGAAAAGGCTCCGAAGCCCATAAAGCTGCCGTTATCGGCGATACTGTCGGCGACCCGTTCAAAGATACAGCCGGTCCGTCCCTGAACACGCTGATCACGGTCATGTCCCTGGTTGCTTCAACCTTCGCGCCTGTGATCGCTGTCTGGCATCTTTTCTAATCAATATTGAATTTCAAAGCCCCGCGGAAACTTTCTGCGGGGCTTTTTCGTTTCAGATTTATAATGGTAGAAAATGTGACCGACACGAAAGTGTGTGAGTCTTATAAAGAGACAGATACCTTTTTATGCGGGGATATGGGGCGAAGCTCCTGTCCCGAATCTGACCGGACGAAGTCCGCTCCTTATGGGACAGGTTTTCAGCGTCCGGAAATCAGGTGCGGGGGGCGAAGCTCGGGAGCCGAATCATAAATCAGCGCAGCGGTTCTTTACGGTTCTCGCTTTTTGCAAATACACATATATCTGCTCCCGCACCTTGCGAAGCACA
>DAIMGK010000058.1:0-25322 GCA_036723985.1 Flexilinea sp.
ATTTTATCCGGATCGAGGCACAATACGGCTATCCCACCCTGACCGCGATGCGGAAAGTGGGAGAAAGCATGTACGACCCGCCGCCGGAAGAGGAAGATCCCATCCCGCTTGCCGGGACCCGGATCCCGGAACCCGCGTACTGTTTGTAAAAAAGTGGCCGGTGGCCGGTGGTCAGTGATACTGATATCAGTACATGATGATGAGCCAAAAGCTCAAAAAAAGAATAATGATATGAAAATAAGCCGAAAATCGGATGATTTCGGCTTGTTTCAGTTCGGGGACCGTCCCCGAACGAAAACAAATGCCGGGCGTAAATGTGGAGTCGGAACGTGGACGATCGGCATACATATGTTAATGAACGTGAGAATCCTGCTGTGTCTGCCGTGAGCCTTCTCAGCCTGAATCGATTCCCGATATCTCAGATGGATCTGAGCCGGCAGACAAAGATCGCATATATGTGTCAGGCAGCAAGACAAATGCAGCTCCAACTCCGAATCTAATCCGAGCGAAGCTCGTACCTCACGGAGTTGGAGCTGCACATCCTTCGGGTACAGCCGTATATTATCCCAACCGGGGTTTATTCGTAGGTCGGAATGACGGCGCCTTCCATGGGATTGTCCAGGTTAAGCCAGCCGCGGCAGAGAGGACGGCCCGCTTCCACCCCGACCCAGCGGACGCCGTCGGGATCCGTATAAATGCGGTCCATGCGGATCGGGAAATATTCCGGGTCGAAATCATGGCAGTAATACTTCAAGATGCTCTCCGTGATCACATCCAGCTGGACACCGGAACCCGGATAAGTCCATATCGCAAACGGGTTCGGTTTGCAGACGTTAAAATCATCCTGGCTATAAGGGCTGATCTCATCCGCGTACAGTTCACTGAAAGCATCCGCATCGAAAGCCTGGACCAGGTCCTTTTCGGGGATATACCCGCTTTTCCCGGCGTAATCCTCCTTAAAAAGCGTCTCACCGGGCAAACGTACAGCACGGATCGTACCCCAGCGGTCTTTCCCGACACCGCACATAAAATTGACCAGGAACTCAGTCCCGTTCGGGTAGGACGCGACCGGCGTCAGATCAAGCGGCGTACGCACGGCAGTGACAAAGCCGGACTCTCCCGCCGCCATGAACATCTGACGGTGCAGAGATACACAGGTGTTTTCGCTCTCCGGTTTCCAGGTATCCTCGAAAAAATCATCCATCGGCATCCAGACGGAATCAGCCGCGGCAGGCAGCACTGCGGCAAAAAGAATCAGTAAAAGACAAAACAGGTTTTTCATAATCCTCCTTATTTTAATTAACTGCACCTGAGGCATTCAACAGATCAGCCAGCTCATCACTGTCAGGCACTATTGAAACATACAATTTGCCGTACTGTTCGGCAAAACCTTGCGGATGGTCAACATTGACCCATCCTTTCTGAAATACGGTATCGTCGGAAATCAGTTCCCAGCGGTCTCCGTCCGGATCAGTATATCGGGATCTCATGGGGGACAGGGCATTGTTCCCGGTTAGAGCATAACACTCATCTTTTGCGGCGATCTCATACAAACGGACAGGCGAGTCCGGGTATCTCATAACAGTGAAGGGCACAAGTCCGCAGATATCGAATGCATCCTCCCGCGCCTGAATTTCACCGGCATGATCTTCTGTGAAGGTCTCCGCGTCATAGGCCGGAACAACATCTTCCAGCGGCACCATTTCCCCGATCAGGCTTGATTCAAAATCCTCATTGCCGGGCTGCGGATAACGGATAACGCTGATCGTCAGCCATTCCCTGCCCTCGTATTCGCAGATCCTGTCGGTGATAAATTCAGTTCCGTTGAAATAATAATACTCCGGTGATGATCCGAATCCCGGAAGGATGGAACTGACCCAGCCCTTCTCTCCCGCCGCGATATAGGATCGGAAGCCGGTATTTTTACAATTCCTGTAGGGATCAGATTCCGTCAATGGCCATGTGATCAGATCCGCAAATGCGGGCAGAGACGTCAGCAGCAGGGAAAGGATCATTATGAAAAAGATTTTTTTCACTTTTCTCCAACCTCCTGTCCCGGACCCATCACTTCAAAAACGTTTTGGCTGACGATAATGGGGTCGGTTCCACTGACTCACTACGCGAGTCAGGCGAAACCACCCCGGCCAACCAACATCATCGCCCATCACCTGATCCCGTTGATCAGCTCACCGGCTGCGAAGGAGACCGCGTTCGCGCTGATGGAAAAAAGCCAGGGGCGGCGGATCGCACGGGAATATTTCCGGTACAGCAGCGCCTCCGTCACCACAGCCCAGATTTCCATGATCAGCGTCATGATCCCCCGGTTGACATCCAGGCGCCGGTACCAGACAAAATAATACACAAAAACCACGACCGGATTCGTCAGAACATTGACCAGCGCGGCAAGGATCATATCCCGTTTTTTCCTTACGCCCCACAGCAGCGCGTAACCGAGTTCAAAGGCCAGCGTCAGTCCGAGACTGATCGCCAATGCCGGCAGAAGGATTCGCAGCGGGATCATCGGATCCTTCCTTTCCGAAAACCGATATGCAGCAGCACCGCCGAACACAGCGCCGCGAGGCTGTAACAATAATAAGGCAGCCCGGTGAGGGAAGGCCAGCGGATGATCGGGACCAGACCGGCAAACAAAGCCAGCGTCAGCGTACCGAAAGCAAAACCCTTGACGCCGGGCAGCATCCGGGCCAGCGCGCCCAGAGTGACCGGCATGGTCATGTTGAACAAAAACACCGCCGCCACTCCCGCCAGCGGATGACCGGCAAAAAGGAACAGCAGCGCCGCGGCGCCCAAAGTTACCCAGCTTGAGCGGACAGCGCCGAAACGGTCCGCCAGAAAACCGCCGGCTGTTTTCCCGAAAACGACCCCGCAGGTCAGGATCGGCCCCCAGGAACCGGCTGATTTCCAGGGGAAAGCCATACTGCTGCCGGCAAAGGAACGGAGGCATACCACCAGGAAAAAACAAAGCGCCGCGGGAATCACGCCGGGCTCCCCGATACCGGCGAAAGACACGGGCACATTCCGGGAATGCCTGAGCAGATCCCGGCGGGATGCCATCAGCAGGATCAGCGCCGCGGCCACGATCAACCCGGCGATCACGATCCGGAAATCCAGCGTCCTCGCGCGCCCGAGCCGGGTCCCGAAAAAGATACCAAAGGCTCCCGGAGAGACAAAAACGCCCAGCTTTCCGCAGCGTTCGCCGCACTCATTCAGGGTATCGATCCCCCCACCCAGATGGAACAGCGCGTTGCCGAGCCCGGCGACGATACAGGCAGTCACGGCATAATTTGCCAGAAACACCGACAGCGCGACGATCACACAGCCTGCGGCCGCGAATACAGCGTTTTTATTGATCCTGTCCCCCAGCAGTCCCAGCGGAGCCTGCATGGCAAAAGCGCAGAAATTATACAGGACCAGACAGAGCGTCCACTGCCAGGGATTCAGAAAGCGGCTGTAAATGAAGAACGCGCAGCTGAAGTCAACACAAAAATGGGCAAGAGAGTAGATCCAAAGCATATTTTTATTATACATTCAGTTTGGGAAAATCGGGGAATTCGACGTCAGCATTCAGGCAGGGATCAGACAGGAGCGAGGGTCAAGGAGCGAGGATCAAGGTAGTAGGGGGTAGGTAGTAGGGAGCACTTCATAGTAGGGAGCCCTTTACGACATTTCTCGATCACGTTTCCCTGTCACTTTAAAAAATATCAACTGTTTTTTCCAAAAAAACCGCTGTATGGCACATTCCTTGCTATACGAATAATATGTAACGTGTAATAATCATAGAGAAGGAAATCATATGAAAAACAGATACTCTTACCTTCGCGGTTTTCTGCTGCTTATCGGATCAATACTGATTCTTTGCTCAGGAATGGTCCAAAACGTATTGGCGGCTGACGGGAACGCTCCGATCACTGTCAATAACGGTAACTATACTTTTACAAAAGTATCAAACCCGGGTACCGGTTCGGGGAAACCGGATGGCATCAATACAAATGATGTAACAGGATTCCCCGCCAACCGATTAAACAGTTATGCCTGGGCTGTCGAGACGCTGGGAGATTCGATCTACATCGGAACCAACCGGACACTTTTCGGCTCAGCGCTGAACGCTATCGCAGAAGTAATTATCCAGGCTGATCCGACCACACGCATGACGAAAGAAGTGCTGCAAAAGGCTGTGACGCTTGTGACACTGGGTGATGTGCCGACGGAACTTGAAGATACGGAATATATTCCCCAGATCATCCGCTTCGATGTGAAGAAAGGAACAACAGAGGTGATCTATCAGCCGGGGACTAAACGCGGTATTGACGGCGTACTGTATTACACGGATATGGATGGAAATATCATACCCAATGCCGATGTGGAATCAGAGACGGCTTCTTTCCGTTCTGTTGTAAAATTCGAAGATCATCTTTATTTCGGTTCGCTGGGCACCAACATGCTGCAGCTTGTGCGTGTCGACGAGAACAATAACGCTCAGATCGTCTTTCAGACCCTCGGCCTTATCAGTAGTCTGCGGGCAGGCTGTGTTTATGATGCCGGGAACGGTGAAACGGTTTATTATGGCGGGCAGGATACGACCTACGGAAAATGGCGCCGAATGTACGGAAACCAAACAACACGCCCGATGCCGATCGTGATCCGCTATCTTGACCCGGATACGGCCGGAACCGATAGTGAAGACTGGTCAGGGCTTGTGGCGGATTTTGAGGATTTCGGTAAATACGCTTACGCGAAAGTTTACACAAACGGCGGCGGTACTGTATGGGACCTTTGCAGCTTTAACGGATATCTCTATCTGATTTTGGCATACGACGAAGGATGGGTCTTGTTCCGCGGTGAAAAAGGCGGAGACCAGCCGAATGGTTTTGGCTGGACATGGACAGAGATCGTCGGGAGCGGACCGGGAGCAAAATATCCGCCGGCGATGAGCGAGGAAGTCAGCAGGCTGAATGCCCAATACGAAGCGGAATTCGGATGTACGCAGTATGAGCCTTCACTCTATACTGCCGGTCTTTTGGAATCTACCGCCACACCTTTTGTATATAAAGGGAAAATGTATATCGGTACCTTTGACAACGCCACATCGATCCAGTCCGAGACCGCGTTAAAAGCATTGGTTAAACTGAAATATTTGATGGTAGGGCTGAGAGGTCCGAGGCTTTCACAGATCTTTGGCCCGATCTATGAAGTATTGGCTCATCCGCAGCATCTCTGGGTAATGGATGAAAACGAAAACATCACACCGGTGCCCGGCGCGAACGCACTGCTGGAGGGAACCACCAATGACTATGTATGGCGCTTCATCGAACACGGCAATAAACTGTACATGGGAACATTCGATTCGTCATCAGCCTTCAATTATTATCTCGGTTTCACGTTCGATCGTATCCTGAACTGGCTTGACAGTTTCAATGTCGAGATATCAGCGGAGTTCAGGGCAATGCTTGACGGATCAATTCTGGTAGAGATCAACAGTGCTTTAGAGATGGGCCCCAAAGATGCCTCCTTTGATGAGACTGAGGAAGAACAGGCTTTTACCGACGCGGTTGAACAGGCTCTCGGCACACTGGAGAAATTCTATCAAAACGACTATGCCATTGAGGACATTCTGGACGATATGACCCGGCTCCAGGAAGCTATGGACGCGTTAGACGCTTCGGCTGAAGGCAAGGCACCGGATCCGGATGCCTCCCGCAGGCCGCTGCGGGATCTTATCCAAAGGCTGCTGGATTTCTTTGACATCGATGGCCTGAAATACTGGATAAAGGCAAGAGCGCTTGTCAGAAATGATCACAAAGGCTTTGATCTGCTTGTGTCCGATGAAAGCGGCCAAAAATGGCAGCGGATCGTTGACAACGGTTTGAATGATATTTATAACTACGGCGCCCGGACTTTTACGGTCCTGAATGGAGACCTCTATCTGGGTACGGCTAATCCTTATTTCGGCGGACAGCTTTGGAAAGTATCGGTCAACACACCGCCGAGACCGCCTCACCATGATCCGGGATTCGAACTGTTCCCCCTGTGCATCGACTGTCTCCTTCCGAATACAGGTTTCTCTTCCCGGCAGTTCACGAATCTCTCTGTGAAGCCTGACGGACTTGTTTACAAAGATCTGGGCATGGTGCTTCAGATCCCATCCCTGAGCGTGGAGACTGATCTGGTAGAGATCCCCTTCGCGGAAGATACCTGGTCTGTGGAATGGCTCGGAGATGACGCCGGTTTGCTTGGCGGAAGCTTCCTGCCGGGGAAAGGCTACAGTGTTATCGCGGCTCATAATACGCTCAATAATACGGAATACGGACCTTTCGCGAAACTCGCCGCGATGCAGAAAGCGGATCTGATCTTTGTCACAGACCGTTCCGGAAAAATTACCCGCTTCAGCGTTTACGCCAACGAACTTTTGAGCCCGAAAGGCTTTGGTGAAATCGCTTCTATCGCGGATGGAGAGCCGGATTCTCTGATCCTCATGACCTGTGAAAACGAATCCGTTGACGGCGGCTATCTCAATCGCCGTGCTATTTTCGCCAAACCGTTTTAGGTTCGCATAATTACGAAGGAAAAATAATGGGGACGGTTTCCGCAGGCTCTGACCAGAGCCGAAGGGAACTGTCCCCTCGTTTAACTGCCGCTCCCTTTTTTAGCAGCAGTTTTTCTCCCTCTTTACTAAGCTGCGGGGTGACGGTACTCTTCGGTTCATTTCTGAGCCCGCGGAAACCGGCCCCGAAACTTTTTTCTTAATCGGACAGAAACCTTATCAATCGGGTTTGGAAGTCATGGTAATAAGGGGCCTCCACATAGACTACATGGGAACCGCCCGGGATCTTTTCGTAAGCAGACCCCTCCGGCAGGCTGTCCAGGCAGTTATCCGCCAGATCATAATTCAGATAAGGATCGCTGTCCCCGCAAATCACAAGGGTCGGCGCCTGGATCCGTGTCAGATCGATCAGATGCCGCGATCCGTCAACACAAATGTCCCGGCGTCCGCCGTTTGGGCTGAACTCTCTGTCATAGTGCCAGGAACCTGAGCAAAACAATTCAATAACGAGCGGATCCGTAATATCATAATCAAAAGCGCCGTTCTCCGTCCGCTGAAAATCATCCGCCGCGTGCTCCCACGTGTTGTGATGAAACGGTTCCTTAACCTCATAGTCTCCGACACCGCTGAGGATGGGCGCGTACAAAACGGCTTTGTTTACGTGTTCCGGATGATCGGCAAGGAAACGGCTCACCGTTACCGTCCCCCAGCTCCATCCGAGAATATCGATCTTCTCCTGTCCCGTGATCTCAACGATCCTTTCGACCGCAGCGTTGATGTCCTCTGCCGCGTAATCGGAATCCGGCAGAAAGCCGTCCGCGACCTCTCCGGACTGTCCGAATCCCGCGATATCCAGCCGCCATACGGAATAACCCTCCCGTGCGAGGAAGCGGACAAGGCTGTAATCCTCATAGTTGATATCAAATTCATGGGAAGAATAGGTAACGCCATGGATCAGCAGGATGCTTTTCTCCGGCCACATGCCTTCCGCCTCAATGCAATCCAGATGAAGGGAAATATTATTTCTCTCCAGCGGATATTCCAGGTAAATGTATGAATCGGTCTGAACCGCGGTTTCCGCCGCGCTGCAAACTGCTGTCAGGCACAAAAACATCAGGAAAAGAATAATTTCGTATCGTACTGCTTTACATTTCATTTTTTTGATGACTCATTGTTATATTTATTCAGAAGGGGATGGTTACGAAGGCAAAACCCTAACCGTCACAGAGAACCTTTTGAAGGTGGCAGTTCCGCTGCGCGTAACCGTTCCCGGACAAAAGCCGGAAACATCCCGGTGATATTGATCAAAAATCGACGCTTACTTCGGTAATTTTATCTCCGGAAGATAACGTGTCATACGTTCCGAAATGCTGAAATGCAGACCTGTTTCCTCCAGCACATTGCGAAAAATGTCGAGGGCTTTTTGATCCTTGTTGATCAGCTGGAAACTGATACAGAATTTTT
The DNA here is from genome assembly GCA_036723985.1 of Flexilinea sp. Lineage (GTDB taxonomy): Bacteria > Chloroflexota > Anaerolineae > Anaerolineales > Anaerolineaceae > Flexilinea. Next base: position 8,024 of record DAIMGK010000058.1, read on the forward strand.
CAGGAAGCGCGTTGACTTCAAGCATCAGATTTCCGTCTGACAGGCTATACACAGATCGAATGTATTCCGTCATTCCGCCCCAATCCATTTGTCCCACATAGCTGATGGTGTAAGTATCCCGGACATCGGATCTGTACGTGCTGTGCTGCGCCGCGTACTTTTTCTTGCTCTTCAGATCCGGCTGCGCGTCGATCCCTTCATGAACCTTCGATAACCTGCGGAAACATTCATAGCTCAGTTCCGGCTGGTTTTGCAGAATGAGACCGCCTCTGGCCCGGGCATTCAGCTTCTCGATCGATTCATCCGCCATATCCCAATCATAACCGACATGAATGAATCTGACGAAGTCCCGGTATGATCCGGGGCAGCCGATGTCATTCCTGTAATCATCCGCGATTTTCGCGGAGAGGCCCTGGCCTTTCTTTTGAAACTTTTTCCGCTGCGGTTCAAAAAGACGTGCGGTCGTCTTGAACATCAGCGCCGCTAAAAGTGAATTAGGGCTTGCGTCAAGCTTTTTTGAAAGGTCCATGAAATCTTTGGCAGGTATTTCGATTTGATAATAGTACGTATCCTTATGGAACGGGTTCAGAAAATATTTCAGGAAAACCTCCATGCCCGCGTTGTTATTCCCGCCGGTATATCTTGAGATCGGTTCATCCTCAGGCAGCTTATCGGCATCCGGATAAAACAGCTCCGCTTCTTCGACCGGTGATCCGACAGTTTTCAGATCCGCCGGAGCTGCGACAGCGCCGTATTTCGCGGTCATATACTGATACAGCGTAGTTTTGATCCAGAACATTGCCCCGAACCCTCCGCAGGGGCTGTGGGAGAAATTGAACCAGACCGTATCATCCCGCCATGTGATCGCGAACAGATGTCCCGATACCTCATCAGACCCCAGAACAAGGCGTTTATCTTTTTCCGGCAGCACCGGAAGCGGATGATCATTATGTTTCAGGACATAGCTGCCGTCCGCACCCAGTTCAACACGAACCGAAAAATACGGAAACCGGGAAATTGCTTCCTGCGCGGCGGTCTCCAGTTTTGTACTGTCGATGTTATCTTTCAGTGTCACCTTTATCCTGACGGTATAAGATAATTTCTTCATGTACTCATAAAGCAAATAGGTATCAGGGTATTTTTCCATAATAATTACTCCTCTTGTATCATTTCAGAAGGCGGCGGTTCCTGAAGCGATGCAGGAACCGTCTCCGTTTACAGTTTCTGAACCGACACTGACAAATGTTGCTTAAAAACCGGTATAGTATCTGTACAAATTCAGAGCAAGATCATGGACCTGTGATGCCATGTCCATATCCGCCTGTGTCATGATCTGTTCCCGCACTTCATCCGAAGGTTCTGCTTCGATCTGTTTTGACAATTCCGCGAACCGGGCGATAAACTCTTCCTGCAGCAGCCGGAGCTTCTTATCCCCCTTTTCGATTTGATCCGGGTCAAGCTCACCATTGGTCATGACAGCTGATAACGCGCTGAGCGTCCCGATATAAGAATTATCCCAACCGGGAGGAAGAATATGATACGATCCATCCTTATAATAATAATCACCTGTTTCGGGCTTCTCTTCTGACACAATCTCATCAGCAAGCGGTACTTTATATCCTTTCCAGGTATCGGTCAGCAGCATGGGATAGCAGGGTATGTAAACATTGTACTGTGTATTATCCATTGTGCTCCACTCCACAGTACCGAGTTTCTGCTCCCTTGCCGGATAAAAGCGGTACAGGTGTGAGTTAACGTTATCTTCGAAAGCTATGGGATAGATCCGGAATACAGCCAGTACGTCTTCCAGGGACATTTTTTCCTGCAGCGCAAGACGGTTATGAAGTGCGGTAATACTGCCGTCCTCACCGACATTCGTCATGACATATTCATTGTCTTGCAGAACATTTTCGGCTGTCCGGGTATCCGTGCCGGTCAGATAATTCAGGCTCACCGCAAGGCGCTCCTTAACGAGCTGTTTAAGCTCCTCTTCAGTTGTTTCCCCGAGATAATCATTGTAAGACGCGCGAAAATCGATAATATGTTTTTCAGCGTTCCCGACAAAGGTGCCTGCCTGTTCTGCCACACTGATCAGGTGTTTCGATGCGATCACATGATCCGTATCATCCAGATCAATTTCACCAAGCACGGAAACATTGAACTGCATAAAGGTCACACCCGCCGGCAGCCGGACTGCCAGATACTCATGTCCGGAAAGATTCTCCACGTACCACTGCTCATTCTGGTCGCAGATCATCACGCCGGAGCCTTCTTCAGAGGCTCCGACAGTGTCATAAATGCGCAGAAGAAGTTCCACGCCTTCACGGGCAGTGGATGCCTCTGAAAGCAGGATCGTTGCGATATCCGCCTCCCCGATCCCGTTTTCTGTGAAGGGATCCGTCTCCGCGATACGGGTGTTCGGATCAAGAGACTGGGTGGCGCTCACAGTCACACCATGATCATTCGTGCCGGCTTCTTCATACGGTGTATGGTCATGTGTGCCGCCGCAATTCTTGCATACACCTGAAAGATTGTCATCACGGCGTGCGGTATAACGATAACTGTCATGAGTAAATGTCCACTTAAAGCCAAAACAGCCGTGATAAACCTTTCCTTTCCTGTGTTTACGTGCCGGAGATACATAATACAGTTTGTTTGTATCAGCATACACTTCCTCCGTGCGGATAAACAGATTCGCACCGTCGTCCGTCATATTTCCGCCGACGTACATCAATATACAGGCATGAGCTTTTTCAGGCAGAAGAAAAAACATAAATAAAAAAATTGTTATTGAAAGGATGTATTTCAATTTCGTCATAACGCCTCCGATCCTTTTTAGACAGGAAAATTGTAAACCGGGATCCCGGAAGGGGGATCTTTACGGCTCCCGCTTCAATGAGACTGTCCCAGGTAAAGATATATTTCTACTGGAAATCCACATTTTTTTTCATTATAATCATACTATATTTGTTCCTGACCGGAAAATGTATATTAATCAGCAATTAACCGATGATCATTTTCAGGGAACAGCACACGGACCGCACTGCTGCATACTATCCCTGTCAGTGGCCGGTTACGGTACGATAAGGAAAATTTTCTGCCGTTCAGGGTAAGATATAATATAAGGCAGCGATATAAAACCTGCGGCGGTGACAGGTCCATGTCCGCAGAATATACAGCCGCTGTCCGGAACCATGGCGGTTTTTTCCCGTCATTACCAGCAAAGCGAAAGGTGGCAAGATTATGTTTAAAAAATTTTTGAACGCACAGGAATTGGACTATGAACGTGCCCTGGCGGAGATCCGCTCCGGACATAAAGAGAGCCATTGGATCTGGTACATATTCCCGCAGCTGAAAGCGCTTGGAAGCAGCGGACCTGCAAAGCTTTACGGCATAGAGGATCTCGCGGAGGCGAAAGCCTATCTGGCAGAACCGACGCTCCGTGCCAGGCTGATCGAGATATCCGAAGCCCTGCTGGCTCTCCCGGAGAATGACCCGGAAAATGTGATGACGTGGGATATTGATGCTAAAAAACTGCGTTCATCCATGACGCTCTTTGCCGCCGCGGAACCTGAATGTACGGTCTTTCAGCAGGTCCTGGATAAATATTACGGCGGGGAACCCGATCCTCTTACAATGAAGCTCCTCCGCATGAAATGACCGGAGGTGATCCTTCCGGACTTTCGATACAGGCCGGACAACCCCGGATGACAGAGACGGAATGCCGCATGATTATTATTGGGAAGTACATCTTTTTATTAATAGGTGTACATGGCAGGATAAAGATTTCTCCTGGAAAACGATTTTCCGGGTAACTGCCTCTCGTGAAGGAATCAGCCTTCGGGAAGATGAACGGGAAGAACTTATCTTCTGGCATCGGTTTTTCAAAAACGACTGATCCCTTTCCTCAAGGAATGGCAATGAGCCGAACCGGATCTTGTGTGTTCGTTTTAAAGACCGGCAGAACAAGTGGCTCAGGTCTGCCAACATAAGAAAAATACAGGTGAGATATGACGATCGAGATCATACGGGGAATACTGATCCCCTTTTTTGGTACCGCCCTTGGCGCCGGGATGGTTTTTTTCCTTAAAGATCAGCTTTCAGAACAGATCCAAAAACTTCTGACCGGATTTGCCGCCGGTGTGATGGTGGCGGCTTCGTTCTGGAGTCTGCTGCAGCCGGCACTGGACAGCAGTGAGAAAATGGGGAAATTGTCTTTCCTGCCGGCGGCTGTCGGGTTCCTGATCGGGATGGGCTTCCTGCTGATTCTGGATATGGTCACTCCGCATATGCACATGGACAATCAGGAGGAAGGACCGAGCAGCGGTCTGAAGCGGACAACGAAGCTGATCCTTGCGGTGACTCTTCACAATATTCCCGAAGGCATGGCTGTAGGAGTCGTCTATGCCGGGTGGCTTTCCGGAGAAGTGGGTGTCAGTCAGGCTGCGGCGCTGGCACTGGCGCTTGGGATCGCCATCCAGAACTTTCCGGAAGGCGCCATCGTCTCTATGCCGCTGCGGGCGGAGGGAATGTCCAAACAGAAGACCTTCCTGTACGGCGTTCTCTCCGGGATCGTGGAACCGATAGCATCGGTACTCACGATCCTTGCCACGGGAGCGGTAGTCCCGGTACTGCCTTATCTGCTTGCTTTCGCCGCCGGTTCGATGATGTATGTAGTCGTGGAGGAGCTGATCCCGGAGATGTCTGAGGGAAAACACTCCAATATCGGAACAATTGCTTTTTCCCTTGGTTTTGTCCTGATGATGGTCCTTGATGTAGCGTTGGGATAATATAGCATCAACGGTAACGGTTCTTCTGACTCACACTGTAAGGCTGATCAGTTTAACTTCCGACCCGCTGTTGAGGGAAAGATTCAAACCAGCGAAAAACTGTCTTCCATGAATCGGGAGAAACACTATATTAATAAAAAAGAACCTGCTTTGCACAGGCTCTTTTAATTTCTTATTTCGCAGTATTTACCGGCGGTTGTTATTATTCCGGCGGTTGCCGCCGCGGTTGTCATTTCCTCCGGAGCGGCGGTTATTGCTGCCGCCGGACGGAGCCTTTTTGCTGTCGGCAGCCTGGGCTTCTTCCAAAGACCAGCCTTCCAAAACAGCCTGGCGGGAAAGGCGAACCTTGCCGTTCTCAATTCCGGTCACCATCACTGTCAACTCATCGCCGAGACTGACCACGTCTTCGATCTTGTTGACACGTTCGGTGTCCAGCTGGGAGATGTGGACCATACCGTCAACGTTCGGCAGGATCTCAACAAAGACGCCGAAGTCTGCGATACGGACGACCTTACCGGTATAGATGTTGCCGAGGATCGGTGTTTCGACCAGACCGAGGATCTGGTCACGGGCGGCATCGGAATCAGCCGCGTTTGTGGCGGAAATGTAAATTAAGCCGCTTTCTTCCACATCGATCTTCGTATTTGTATCTTCCTGCAAGGCACGGATATTCTTCCCGCCCGGGCCGATGATCGCGCCGATCTTGTCGACCGGGATCTGGACTGTCACGATGCGCGGAACGTGGGGTTTCAGTTCCGGACGCGGCGCAGGGATAGCCTCAAGAATCTTACCAAGGATGAACTGGCGGGCCTCATGAGCCTGTGCCAGCGCTTCGGTCATGATCTGCGGAGTGATACCTTTGATCTTGATATCCATCTGCAGCGCTGTGATGCCCTGTTCGGTACCGGCGACTTTGAAATCCATATCGCCGAGATGGTCTTCCGCGCCCTGGATGTCTGTCAAAATCACGTAGTTGTCGCCTTCCTTGATCAGTCCCATGGCAATGCCCGTTACGGGAGCCTTGATCGGTACACCGGCATCCATCAGCGCCAGTGTGGAACCGCAGACGGAACCCATTGAAGAAGAGCCATTGGAGCTCATAACTTCGGAGACCAGACGAATGGTGTAGGGGAATTCTTCCTCAGACGGAATGACCGGGACAAGAGCCCGTTCCGCAAGGGCGCCGTGACCGATCTCACGGCGGCTCTGACCGCCGACACGTTTGCATTCACCGGTGCAGAACGGCGGGAAATTGTAATGGTGCATATAGCGTTTGTTTTCCACCGGGGAGAGGGTATCGATCTCCTGTGCATCCCGCGGAGTTCCGAGGGTCGCGAAGGTCAGTACCTGGGTCTCGCCACGGGTGAAAAGACCGGTACCGTGCGGACGGGGCATGACGTCTACTTTTGTCCAAATCGGGCGGATCTCCGTCAGACTGCGGCCATCGGGACGCAGATGACGGTCCAGGATGCGGCTGCGGACAACACGGCGATATGCTTCTTCAAATCCTTCCGCATAATCGGATTTCTTACTGTCGTCATCACCCGCAAATTCAGCGATGACCTGGGATTTCAGTTCCTTCAGCTTGTCTGCGAGTTCAGCCTTTGTGTGCGGAGCGCTCATCATATCATCCATTGTCTGGCTGTACTTTTCAACGACCGCTTCAATAGCATCCTGATCTAAGAGGAAACGTGGTACTTCACGCTTCGGTTTGCCGATGGCGGCCGCCATTTCCTTCTGAATGGCAACGAGAGGCTGGATCGCCTTCTGACCGAAGATCAGGGCTTCAACCATATCGGCTTCGCTGATCTCGTTTGATCCGGCTTCCACCATCAGGATCGCGTCCTCTGTCCCTGCGATACGCAGGTCCAGGTCGGATTGATCCATTTCCTGATAAGTGGGGTTAGCCACCAATTTGCCGTTGACACGGCCAACGCGTACAGCGCCGACAGGTCCATCCCAGGGAATATCAGAGATCATCAGGGAGGCGGAAGCCGCGTTGATGGCAATGATATCCAGCGGATTAATGAAATCGGCAGATAAACTGTACAGGATCACCTGCACTTCGTTGCGGATATCCTGTGAGAAAAGCGGGCGAAGCGGACGGTCGATCAGCCGGGATGTCAGAATGACATCTCCTGCCGGACGGCCTTCCCGGCGGAAGAAAGAACCCGGGATCCTGCCGCCTGCATACAGACGTTCTTCATATTCAACAGTCAGCGGGAAAAAGTCCTGACCTTCTTTCGGTTCGGCGCTCATAGTTGCCGCGGAAAAAACGACTGAGTCGCCCACGCGTACAGTGACAGCGCCGCCGGCTTGTCCGGCCAGCATACCGCTTTCAAAAATCACGGTCTTACCGTCTACTTCAGTGATAAATTGTTTTGCATTCGGCTGCATTTCCATAAAAATAAAATCCTGTCCTGGGCCGACCATTCGGCCCATATTCTCTCACATGGTCAGGGACTGAAAAGAAGAAATACGATAGTTAATTTTTGGTCAATAGTCACTGGTTATTCGTTGTCAATCACCGGTTGAAAAAAATTGGAGATTTTTTCCTGGCAGGTGTTAGAAAATTACCATTTACTGACATCTTCCAACTACGAACTAATGACTATTGACTACTGACTATATCTCGTCTTTTCCTCTTTTCAATGCCCGACCGGCTGTGAGGTTTGAGAGAAACTTTCCAAAGAGAGAGAGCAGAATTTTTTCTGCTCTCTCATTTGTTCCAGAAAAAAGAAATTATTTGACGCGGAGGCCGAGTTTCTCGCAAAGCGCAACGTAAGAAGCGTAATCGTTTCGGCGCAGATAAGCCATCAGACGACGGCGGCGGCCAACCATCTTGAACATACCGCGGCGGGATGCTTCATCTTTTTTGTTAGTGCGCAGGTGATCGGTCAGATCCTTGATGCGCTTGGTCAACATCGCGATTTGGACTTCGGCAGAACCGGTGTCGCCCTCGTGTTTGCCAAATTCATTGGCGAAATTCACTTTTTCTTCTTTTGTTAAAGCCATGACATTGCTCCTAAAAATATTTTTGGCAGTCTCCGCGCGTCGAGTTATTCCCGGCGCGGGTCCAGTCAGTGACATAGTATAACACGAATTTCGGGGGAAAGGATAAAATCATGAGTGATGAGGAATCTACATATAAGAATAATTTGATTTTCGTTTTACCGGGAAAATCTTAAAGAAATGAACAGTGGATATCTGCGGAAAGCGCTTCACCGCATTGTTATTTTAATTATTTCGGTTCCAAACAACGAATTCCGCCAAACGATAGCCAGACCGCCGCGAAACAGCGCCATTATATATTCTCCATTATTCATTGTTCATTTTTATAATATGTCGTACAACTCGTCCAGCCTAGCGATCACCATCGTCGGCTCGGCCTGACTTGTGTTCTTCTTCCCTGCGGGATTGAACCAGCAGGAATCGATGCCGGCCCGGTTTGCCCCGAGAATATCGGCGGAAAGTGAATCCCCGATCAGCAGAATTTCCGAAGGAAGGCATGGCGTGATGTGATCGAAACAGTAATCGAAAAAGGCTTTCGTCGGTTTCTGTGCACCGATGACATCAGATATAAATACATCCCGGACATACGTATCCAGTCCGGTCGCCGCCAGGCGTGAACGCTGGGTGGATGCCACACCGTTTGTCACGATATACAGGTCATATTTCGGTTTCAGATACTGCAGCAGCGGTTCCGCACCTTCCATCCAGACGGGATTCTTCTCCAGCTGGACCCGGAAATCATTCTCAAAGGTTTCCCCTTTTTCGCCGATCCCCAGTTCCTCGAACATCAGTGTAAAACGGTCGACCAGGACCCGATCCCGGGGCATTTCACCCCGTTCGTAACGTTCCCACAGGCCGTTATTGATCCTTGTATACAAAGGAAAGATTCCATCATCGAAAGGATAATTCCGCTCCGCGAACAGCCGCTCCAGCGATTTTTCCGCGGATACGTCAAAATTCAGAAGGGTCCCATCTACATCAAACAGAAGTGTTTTATATTTCATTGAATCTTTCCTCTCTTTGCTGCCGTTTGTGCCCGCAGCCCACATTTATATGAATATTTGTTTTGCAACTTTCCGGAACACGCCGATGGGGACAGTTTTTTATTCGAAAGATGAAACCGTCATTGTCATTTGCATGATCAGCTCATCGGAAGCACTTTCCCGGTGACGAGGCTATCATCCTTCGACAGCCAGCAGCCATCTCCATCGGCACAGGATCGCATGCCTTATTTTCGGCGGCCCAGGGACAGGATCACGCCGGGAACACAGATCGCGACCAGGATCCACCCGACTGTTTTTTTCCACGGAAGCGCCTTTTCCAGAAGCCCATTAAAATCCGGTTTCGGGAGCCGGTCTCCCGGGTTCTGCTGAGAAGATCTGATGTTTGGATCCGCCGTATATGTAGGACGAGGTGTTCTGGTAGGCGGAAGCGGCGTTTTCGTCGGAGTCGGTGTGGGGGTCAGCGTATATGTGGGCGCGATCACCAGTGTCTGACCTTCAATGATCACGACCGGTGTCGTATCGCTGAGCTTTATATGGTTAAGCACTGACAGTGAATACCAGTCCAATCCGTACGCGAGGGCGATCTCGGAAAAAGTTTCACCTTTCTGTACAACATGGTAAACCCCACCGTCAGGATTGGGTGTGGAGGTGAGCAGCGGCTGCATCGTTGGTGTCGCGGACGTGGTCGGTTTCGGTGTGCGGTAATCATAGGTAGGCCGAGTCATGGAATAATCGTCCGTTCCGTCATCCAGTCCCGCAGCCATCAGCACATAATAACGGTGTTTATCCGAAGCATCCGCGATCCCGATGCCGATCTGTCTGACTGCCGGGTCAAAGATCACACGGACCGAAGCCTGGCTTTTCCTCCAGACTTCTTCGATCAGATAATCCACATCCGTATCCACCCAGACTTTGGCATTTGTTTCCTTTACCGTAAAGGATTTGTCTCCCCCGTATCCGGCGTCCTGTGCCCGGTCATATACAGACTCACCCGAGGGACCCGCGTTGTCCAGCTTTTCGATCTTTGCCAGATACTCCGCCTGGTGCTGTGCTGCCGCTGCCAGATGCTCATCTGTCTTTAATTCCCCGCAGCCATATTTCACACGAAGGGTATTCAGCGTGTCAATGATCGAAAGACGTATTTCATCCGGATCGATCGCATCAGCATATACGGATGCGGAATATCCGAATGCGATGAGAATTATATAGAAAAAAATTACAGCTTTACAGAAAATCGATCGAATGGTTGGAAATGAATAGTGAAAACAGAAAAACGAATAACGGATAACAAAAGAAAACACTTCGCGCCATTTCGATTTGCTGAAATGACGGCGAATACTGAGCTTCTCATTCATTACCGGATTTTGAACATTCATAATAACACACACAAATACCAAATTGACCGCGAGTCGGTAACGTAATTATCCATTCTTATGTATGGGAGCATCCCCGTCATCTTTATGTGATGAAAATCTCCCCACTTGCCGCTTGGTCCACGATCCTTGTCCCCTGACCCGATATTCAGTCTTTATGAAATACTTATTCTTCTTTCCTTATAAACCCGAAATACAGTGTCACGAGCAATCCCAGGCCACAGCCAATGACCAGACCGAGACCGAGCTTCTTCGCGCCGGGAGTGTCAAAAAACCGGATATGAGGGATCAGCGGTTCGGGTGTCGGCGTCATTGTCGGTGTAGGTGTCATTGTCGGCAGCGGGATGGGAGTATTGGTAGCGGTGGATGTCGGCCGCGGAGTATTTGTAGCCGGAAGCGGCGTTATTGTCGGTGTGGCAGTATCTTCCACGGGATTGCCGACATAAACGATCAGGAGCCGTTGGCCAATAAAAATATTGAAGTTATCCGGTTCCATACCGTTCAGCGCCTGGATCTCTTCAACAGTGCGGTTATAACTTTCCGCAATAGCTCCCAGCGTTTCATTAGTGCGTACCGTATGGTAGATCGATCCATCCGGGCCCGGTGTGCATGTCACAATTTGATCGGCTTGCAGCAGTTTCGAATCAAGGTCGATAGGCCTTTCCAGCTCGGACATAGTGGATAAACTGGCCAGACCGGTCTCTCCTCCGGAGCTGTTGACCAGCAGCGTGTAATAATAATTTCCTTCGGATTCCGCAAGACCCGCACCCACTGTCCCGTTTTCCAGACCGATCATCGTATAGCGGTGAAGCTCATCCGTCCACATATTATTAACACAGTAGGAAGCGTTCACACCGATCCCGCCGCAGATGTTTTCGGAGCGGGCAGGGATCCCGGTGCCGTCAGCCCTTTCGTGTGTTGTTTGATGGATCGACGCCTGGTATGCACTGTGAGCCTGAGCGGCTGTCATCAACGACGGATCGACGGTATATGGTTCCAGCCCGTAAGAGGCCCGCAGCGCGTTGACCTCGCTGATCAAGGCTTCAGCGCTCTGTCCTGAGATACTTGCAGGCAGGCTGAAGAAACAAACCAACAGCAGAAAATAAAACAAACGCTTTGTCATAAACAAAATTATAAAACAAAAAATGGTGTGCACATTTTTTTTGTATCAAACTTGCGGATTCTTTTTTTAGTGTTATAATGCCGGACATATTTAAAAAACCCAAAGGAGGTTGTTCTTATGAAAAAGTTTTTTGCGCTATTATCGATCGCACTGTGTGTATGTCTGTTCGCTGCAGGCGTTGTTTCCGCTCAGAACGTTGTAAAGATCGGCGTTTTCGAACCGGCTTCCGGTGACAGCGGTGCAGGCGGCAAGCAGGAAATGCTTGGTATGCAGTATGCGAATTATGAAACCCCGACAGTTGAGATCGGCGGCGAGACCTATGAAGTCCAGCTGGTTTATGCTGACAACGGTTCTTCCACCGACAAAGCCCCGTCTGCCGCGCAGCAGCTGGTTTCCAGCGGCGTTTCCGTCGTCCTCGGCTCCTACGGTTCCGGTGTTTCCATTGCCGGCAGCCAGTACTTTGCTGACGCGAACATCCCCGCCATCGGCGCTTCCTGCACCAACCCGCAGGTTACAGCCGGGAATGATCACTATTTCCGCATCTGCTTCCTGGATCCGTTCCAGGGTACCGTCCTCGCGAACTACGCGTTCAAGGAACTGGGCGCCAAAACTGCCTACAGCCTTGCGGAACTCGGCAACGACTATGACCAGGGCCTTGCCACTTACTTCAAGCAGGCTTTCGAAGATCTCGGCGGTACCGTTATTCCGGACTCCTTCCCGACCGGTACCTCTGACTTCACCTCTTACCTGACCAATGCCACCATGTACGGTGCCGAAGTCTTCTTCTGCCCGGTCTCCATCGCCTACAGCACCCAGATCATCCAGCAGGCAGCCAGCCAGGGCGTTACATTCCCGATCCTCGGCGGCGATACCCTCGACAGCAACGTTGTTGCCAATGCTGCGAAGGGCACCAATGTTGACGTGACTGTCACCACCTTCTACCAGGAAGGCGCCAATGCTGACTTCGATAACGGTTTCAAGGCGTGGCTGAATTCCAACAGTGAAAACCTGACCAACAACGGCGGCAACGACATGATCGCTGCGGTTTCCGTCATGGGTTATGACACCTACTATACCGCTCTGGAAGCCCTGAAAGCCGCCGGCTCCGTCGATTCCAAAGCTGTCAAGGAAGTCCTTTCCGGTGTTACTCTGACCGGTGTTTCCGGCTCCATCGCCTTCGATGAGGTCGGTGATGCGATCCGCACTTCCGCTTTCGTGAAGAAAGTCGACAACGCTTCCGGTGACTGGACCTTCGTTACCGAACAGACTGTTGACTAAGATGGCGGGAGACAGATTTCAGAGGATTTGAAAATCCTCCGAACCTGTTCATAAAAACTTCAGATTGAATAATTAAACCAAAACGGCGGAGACCAAAACCTGTGCCTCCGCCGTTTTCAATAAACGAAAGGAGAGCTTCTCCTGTGTGGAATACAGTCTTTCCCTACCTTTTATCCGGAATTTCCGTGGGCGGGCAATATGCATTGATCGCCATCGGTTATACCATGGTCTACGGTATTCTGCGGCTGATCAACTTCGCGCACGGTGACGTATTCATGGTCGCCGGTATCGTGATGGTGTACATGGCAGCCAGCGGTCTGCCGCTGCCGATCTGTATCATTCTGGATCTTTTGATCACTGCCGTCATCGGGTTTGCCATTGAACGCATCGCGTATAAACCGCTGCGCACCGCACCCCGCATGAGCATCATGATCTCCGCCATCGGTGTAAGTTACACGCTGCAGAACCTTGTTCTGTATATCACCGGCGGTCTGAACCAGATCTATCCCACGATTCCTTTTATTTCCAATTCCATTTCCATCGGCAGCGCCACTACAAAAGTCGTTACCGTGGTTACGCCGATCCTCACCATCGCGCTGGTCTTTGCCCTTGTGCAGCTGATCAACCATACCAAAGTCGGTATGGCCATGCGGGCTGTCTCCAAGGATTTTGAAACCAGCCAGCTGATGGGTATCAATATTAACGGTGTTATTTCCGTTACTTTTGTGATTGGGTCATTCCTTGCGGGTGTGGGCTCCATGCTCTACTTTACAAACTACACCACGGTGATCCAGACCAGCGGCGCGATGCCCGGTCTCAAAGCTTTCGTTGCGGCTGTTTTCGGCGGGATCGGGAGTGTCCCCGGTGCAGTTGTCGGTGCCTTCATCATCGGTATCGCTGAGAATATCATCAAAGGGCTTGATATTATTCTCTTCAAAGCCGGACTCATTTCCAGACCGGCCGGGCTTGCGATCTTCTCGGACGCTTTTACTTTTGCGCTGCTGATCGTGATCCTTGCGGTCAAGCCGACAGGCCTTTTCGGCGAAAAATCTATTGACAAGGTATGAGGTGCGGACTATGAAAAAGAAACTCGACCTTGCTCAGATCATCAGCATTGTAATTATTATTGCCATTTATATCGCGGTATTCATCGCCGAACAGGTGATCGCTCCCACCTCCATGCTCTTCACTGTACTGAAGAAAGGGGCGACCTATGCACTGGTGGCTGTTTCCATGAATCTGCTGAACGGCTTTACCGGCATTTTCTCGCTGGGACAGGCCGGCTTCATGCTGATCGGCGCCTATATTTTCTCTATTTTCACAATTCCGGTGGAACAGCGGCCCATCGTCTACCAGTACTATAACGGCGGGCTGATCCAGTTTACGCTTCCGATCTTTGCTGCCATGATACTGGCCGGGCTGGCTGCCGCATTGTGTGCATTTCTTATCGGCCTCCCGGTGCTGCGGCTGAAGAGCGACTATCTTGCTATCGCGACGCTCGGGTTCGCGGAGATCATCAGGACGCTTTTCCAGTGGGATAAGCTTGGCCCCGTGACCAACGGTTCCAATATGCTCCGGCTGTTCCCGACGTTCAATGATTTCAATATCCGCAATGCCAACGGGGATGTGGTGGTATATCTTTCAACACTCGTACCGATGATCATTGCCGGCATATGTATCGGGATCATCCTGCTGCTGATCAATTCCACTTACGGACGGGCGCTGCGGGCGATCAAAGATGACGAGATCGCCGCGGAAGCAATGGGCATCTACCTGGCGAGCCACAAACAAATGGCTTTCTGTGTATCATCCTTTTTCGCGGGCGTCGGCGGGGCGATGCTGGCCATGTATCAGACCACCGTCCAGGCGAAGAGCTTCACGACTGCCATGACGTATGAGATCCTGCTGATCGTTGTTATCGGCGGACTCGGGTCCGTCACGGGAAGCTGCCTTTCTTCTTTCCTGTTTGTGGCCTGCTCCGAATGGTGGCTGCGTTTTCTGGACCAGAAACAGGTCATCAACGGTCATGAAGTCCCGCTGCTGCGCAACGGTTTCCGCCTTGTTGTATTTTCCTTTATCATCATGATCGTCGTGCTCTTCTTCCGTCAGGGGATCATGGGCACGCGGGAATTGCCTGACCTGTTCCGGAAGAAAAAGACCGCGGGAGGTACCACAAAATGAATGACAACGTTCTTCATATTGAACATCTGACCATGCAATTCGGCGGCGTCGTTGCCGTGGACGATTTCAGCATGGATGTCAACAAAGGTGAGATCGTCGCCCTGATCGGTCCGAACGGTGCCGGAAAAACGACAGCTTTCAATGCCGTCACCGGAGTTTATTTACCTACCGCCGGACGGGTCACGCTCCTGGGTGAAAACATCACCGGATTTCGTCCGGACCAGGTGACCAGCCGCGGGATCGCCCGTACTTTCCAGAACATCCGGCTTTTCTCATCCATGACGGTTTTTGAGAATGTGCTGACTGCCCATCACCTGCGCAGGACAAGCAATCTCTTTTCCGCGACCTTCCGGCTGAATGCCGCGGAGGAACGGCGGATGCGGGAAGACACCGACGCACTGCTCAAACAGGTCGATCTTTATGACCTGCGGGATGAAATGGCTGTCTCACTGCCGTATGGCAAACAGCGTCTGCTGGAAATCGTACGTGCGCTGGCGACCAAACCGAAACTGCTGCTGCTGGACGAACCGGCCGCGGGCATGAATCCGCAGGAAACGGATGAACTGGGTGAATTCATTAGACGGATCCGCAAAGAGTTTGACCTGACGGTATTCATTATCGAGCATCATATGAATCTGGTCATGAAAATTTCCGACCGTATTTATGTGATTGAATTCGGGAAGCAGATCGCTGAGGGTGTGCCTGAGGAAATTCAGAATAATCAGGCTGTTATCGATGCCTATCTCGGAGGAGGGGAGGAATTATGAGCCTGCTGAAAGTTATGGATCTGAAAGTCAATTATGGCGGCATCGAGGCTCTGAAAGGGATTTCCTTTGAAGTCGAAAAAGGACAGATCGTCACTTTGATCGGAGCCAACGGTGCGGGAAAATCCACGACACTGCGTGCTATCTCCGGTCTTGTCCCGGTGAAATCCGGCACGATCACCTATGACGGCAATGTCATCTCAGGCCAGCAGCCGCAGCAGATCGTCGCGCAGGGTATCTGTATGGTCCCGGAAGGACGCCGTGTTTTCCCGAATCTTACGACGCTGGAAAATCTCCGCATCGGCGCCTACCTGCGAAAAGATGATATTTCCGCTGATATCGAACATGTATACCAGCTGTTTCCGCGGCTGAAAGAACGGTCCTGGCAGCTGGCGGGAACACTTTCCGGCGGTGAGCAGCAGATGCTTGCTGTGGGACGTGCGCTGATGATGCGCCCGAAACTGCTTATGATGGATGAACCTTCCCTGGGCCTTGCCCCTCTGGTGATCAAGAGTATCTTCGAGATCATCCAGACATTGCATGATGAAGGGATCACCATCCTGCTGGTGGAACAGAACGCCAATGCCGCACTGCGCGTTGCCGATTATGCGTTTGTTCTGGAAACCGGTATGCTCGGGATGCAGGGAACCGGACACGAACTTTTGAACGATCCCGGCATCAAAGCCGCATATCTTGGCAAAGGCGCTTAAGAACGGAGCATTTCTATCCCGTTCAGATGAACCAAGATCTGAAAAGGACCCGGCCGGAGCCGGGTCCTTTTTTCTTCGGTATGCAGCTGGAAAAGGGATGCTTTCTGTCCGCTGTACTGTGAAAGATGCAGTGTTTCCTATTGGTTCGGCGACTGATTATTTTTCAGCAGTTTTCCGGCAAGTTCAGCTAAACTCTGTTCTTTTCTGCTGTCCCGCCGGAGCCGTGCATCAATATCGTTGATGCCGACAATGATCCGGGGTCCTTCCTTTTCCATAACGACGGCAGCTTTCAAATTGACCCAGCGTGCTTTTCCATCGATAATCAAACGGTATTGCAGTCCATAGATCCCGTTCTGGTCAATATCCCTCATGACCTCTTCTTTCGTGAAATGCTCCATGAATTTATCAAGGTCATCCGGACAGATCGTATTGTCCGCATTTTTCCGGGCTGTGTTAAAGAAATCTTCACCTTCCCGGGCAAGGCCAAGGGTTTCATAACCTTTTCTTGCGCCATACTCAGAATAATGATCGGTCTCCGGGTCAACGATGTAGATGCAGATATATTCACCGGACAATGCCGCAATGCGCTGATAGGTGATCTGCTCCCGCTGCATCCGGTTCATCGCTTCTTTCTGCTTCATTTGCGCATCGATATTGTTCACACCAATGATCAGATAGTTGCTGTTGTTCTGCATTCGCACAGCTTTCAGATTCATGTATGTCGGGACATTATTGACAAACTGACGATAGGTCAGGACAAATGATCCCTGTTCATCAATGATGTTCAGAATATTCTCTTTCGTAAATGCTTCAGTGAATACGTCCGCGTCTTCACCGTATAAGACACTGCCGGAATCCAAGCGGCTCTGTCTGAAAAAGTCTGTGCCGTGCCGTTCGACTGCGAGTTCGCCCAGTTTCGCATTGGAAGTATATTCAACGAACTGGTCATCCGTAAGGTCAACATAATACAGGTACGCGTAATCGGAGGAAAGGGCTTTGGCAATATCAGCATATGTGGTGCCGGATTTTCCGCTGTTTTTATCCATGACCGCCAGGACGATCAC
>DAIMGK010000059.1:0-25173 GCA_036723985.1 Flexilinea sp.
CTACACAAAAAAATGGAAAAATATTGATAATAATTGCATTTTTAATTCGAATAAGCTAAAATCAAGATAGGTGAGATGGAATGTTAGTTCAGATTTCGAAACACGTCTGGTATATGCCCAGAGAAGATGATCATTACCGCCCGGCATTGGGTTATGTCTGCGGCGGTACTTCAAGCATGGTCATCGACACCGGGAATTCTCCCGAACATATCTCTGATATGTACGGTTATATCCGTGCGCAGGGAATGCCCGACCCGTCCTACACCATGGTCACCAACTGGCATTGGGACCACGTCTTCGGAATGTCCAGTTCTCCCGCCAAATCCCTCGCGAATTCCCTCACCAACGAACGCCTGATCAACATGCAGCACTGGGACTGGTCCGACAGCGCCCTGAATTCCCGCGTCGCCGCGGGTCTTGAGATCCCCGCTTTCGCCGAATACATCCGGAAAGAAGTCCCCATGCGCCACTCCTTTAAAGTGACTTCGACAGATATCTCTTTTGACTCCCGGATCAATATCCGTCTGGATGACGTCGGGATCGAACTGCATCATGTCGGCGGACCCCACAGCGAAGATTCCACAGTCGCCTTTATTCCCGGAGACCGGATCCTGTTTCTCGGTGATTGTTATCGGGAAGATATCTATACCGGCGGCGGATCCATCCGGCTGGGCGATCTGAAACTGCTGCTGAAACGTCTTGAAACCTTCGACGCGGAATGGTTCGTTCCTTCCCATGAAGACCCGATTCGGAAAGAGGAATTTCTGGAGAAAATGGACGGTGCCGCTGAGATCGGTGAGATTCTCGGGAATACAGATGAATTAAGTGACGGCAAAGCGAAAGTAAAAAAGGCCCTCGGACGCAATCTCACCGATGACGAAGTCTATTACGTCGAACGGTTTGTGACCGGAAACCGTTACTCTTTCGTGCATACGAAGTACATGCCCCCCATGCCTGAAGAGCTGATCGGCTGACCCTGCCGAAAAACCTTTACTATTGGATCCTGACTTCTATAAAAATTCGTTCCAAATTCAAATATCATTCTAATAAAAATCCTGTAGAATATAATAGGCAGCAAAAAGACTGTTTATAATTATATTGTTATGCACCGTCGCATGAAAGAAGGCAGTTATGGAATATCAGGATTATTATCAGACCTTAGGCGTTTCAAAGACAGCTACAGAAGATGAAATTAAATCAGCTTACCGGAAACTGGCAAAGCAATACCATCCGGATCAGAATCAGGGTAATAAAGACGCGGAAGAAAAATTTAAAGCCATCAACGAAGCTTACGAAGTACTAAAAGACAAAGAAAAACGTGCCCGCTACGATCAGCTGGGCTCTTCATACAAACAATGGGAACAGAACGGCGGAAACAGCGCGAATTATAACTGGAGCGAATGGTTCTCCGGCAGTCCGCGCGGCGGCGGTCAGACGACCTATACGACCGCGGATTTCGGTGATTTTTCCGATTTCTTCTCACAGATCTTCGGCGGAATGGGCAGCCATACCCGGGCACGGCGTTACGGCCGTCCCACCGGCAGCACCGTGGAATTCAGCACCGGCTTCAATTCCGAACAGCCGAAGAAGCCGAAAGCTCAGGAAGTGACAGCTCAGATCTCTCTGGACGAAGCTTTTCATGGCTGCAAACGGCAGGTCTCGCTGGGTGACCAGAAAATCGAGGCAAACATCCCCGCAGGGGTGAAAGACGGGACGAAGGTGCGCCTGTCCAGGGCGTTCAATTCGAACGGCATCATGACAGACCTGATCCTGAACGTCAGCGTTCCGAATAAGGAAGGTGCGTATGAGCGGATCGACGATAATCTCTACGTGGATGTCCCGGTCGACCTCTATACGGCCGTCCTGGGCGGCGAAGCTATCGTCCATTCCAAGGATGGAGATTACGCGCTGAAGATCCCCGCCGGAACACAGCCGGATCAGATGATCCGCCTCGCCGGGAAAGGAATGCCGAAATTGAACCAGAATGGAGCCCGCGGCGACCTCTACGCCCGGATCCGCGTTTCACTCCCCCGCAGCCTTACACCCAGGCAAACCGAGCTGTTCAGAAAATTGAGAGATAATGAATAATACAACAAACGAAAATACGATCAAGATCATCCCACTGGGCGGCCTGGGAGAATTCGGCCGCAACATGACAGTTTTCGAATATCAGGACCGGTATTTGATCGTTGACTGCGGGATCCTTTTTCCGGATAATAACATGATCGGGGTTGATTATATCATCCCCGATTTACAGTTTTTAAACGGAAAAAGCGATCGCGTGGAAGGCGTTGTACTGACTCACGGACATGAAGACCATATCGGAGGCGTTCCCTACCTGTTTGACATACTGGAAAATGTTCCGATCTATACCTTACCCCTTACCGCGGAGCTGACCGAAGTGAAGCTGGCAAAGGGCGGACGCCTTTCCCGTACAAAAATGATCATCAAACAGGCAGGCGACTGCTTCGATGTGGGCCCGTTCCGCATCGAACTGTTCCACATGTCGCACTCCATTCCGGATAATGTCGGCGTCGCTATCGGCACACCCGCGGGTCTGTTCGTCATGAGCGGCGATTATAAGTTTGACCAGACGCCTATTGATCACTGGCCCAGCGATTTCGCTAAACTGGCGGATCTCGGCAACCGGGGTGTCCTGGCGCTCCTCAGCGATTCCACCAACGCGGAACGGTCGGGAAACACTCCCTCCGAAATGGATATCAACCGCAGCTTCGAGGAAGTTTTTTCCACCGCGAAAGGCCGTATCATCATTTCCAGCTTTGCATCGCTGATCTCCCGCCTGCAGCAGGTGTCGACCATCGCCCTCCGCCATGACCGCAAGATCTGCATCGTCGGGACGAGCATGGTGGACAACGTCAACCTTGCCCGGAAACTGGGACATATCGACCTGCCGGAAGAAAACGTGATCCCGCTGGAACAGGCGCTGAGCCTGCCGGATAAAGAAGTGCTGATCCTTTGTACCGGGTCACAGGGAGAGGCCACCTCCATTCTGGGGCGGCTTTCCCAGGGACGCTATAATGCCTTCAGCATCAAAAAAGGGGATACCATCGTTCTGTCCTCCTCACCGATCCCCGGGAATGAGGAAAATATTTCGGCAGTCATCAACCGGCTGTACCGGCAGGGCGCGAATGTTATCATCAATTCGATCCTCTCCGTGCATGTTTCTGGACATGCCTGCCAGGAGGAGATGAAGCTGCTGATGAACCTGGTCCGGCCAAAATACCTGATCCCGGTCCACGGGGAACTGCGCCACCTGATGGCACAGGCCAGGGTCGGACAGGCTGTCGGCATTCCGGAATCCAATATCATCGTTGTGGAGGACGGACAGACGCTCTCTTTCACAGACGGTGTATACAAGCCCGGCGAAAAAGTCCCGGCGCCCTTTGTTTTCGTGGATGGAAAGGGTGTGGGTGACGTCACACCCGACGTCGTCCGTCAGCGTGAAAACCTCTCCGAAAGCGGGATCGTGATCGTCACGCTGCTGCTGGATAAGAAAACGGAAGGATTGATCAAGGAACCGCAGTTTGTGTTTTCCGGCGTCACCAATGAGGACGACCTGATCCTGGCCGAAGAGCAGATCAAACGGCAGATCATCGAATACTGCGCTAAGGTCCAGCATACAAAATCCGAAGAACAGCTGCAAAAAGAAGTGGCGCAGATCGTTCGGAAGAATTTCTTCTCCACGATCGACCGCGCCCCCTGGACCTTCGTCAACGTGTATAGTATCTGAGAAAAAAAAAGCGGGGGACAGTTCCCTTTGGGATCCGTCCCCCGGCAACACATTATTATTTGGCAATGTTCTGATAGAAGTTTTCCGGAAGCGTGTATTCTTCCCCGAAAACATCCACCGGTTTCAGTACATCGATATCCAGCAGCTCGGTCACAAAGACCTGCATGCAGCCCTTCACCTTTGTGCCTTCGATCAGATGGCCAGAGATCGTACCGGTATCCCAGGCGCCGCCGGCGACAAAGTGCATGGCGACAAAGGTCTCTTCACCGCCGTCCTTGGTGGACCGCTGTCCGATCATGCCGCCGATCGCTGCCAGCATGGTCAGGTTATCGCACTGGGCTTCGCCTTCCAGATGCCAGTTGGTCGGATCGGTGTGATCCGGGATCCAGACATAGTAACGGCAGGGCTGGAAACCGCCCATGAACGTGGCATGGACCTTCCCGAAGCGGATATTGTTCGCGTCCGCGAACGCGGCGATAGCCTTCACGGGATCGGCGCCGGTATTCATACGGACGATGAATTCGCGGCCGCGGCGGGCTTCACAGCAGTGAAAATCGGTATCTTTTACAGCGTCGCGCTGCCAGATCGGAAGATCTTCTTGTCTTACTTCCAACATAATATATACTCCTTATTCCTGAAATGCTTTCTGGACCGCTGGGTCCCTGAAAGTTTGGGTCTCCACAATATAACCGCCCGGATCGACATAAAAGACACTGTCTAAAAACTCTGTGTGATTCGGGCCGCTCATGACCTCAACCCCTTTCGAGGTCAGATACTCATACCATTCCATAACATCATCCACGATGATGGTCAGCATACAGGCATTTTTCGGCTGCGGCTTCAGTGTGCCGTGGGAGCCGTCCACAATGCCGAAATAACATTTCCCCTGCCGGTACAGTTTGCAGCCGCCCTGATCCTGGACCAGCTCCAGATGGAAAATGTTCTCATAAAAGTTTTCCGCGGCGGCAAAGTCATCATAATAAAAGAAGGTTATGTTTGAATACTGCTTCATTATATTCCCCATGCTGCGGAGACACCAGCGATAAGCTGTGCCTGCCCGCGGTTCAGTGTTTTGCTTCTATCAGGGCATCTGCCGCGCACACACCTTTCCCTTTCGGCAGGACCATCAGCGGATTGATGTCCAAAGCCGTGATCTCCTCCGCGAAATCGGAGGCAAGGAACGACAAATTGACCAGTGCATCCGCAAGCGCGTCAATATCCGTTTCCGGACTGCCGCGGAATCCCTTAAGCATTTTCACGATTTTCGTCCCGTGGATCATCTCCAGGGCTTCATCTTTGTTCAGCGGTGCCAGACCCAGGACAGAATCTTTCATCAGCTCCACCAGGATCCCGCCGGCACCGAACACGATCACGGGACCGAAAGACAGATCCCGGATCACACCGAGCAGAACTTCCACCGCGGTCGAGGGGATCATCTCCTGAATGATCACACCGTCCAGACGGGCTTTCGGGTCATAGGCGGCTGCATTGCGCATGATCTCCGCGAAGGCTTCTTTTGCCTCCGCGTCGCTCTTAAGTCCTACGCGCACACCGCCGCACTCCGTCTTATGCTTAATGTCGGGAGAAAGGATCTTCATGACCACCGGATAGCCGATCTCACCGCAGACTTTCACCGCTTCCTCCGCGTTTGCTGCCGTCTTCTCGATGGGGCCGCGGATACCGTATGCCGCAAGCAGTTCCCGGCTTTCCGTCTCAGTCAGCGGATGATCCAGAGCGGCAAAGCGCTTTTTCCATTCCGAACGGACCTCATCCGAAACCGGATTCCGTGCTTCGGCACAAACCGGTTTCGCGCGTTTTTTGGCATAGGCTTCAAGAGCCTGCACCGCGGACAAAGCCTCCTGGGTTCCCTGCAGATAAGGGACATTGTGTTCCCGCAGATACTTCTCGACAGACGGATCAAAGCTGCCGGAGAAATTGGAGAAAAGGAAGACACCTTTATCCGTGGTCTCTCTGACCTTTACCGCGGCTTCCGCGATCCGCATGGACTGTTCCACTTCACGGTCCGCCACACCCAGAGGGGTATCGCGGGACATCGCGATTATGCCGATATTATCCTGACGGGAAACCACATCCACACAGCCCGGATACATTTTTTCCAGATCCCCGGTTCCCCATGCATCCAGCGGATTTGCCGGTGTACAGAAATCCGGCAGGACCTTCATCAGGTCGTCAACCGCTTCCTGTGAGAATTTTGGGAAATTCAGTCCCATGCCCTGTGAGATATCTCCCACCAGGCCGATCTGCCCGCCGGAAAGGCTCAGCAGCCCGATCCCGTCATTCTTCGGCAGCGGACAGGCAGAGAAGAGCTCAGCCGTTTCCACCAGCTCATCCAGTGAGTTGACCCGGATCACCCCTTCCCGCTTCAACACCGCGTTCAGCACGTTATCAGATCCTGCCAGTGATCCGGTATGCGCCTGCACCGCCCGCTGCGCGGCTTCCGAGCGGCCGACCTTCAGCATGATGACCGGTTTGCCCGCATCGTAAGCTGCCCTCACCGCGGCGATGAATTTCGGAGCGTCCTTGATCCCTTCCACAAAGGTGCAGATCACCTTCGTCCCCGGATCCTGCGCGAGATAACCGATAAAGTCCGAGGTTTCCAGTACCGCCTGATTTCCCGCGGAGACAAGATAGCGGAAGCCACAGCGCGCGGAATTGGCAAGGCCCATCAGTATGGCGCCGCTCTGCATCACCACGGATATATTTCCCGCCCGGATCTTCGGGTTGATCGCCACGCTGTATGTTGCCGAATGCCCGGGAAGATTGGCGACACCGATGCAGTTGGGTCCAAGCACCAGCAGGTCATTGGCTTTCGCGTAATCGGTAACATCCTGCTGAAGCTTTTTCCCATCTTCACCGGATTCCGAAAAGCCGGAAGCCAGCACCCAGCAGGCGGGTATCCCCAGTTTCTTCATGGTCTGCAGTGTCGGCATCACATTTTTCGCGCCGATCAGGATCGCCGCCATATCGATAGGCATCCCGACTTCTTCGAGGCTCTTGTAACATTTATGCCCCAGCACTGTCTCATTTTTCGGATTGATCGCGTAGATCTCGCCCTGATAGCCAAGGAAATGCAGGTTTTCCAGAACCAGCCGCCCGGCACTGCCGTGACGTTCGGATGCGCCAAGCACAGCGATGCTTTTTGGTTCAAGCATGGGTGAAAGATCTTTAAATTGATAAGACATTGAGAGATTTCCTTTGCAATAGACTGCATTTTCTGCCAATGAGAACCAAACGATCCTCATTGGCAGTCTTTCCGGTGTTGCTTACGTTTTATTTTTTGATCAGGTCAAACAGGCCCGGGACATCGCGGCGGATCTCTTCCGGCGTCATCGCGGGGAACGGCAGACGCAGGAAGCGCTCACCGTCCGCGGGATCCAGATAATATCCGCGGCCATCGGTCAGCTTGTAACCCGCAGCCGTCGCCTTCGGCAGCAGTTCTTCCATGGTGTTGCCTTCCGGAAGTGTAACACCCACGAAATAACCGCCTTCCGGTCTCGGGAAAACGGCATTCGGAACATTTTCCTGGACAACTTCCAGCATTGCTTCCAGACGCGGCCGGTAGTAATTGCGCAGTTTTTCAAGGTTGCCCTCAAATCTGCCGGTCTTCAGATATTCGTAAACCATGCCCTGTGTCGGCGTTACCGTACCGATGTATGTATCCACTTCATACCGGGTCAGGCGCTTGATCACTTCCTTCGGACCGTAGGCATATCCCATGCGCAGCCCCGGAGCCAGCGTCTTGGAGAAAGAAGATGTCGTCAATACATGTTCCGGCGCGAATGAATTGATCTGCGGAACAGGTTCGCCGAAGTACCGCAGCTCACGATAGGGAGAATCCTCAATAATGAGAAAATCATATTCCCTTGCCCATTTGGCGAGCTGTTCTCGTTTCGCGGCGCTGGTCGTGATCCCCATCGGGTTCTGGAAATCGGCAATGATGTAAAACAGATCCGGGCGGGTCTTCTTCAGCGCTTCCTCAAATTTGTTCAGGTCTACACCGTCCGTTTCAACCGGAACGCTCACGACATTCGCGCCGCTGCGTTTGGCAAGCGTGTTGGCACGGTCATAGGAAGGTGACTCCAGGAAGATCGTTCCGCCCGGTTTCACTTCCGTCATAGTCGTAAACATCAGCAGTTCCAGAGAGCTGTTGCCCAAAATCACCTGATCGGTTTCAACACCATGCTTCTGTGCCAGCAGTTCAAGCAACGGCGGATAGCCGGGGGCGTGCAGATACTGAAGAACGCGCTTTCCGTCTTCACGGAGATTAGCGGTACCGGCCGCGATCAGTTCCTCGGTCGGGAATACATCAGTTGGGGGATTTCCACGGGTAAGATTGATCATTTTTTAACCTTTCGGATCATCATTTTTTACGGCAGGAGACTCAAAAGCGTTCTCCGCAGGATCTTCTCCAGTCTGAGCGAACTGTCTTCAGGGGCTCCTTCTGAATGCTTTATTTGATTTCCTTCTTCGGAGGATAGGAGAAGCGTCCGGCTTTGCTGTGATGCAGGCCAAGATCGACCATGGCTTCAGCGACCTTCAATGCCACCGAAGACGGATCCAGGACGACAACTCCCAGTTCTTTTTCGATATCTTCAGAATAGCCTGCCAATCCGGCACATCCGAGAATAATGACTTCCGCGCCGTCTTTTTCCACCGCCACCCGGGCTTTTTCAATGATCCGGGCTTTCGCCTTCGCCGCGTCCGCATCCATTTCCACCACACTCATTTCCAGCGCGGGAGAAGAGGCGTAAAAATCCGATACCCCGCGTTCCCGGCAGTGGCAGTCACGGGTGGGAACGCGCCGCCGCATTCCGGTCATGATCGAGAATTTATGTCCGAGCATGGCTGCCATATGCAGCGTGGATTCTTCAATACCGATCACCGGGATCTTCGAGATTTCTTTTGCCGCATCCAGTCCCGGATCAGAAAAACAGGCCAGGATCACAGCATCATAACCTTCATCGTTGGCTTTCTGAACCAATGGAAGGATGTGATACGCCGCAAGGGCTTCATCGTAGGCTGATTCGATGGAGATCGGGCCATGCTCCGGACAGGTAACAAACAGCTCCGTATCCGGCCGTTTGATCTTCATCAGTGTCTCGCGGACATGATCCGTAACATGTACGGAAGAATTCGGATTGATCACAAATATACGCATTACATATTTCCTTTCATCCAGTTTCTGCCGGCGTGGAAAGCGTTCAGATTCAGTTCCACAAACTTCGGCTTCACCCGCTCTTTCAAAACACCTTCCCATATTTCAGGATCAATATCATCAAACAGAGCGGATACCGCTCCCAGAAGGACGATATTTAAACATTTGGAATTGCCAATTTCCAGTGAGAGATCAATTGCCGGCACCTTATAAACATGTTCTGAGGTCCTTGAGAGGGCTTCATCGATCTCTTCATCAGTCGGATAAACTGCCTCCCCCGCCGAAACAGAAACGGGAAAGATCTTCTGCGTGTTCATGAGGATCGTGCCGGTGGATTTCACCTGGCCCAGATGACGCAGTGCTTCGAGCTCTTCGAACGCGATCAGATAATCGACGCGGCCTTCCGGAACGATCGGTGAATAAACCGGTTTCCCCCAGCGTACATGTCCCAGAACAGCCCCGCCGCGGACAGAGAGCCCGAGCAGGTCCGATTTCTTGACATCGAAACCCGCAGCCAAACCAACAGCCGCCATAATTTCACTGGCGAGAACAGTACCCTGCCCGCCGACACCGGTGATCAAAAAATTAATAGTTTCCATCTTTCGTTCCTTTCACTCAGTCAGCCTTCGGACCGATAGCATGACGCGGGCAGATCTGTTCGCACATTGTACAACCGACACACAGGACCGGGTCAACAGAAGATTTCTTGAATCCGGTCTTTTCATCAACAATATTTGTCCGGGCAATCGCGGAACAGCCGAGTTTGAAGCAGGTGCCGCAGCCGTTGCATTTATTGATATCGACGACAGGCGCAGGTTTTGCCTTGCGGCTTATCTGGAAGCAGGGACCCTGAACGATAACAAAAGAAAGACATTCCCGATTCAGGGCATCCCGGATGGTTTTATCCACAGCCTTGACATCGAATGCGTCAACCTTTACGACATCATCGATCCCCATGGAGCGGACAAATGCCTCCATATCGATCGGTTTTACCGGTTTGCCCATCAGTGTGAGCGGAACACCCGGATGATCCTGACGTCCGGTCATGGCTGTCGTGCTGTTATCCAGAACCATCAACGTAATATTTGAACCATTATGGACCATATTCAGCAGCGGCGTGACACCGTTATGATAGAAAGTCGAATCACCGACTATACCGATGATCTTCTGGCCGGTCTTCAGCTGGTCCGCGATCTCAAAACCATGCGCGACACCGAAGCCCGCGCCCATAGACCCCATAAAGTCAGTAGCATGGAAGGGAGCCAGCGCCCCGAGGTTATAGCAGCCGATATCCGAGACAATGATCAGATCTTTCATCTTCGCGAGATTGAAGAATGTGGAACGGTGCGGACATCCCGGGCAGAGGCATGGAGACCGGCCGGGGAGATTTTTCGGTGTGACATCACGCTGTTCGGCGACCTTTGACCAGTCCAGCAATCCGGCTTTTGCGCAGGCAAGTTCGATGTCATGGGTCAGCAGTTCACCGTATCGGCAGAAGATGTCTTTGCCGATACAGTCAATACCCATAGCCTTGACCTGCTGTTCGATGAAAGGATCGAGTTCTTCGATCACGACAACTTTTTCGACGCCGGCAGCCATTTCCCGGATCAGGGCTTCCGGAAGCGGATAGGTCATACCCAGTTTCAGGAAGGTGGCATCCGGGAAGATCTCACGGGCATAGTGATAAACCGGACCGGAGGCAATGATGCCGAGTTTGCGGTCGCCCCATTCCAGACGGTTGATGGAGATCTTATTGGAAACATCAACCAGTTGATTGATCATACGCTCTTCGATCCACGGGCGTTTCTTTTTCGCCCACATGGCAGAACATACATATTTTTCCTGGTCGCGCACCCATTTGTCGGGGAGTTTTTCATCATCCCAGACCCGTTCCCCCAATTCTACCGGAGAAGCGGAATGCGCCACACGCATGCAGGTACGGTACAGAACAGGAACATCCCATTCTTCGGATAGTTCCAACGCGATCTTTACGAAATCCTTGGCTTCCTGGCTGTCTGCCGGTTCCACCATCGGCATTTTTGCAAAAGGAGCATAATGACGGTTGTCCTGTTCGTTCTGAGAGCTGAACATACCGGCATCATCCGCGACCACAAGAAGAAAACCGGCGCGCATACCGGTATAAGCCGAGAAGAAAAACGCATCCGCAGCTACATTCATACCAACCTGTTTCATGGTTGTAATTGAACGGCGTCCCGCATAAGCCGCACCGATCGCTGCTTCTGTAGCCGCTTTTTCATTGGTACTCCATTCAGAATAGATCACGTCCTTATACTGAACCATGTTTTCCAGAATCTCAGAACTCGGAGTTCCGGGATATCCGGTAGCGACCTTTACGCCGGCTTCATAGCATCCCCGGGCCAGCGCCTCATTACCAGTCATTAATTTTTTCATTTAGGTCCTCTTCCCTACTGTAAGAACTCATTTTGATCTTGCCGCGTGATTGATTTCTTCATATGGCACGGAACAAGATGATCCACACCGGCTGAAGTTTTCCCACATCCACTGTCACCCCGGTTAGAGGGATATGGATGTTTCTTTGAGAATCAGTGGTTCTCTAATTATCTCAAAAGATTTTTTTTCGTGTTAGTACAGTTTTTATGACGTTAACCCGTTCAATGTCATGAATAATATGTGACTATTGTCAGGCTGACAAAAAGTTCCATCAAACGTCACGGCTTTATAACTGCTTTTTCGTCTGCCATGCCGAATATCGTATTCAATAGAACAGCCAAAATCCAGCAGGACATATGATCGGTAACGCCTTCATTCAGAACAATATGTACCTTATCACAGAAAAACTGATAAAGGGAAGGAGCTGCATCAATACCGCTGTAATCGATCCATAATATTTTCAATTTTTCGGTTTCGCAAATGCTGTCTTATGCTATTCTCCCCATAAAAAAAAACGGGGAGTAAATCCCCGCTTTTCTAACTCTATAATTCTCAGAATGTATAAGCCGCAGTGTATGGATAATTCCAGTTTTCATACCATCCGACGATCTTACATCCGTTCTCCATTACCATCAGTGTATCCTTTGTGATATATAATTCCCCGACACCGACTGTATAGCGGGCTGCCAGAGAAAGAACCAAAACCATATTCTTTTCCAACACCGTATCATCTGATGCGGAGATATAAGGTGGTTCCATCGGAGCGACACCGATGCCGTGTCCAAAACCGAACTCAGACGCCATATGGATACCCATCTCGATCGCCTTCATTCTGATCGCCTCATATATATCCTTTGCTGCCACACCCGGGCGGATCTGTTCACAAGCGAATTTCCGCAATTCGGACATTTTTTCAGAGAAGAATCTCTGACTGGAATTCATGTCACCTTTGACCATCATGCGTGAGTCGTTAGACCAATATCCATTCAGCATTCCGCACATTTCAAGACGGATGAATTTTCCTTCGAAGAAATTCCCATCCCGACCTACCGCGTAGTAAGGAGCATTCGGCCATAGCACAGCCGCATTATCTTCCGATACAGCCTGCGAAACCGCCCGGTAACCGTTTACCGGCAAACCACGTTCAAGTGTATGGACACGGATATCCTCCGTCAGGTATTTTTCGCTCTTTGCTCCGTTACGGGATACATGGTGTACCGCTCCCGCGATCCCATGATCCGTAAATGCAGCCGCTGTTTCCAATGTCCGGCGTTCAAAGGAACTCTTGATCTGACGCAGTCTTCCAAAGCCCTCCGTAATATCATTAAACGAGAAATCCTGAAGGCGAACCGTGATCTTCTCAAACAGCGATTGTGTCATCCGATCCCCGATATAGCCCAGAGATGCCTTATTCCCTTCGAACAGTTCCGTAATAAAAGCTGCCGAAATGTTGACTGCCGCAGTTTCCGTATCAGAGCAGTCCGAATATGTAATGATACTGTCATGCCAGCCCACTGCCTGATAAGAAGCAGCAAGAATTTTCGGACATGCCAGAAATCGTTTCTGGTCACTGAAAAAAGCGATCACACAAAGGTTGCGGAGGCTTGATAACCCCTGAAAATTCAAACCCGTCGCATATGCAAGATTCGCAGGATCCGTGATCACGATCCCATCAATTTCAGGATTCGCCTGGATAAATTTGCTGATTTTATTTACATTATTTTTTGCTGACATCATCCCCTGCCTTAGTGCGTCGAGCGTACGCCATTGATCAGATATAAACTGTCCCAATCGCGGAAATCGCTGAGCTTTCGATTTCCATTTTGCGTTAATTCATAAATATCTACCGAATGTATCATTTCATTCTTACTGCCAATCGTTTTTACATCCAGCGCGATAACCATTCCTTCCCGCAGGACTTCATCATTATCAGCAGTCAGGAAAGGCATCTCATTTTCAGACATGCCGACACCATGTCCGAGACCTTCGTCATTCATTAATTCGATGTCTTCCTCCTCTGCCTTCAAACGAACAGCATCACAGAATTCCGTTACACGGATCCCCGGTTTCAGAATCGAAACCGCAAAATCTTTCAGAAGCATATTTTCCGCATATGCGTTGACGACTTTATAATCCGGCTTTCCCGTAAAAAACATACGGCTGCAGCAGGTCCAGCATCCATTATAAGCGACGGAATAATCGACACGAATCGTATGGCCATCCCTGACCAGAGATAAATCATCGATCGGCGTATACCAGGAATGTCCCGCACTTCCCTGAGAAAGATTCAAGTGGCCGATACTGTTCGCACCGAATTCGATCGCATGAACACGGACTCGTTCCAAAAACTCCGCGAGAGTATACTCGACATTGCCGATCGTTCCTTCCACGTGATTCAGAGCTCCGATGATCCCGCGGTCCGCAATATGAGCAGCGGTTTGGATATTCTCAATTTCTTCGGGACTTTTTATTTCCCGGATCTTCCGAAGTGTCTGATCCAGGTTTACGATTTTCATGTCAGGAAGATTCTCTTTAACAAATTTGATCTCCCCGACCGTCCAGCTCGAAAAATCGATTGCGACCTTCATGTGATCAATTCCCATACCTTCCGCAGTAGATTTCAGAGCGTCACGGAATGCCTTATCGGGGGAGCCGTCATTAATGCTGTAGCTTTTGGTATTTCCTTTCCAGGTGAAATTTTTGAGCACACATTCCCATTCCACCGGAATGATCAGCGTATAGATTTTGTTATTTCTGCAGGCGACCAGAGCAGCTGAGAAAACAGACTGTTCCGGAAAAGGGAATGTAATTCCGATCAGATAAGCAATATCCGAAGGGGACTTTGTGATAAAAGCGTCAAACTCACTGTTTCCGCTCAACAACGATTCAACACGATTCTTTCTTCTCATAAATGCATCCTGTTCAATTATTAGTCCAACAACATATATCCGTCGGAGACCTTTACTGCACAGCCGCCGAGTTTAACCGATGTAATGCTGCATCCATTTTTGTGAATGTACAATGTCCCGTGCCCCGGACGATCGACAAAATTACCCTGCTCCACCTTTATTTCTTCCTGACCCGTCAAACCATAGCTGACCATATAAGCACCTGCAGCACCAACCGCCGCACCCGTAAAGGGATCTTCAAAAGTGCCGCGCGGATCACGCAGGCGTCCATGCATACCCGTTTCTTTTTCAAATCCATAAGGCGTAAAAACATAAGCAGCACTGACTCCGACCCGATCCACTACTTCGCACAATTTTTCCCTGTTCATTTCAAGGTGTGCCAGTTTATCCAGACTCTTGAGGGAAGCGATCAAAAACTTTGTACCGGTACCGACCACCTGCGGAGATATACCGTCAGCGAAGTCAGATCCATCAATATTCTTAAAACAGGCAGCCAGTTCATTCGCTTCCACTTTATCGCCGTATCCAGGCGCTGACTGCGTCATCACAGCAGACTTTGGCGACCCGTTTTCAGCCAGCAGATCCACAGGCAAAACACCGATATTAAATTCCAGCTGAATAGTGTTTACAGCCTTATCCAATGCTGTCATGCCTTCAAGGGCCAGCATATATGAAGTAGCGATGGTCGGATGGCCGGCAAATCCAAGCTCGTACCTTGGCGTAAAATATCGGACACGAAAATCCGCCTTATCCGATTTCAGGACAAAACTGGTTTCGGGCAAATTCAGTTCACGGGCAATTTTCTGCATTTCGTCATCGCTGAGTCCTTCGGCATCCGGAACCACACCACAGGGATTTCCAAGAAAAGGCCGGTCAGTAAACGCATCAAGGATCAAAACACGGCGTTTATTCATTCGGGACCTCCGCGATTACTTCCATTTCAACTTTCGCATCCGCATCCGGCAATGCTGTTACCGCCACGCAGGAGCGGGCAGGCATTTGCCCCTCTGAAAAATAAGTTTTATAAACGGTATTCACTTCCGCAAAATAACGCATATCCGTTACGAAAATTGTAACTTTCAGTGCGTTATCCCAGGTTGCATTTACGGCTCCGAGCAATGCCCGGATCTTGTCCATCAGAACCGCTGTCTGGTCTGAGGCGGTAAATGGAATCGACCCATCCGCGTCATTCCGTCCTACCATTCCGGAAATATAAACCGTCGAACCCTTCCGCACAACTTTGGAAAAGGGCATTCCACCGCCATCGACAATTACTTTTTTCTCTGTCTGCATAAAACCTCTGTATCAGATCCCGGTTCAGGATTCACCTTTGGTATTGAAATACCATGTTTCCGGTGCACTTGCATTGACATCATCATCAAGGTAAGTTTCAATGTCAAGAATCTCAGTAATAAAACATTCCAGATTTCCTTTCGCAATGGTTCCCGGTACCAGGTGACCGCCGCAAATCGGGGCATTCCATGCCGCACCGACGATATAATGGATCGCCGGAAAAGGTTCCCGTTCGCCATTATCACCTTTACGAATATGGATCAAACCGCCCATGCTCAGCAGCATGGTAAGATTCTGTACTTCCATCGGAGATTCATGATGCCAATTTTCCGGATCTGTTGTATCCGGGGC
Source organism: Flexilinea sp. (assembly GCA_036723985.1). Classification (GTDB taxonomy): domain Bacteria; phylum Chloroflexota; class Anaerolineae; order Anaerolineales; family Anaerolineaceae; genus Flexilinea. Next base: position 15,893 of record DAIMGK010000059.1, read on the forward strand.
CCAGACAAGCATACGGGCAGGTTCAAAACCTCCCATAAAAGCAGTATGGATCCTCGCAAATTCCACATGATTATCCATTGCGAATTTCTGAAATGCTTCAAAGACATCCTGTCCGGTACTGACCCTGAATATCCATTCCCGTCCGCGGGTGCATCGAACTGCCTTATAGTATTCTTTTGACATAGCCCCTCAATTTCTGTCTGTTTAGGTGAAATAAAATTTGTGACTTTGTTATAAATCAGTTAATAATAATATTTGCCATTAATTATAACCGCTGAAATTCCTTTTTTGATATAAACCATGAAAAAAGATGGAAAGACAGACAGTATTACAGTTTTACTTTATTCAGGAAAACCGATAAATACGAATCCTCCCTGAATTAAGCCCTGATCAAAATACAGGACCGTCATATCCGCTGCCGATAATACTGAGAAAATGAGATGTCTGTTCTTGTATCTGCAGCCGTCTGTCACTCGAATTATATGTATACAGATATTTCCGAATGATCACAGAATCGTCATTTATAATTAAACTGTTATAGACAGGAACAAAAGTATGACAAAAACCCAAAGAAAAAAAGCTGAAAAGTCAGAACCGCTTTATATACAATTAGCGAATGAAATTATCGAAAACATTGAGTCAGACGTTTACAAATCCGGTGATAAGCTCCCGTCAATACGCCACATGAGTGAATCCCGCGGTATCAGTATTATGACGGTATTGAAATCCTATCAGTATCTGATCCGAAGCGGATACATAGTTTCCAGACCGCAATCCGGATACGTTGTTATCGGAAGACAGGAAACCGAGGTTTTTCAACAACAAATCGAACTGACAAGTCCACGTCACGTGGAAATGCCCGACATGACAAGACTGGTCCTGCTTGATTCCAGCGATGAATCATTGATCCCGCTGGGATCCGGCGTTCCGGCTCAGGATCTGCTTCCTCTTTCACAGCTGAGCCGTATCACCGTCAAACTGCTGCAAAACGGTGATGTTCCGCTCCACATCACAGGAAACGCTGAAGGAACGGCAAATCTTCGTGTCCAGATAGCAAAACTCATGTTTGTTTCGAATACACCGGTTCAGGCTGATGACATCATTGTCACATCTGGCTGCAATGAAGCAATTTTCACCGCCTTATCTGTGGTTTGCAATCCGGGCGACCTGGTTGCAGTGGAATCGCCCTGCTATTTCGGCGTTCTGCAGATCATGCAGGAACTCGGGCTGAGAGCAATAGAAATACCTGCGGATGCCCGTACAGGGATCGATCTCGACGTATTAAAAACAGCGTTGGAGCAAAATCCGATCAAAGCGATCTTTGTAAATTCAAACTGCAACAATCCGATAGGCGGGATCATCCCGGAAGAAAATAAAAAGGCCCTGGCGAAAATAACCGAGAAATACAATGTCCCGCTGATCGAAGATGATTCGACTGGAGATCTTTATTTCGGCAGGATCCGTCCGGGAACCATCAAAGCCCATGATAAAAAAGGACTGGTCTTATACTGTTCCTCTTTTTCAAAGGTATTGGCCCCTTCCTACCGGATCGGCTGGATCGTTCCGGGAAAATTCAAAAAACAGGTCATCCAGTTCAAGCATGCACTGAACCTGAGTACATCTCCCTTACTGCAGGAAGCGATTGCCGCCTTTCTTGAAACGGGCAGTTATGAACGGCAGCTTCGAAAGGCAAGAAAGGCGTATTTTCAAAAGACCATGCAAATGAGGGAAAGCATTCGCGAAGTTTTTCCCGAAGAGACAGTCATCAGCCAACCGATGGGAGGGTTCTTTTTATGGGTCAGCCTCCCGTCAAAGACCGATGCGGTCAAACTGTACCATGCCGCACGAAATAAAGGGTTATCTCTTGCGCCCGGACAGATGTTTTCCATTCACAACACATACGCCAGCTGCCTGCGGATGAATGCCGCGTGTTTTACAACCAAAATCAAACCCGCGATCCATACACTGGGAACACTTATCAGAGATATATCCTGACCCCGGCTCAGCGATCCTTCAGCTTTCTGAGATCCTTACACGCTGAACCCTGTTACCATGCTCCGGGAAAACGGAATTCTCCGGTATGAAGTGTTTCCACATCATCCACGCCCTGCGTACGGGCATAAGCGGTGACAGGGTGATAGAGATACAGCCACTGCGGGTTTTTATTAAGGTAAGTCACCACCCGCGAATATTTTCTTTCCCTCTCGGTAATATCGCATTCCACGTTCGCCTCGTCGATCAGGGTCTGGAGGGTATCGTCTACCACCCCTTTCCAGAACGGGCCTTTTACACCGGATGAGATCGCGTCATGGAGGAAACGGTAGGTGCTGTTTTTATGCGTCCACATCAGCATAATATCACCCGGATTGCCATCGGCTGTCATATTGTAATATTCATTCACATCCGAATATTTCTCCACCCGGACTTTTACACCCACATCCATCAATTGCTCAGCGATCATATCCGCGATATCAAAAGCCCGGGGCGGGAACCCGTCTGCTGCGGTTATGACCAGCTCATGGTCGATATCGACCTGCGAAAACAGCTTTCTGGCAAGAGGCGGATCATACGGGATCGGCTCGAGAACGTTGTTATAACCGCAGTGATAGGGGCTGACGATCGTTGCCGCGGGGAAGGCATATCCGCCCATGATCTCCCTGATCATCCGATCAACGTCAACTGCCAGGTTGACTGCCCTGCGGGCGACCGGCTGGTTAAACGGCGGCTGAAACGCGTTCAGCATACCCATGACGGATTGATTGGTCTTACAGGTCCACCATTCATTGCCATCATTCTTTTCCTGTTCGGCGACGGATTCCAATTCCGAAGCGATATGGATATCTCCTTTCCGCAGTGCTTCCAGGCGTTCCCGGGCATCGGGAATAAGTAAGAAAGTAATCTGGTTGTATGCGGAAAGATGTTTCAGTCCGGAAAGCTTTGTAAGCCGGACAGAACGGTTTGCCCAATAACTGGCATATTTATAATTTCCGGTTCCCACGATCCTCTTATCGAACCGGTTTTTTTTCAAAATGGGGATAGCGCTGAGGATCTCCGCCAGATCCCCGCTGGGTTTGCGGCAGACAGCCTGAAGCGCGTAACGGTTCAGGATCGAAAACTCGAAGTCTTTCAGATAATCACTATATTGGCTTGGCCGGCCGAATTCATCCGGTTCCTCCCGCACGTGATCAATAGCTTCCATAACATCGATCATGGTACAGGGCGTACTGTCGCTGAACAGTGTATTGGGAGACAGATAGAATAACCAACGGCGTCCGCGCTCAAAGACCTGCCAGCTGTGGGCAAGTGCAGACCAGACTTTCCCGTCATACAGGCGAAGAAGCGGCTCTGAAATAAGGTTTGCGATATTTACATTACCCGGATCTGATGTGACCGTTCCCAACCTTGCTTCATCATAATACGGAATACCAACTCTGATCTTTTCCATAGGACACACTTTAGTAAAAATTTGTACCAGGCTTATCCATTCAAACAGATATCTGTGAAAACGATAAATTTATTGTACTACAGGTTAATAAAATTTGACATAATCCTCAGCGCATTACAAACCGCCTGTTTTTTCCTCACAGTCACAGCTCACCGTAATTCCTTTCAGCAGCTGGAAGCCTTCAGATCCCCGTTTATGGATCCGCGTTCTTTTTTTGACTCACCATACATGAAATCAGAAATTGATCTCTTCCTGTTCGGTATCAAAGTTCATATCGTCAAAATTGAACTCCTCCTGAAAGATATAATCGGAATCGGCAGGCTCTGTTTCCTCATAAGCGCTGTCCCCGTCATCCGCCGATACAGGAAAGCAGTATGTACAGTAATCACAATCAGCGCATTTGCTTTTATCAGCAGGATACGGATAATCCTTTTCATCCGGCATACTCAATTCACGGGCTTTCAGATCAAGCCAGGTCAGGTCCTCCTGATATGCCTCTTCGGAATAGGGCAGGCAGATCTGCCGCTCCGGATGTTCGGGGAACCAGTAGATCATCTCAATATTCTCTGCCGGGATCCCGTCCTTTCCGGTCAGCCGGGCGCCCAGGCGTTTCGCCAGAAAACGGTAAAGCCGGGTCTGGGGAGATCTCAGGTACGCGGCGACTTCCGCACGGCGGGATGTGGTCTTCCAGTCAAAGATCGTCAGCTGATCCCCGTCAACGGCCAGGACGTCATATTTTCCAAGCCACAGGGTCCCGGCATATAAGGCGGAGACCTCTTTTTCAGCCATGATCTTTCCGCGGTTCCGCAGCGGCTTTTCACGAAGGAAATTATCGATCCATCTTTCCATGGTCCCGTTATCCTCCGGAAGCGCCAGAGCTTCCCGCGGAACGCCGAGCAGCAGCTGGCGGACCAGCAGATGAAAATCGGTTCCCCGTGTTATTTCTGAAGGAACAGCCCTGCTGACAGGCCAGGCAAGCTCCCGGACATATTTCAGATAATACAGGCGCCGGCAGCGTTCAAAGCTGTGAATTTGGGTTTGTGTAATGATCCGCATATCCATTTATCCCTGAGATCTCCGGTTTTCTTCCATCTGGCGCAATACCTTCACCGCGCTGCATTCCGTCACATTATTATATCTTCCGCTGTTGAAGGAGAAATACAAGCCCCGCTTCGCGCGGGTGATCCCCACATAGAGCAGCCGCAGCCGCTCTTTTACGCTGTCAAGCCAGGCTTCACGGCTGCCATCCCCTCTGCGGTAACGGAGATCCCGGTCAACGGACACACAGCGGAGGGCATGGAGCAGTTCCGCCTGCAGATCCAGATTTTCCCGGATATATCTCGGTTTATAGCGCCGGTTGGCATACTGTGATTCGATCCCGTCCGGAAAATCATAGGAATTGCAGCTGGTCAGAAAGACCTGATCCCATTCCAGACCCTTCGCGCGGTGATATGTCGTGACTACGATCCTGCCCGGATAGTCATTCGGATCGAACTGTGAATCACTTCCCCGCAATCCGGCATACAGGCTGGCGTTCGCGGCGATCTTCCGCACTTCACCGGCCATGGCACTCAGATTCAATTCGGGATCCATCCGGACGGTCTGCATCAGGATGCTCCCGATCTGACCGACACAGCATAAATCCTCCGACGTATTGAACAGGTCCTGACCAATCAGCAGAAGCAGCTGATCGACAGGCAGGAAACGCGCGTCCAGCCACCTGCACAAGAAGTAGCGGAAACGGAAAAGCGTCTGGATCAGGATCTCGTCCTCTTCCCAGATGCCGGGAAGGTTCAGGGTATCATCATCGGACAGCGGATAGAAGAAGTCCTCCGGGTGTTCGAAATGTTCCAGTACAGCAGCAGCCCGGGCCTGATCTGTGTCCGTAAGGTAGAACTCCCCTTTTTCCCGCTCGCTGAAAAGCATTTTGAAAAGAGCCAGGCATGATTTCTGATTCAACGGACGGGACAGCCAGTCCAGCACTGCCGCCAGCACATCCGCGGATGCCCGGGCTTTCTGCGTGCTTCTCAGCACTTCGACGACCTCGATGGGGAAATCGCTCAGGCGGTTAACAAATTCCTTCCCGTAATCGTTGCTGGGGGTAAGGATCGCGATCGTTTCATTCGGATGTTCCCGGGCATGCTTCACCGCCAGCCGGCTGATGACATCGATCTCATCCCGGGTACTGTACAGCTGCGGGTCATAAAAAACTTTTTCGGGCAGATCGGGAGGATTTCCCTGCCCGTCATCCGGACGGACAGGCAGAATGTATCTCTGAAAAAGTCCGTCCCGGCATTTCGGATTCTGATGGGCTTCCGTAATATACCTGACCAGACGGTTCGCCTGCGCGAGAATGCTCCGCTGTGACCTGCCCGCGGCATTCATCTGAATATCCTGATCGGCTTCCAGAATAAAATTCTTCAGATAAACAGGGTTTGCCGTTGTGAAGGTCTCATTGATCGCCTGGTTCGGATCACCGACACGGACCCAGTTCCCGTTCTTTGCCGTCAGCATCCGCAGCACTTCCTCCTGGATCCGGGAGCTGTCCTGTGCCTCATCCTCAAGGATATAAGGCCAGCGATGCTGTAAATGAGCCAGATACCCGGGATCTGTGGAAAGCAGCCGGTAAGCGTAAAACATCAGATCCGCGAAATCCATCGCGGGATAATTCCGCAGCTGTGTCTGATAGAATCCGTAGATATCGCAAACCATTTCAAGTCCCGATCTCGCGAAGGGATCCGGCACGCTTTCCAGGTCTTTCCGCAGTTCTTCCGGCGTGATATGGTAGTCCTTCGCCTGAGAGATCACATTGCGGACGATCCCCAGTACATCATCCTTCCACCGGTCGCGGTAACATTCATCCTGCTTTTCCGGACGCAGAGACGGGTTGATCATGCGGTCAAAAGTTTCACGCTGATCCGCGTCCAGCCACAGTTCCACTGCCCGCTGAAGGATCGCATCCGAACCCGCTTCGTCCAGTACGGTAAAATCGTTTTCGATCCCCAGCTGGGCTGTATTGCCCCGGATGATCTCCAGCGCCATACTGTGCAGCGTGCAAACCTTGTATCCGATCCCGGGCAGCAGCCCCTTTTCTGCCAGAAAAGCCGCGATCCTTGCGGAGAAATTCATCGCCGCGGCATTGGAAAAGGTCACGATCAGGACCTCCCGGTCCGGTTCGCCCGTGCCATTCTGATCCTGAAGAATGCTTTCCACCAGTTTCGCGGCGAGAGCTGAAAGGATAAAAGTTTTCCCGCTGCCGGGAACAGCTGAGATCCCCAGCGTCCCGCCGGTATAGTCCATAACTTCCCGCTGACCCTTACGAAGTGAAAATGCCATCAGTCAGCTCCTTCCATATCCCAGCCGGTGATCACACCGGAATCCAGGAGCTGTTTTTGGATCGGCGGTTCATCACTGACACCCGGATAAACCGGTTCATCTTCGCGCAGTTCCGGAATAAACTCGATATCAGGAGCCGGATCGGTCGGTTTATCGAACTTAAAGCGGCGGGCAAGTGAGGAAAATTGGATCAGCAGCTTCGATTTCTGTTCCATCCCTGTTTCGCTCAATTCACTGGCATATGCCTTCACCTGTTTCCCGCAGCGACAGAGCAAACCCCGGACCTGCCTTGTCATATGGGCGTCATTATAAGCCGACGCAGTCAGAACATCCCATTTTTTATCCGCTATCCAGTTCCGGCTGAGGACGGCGTCGTTTGTCAATTCACCGTAAAAACGTTCCCACCAGCGGGGGGCACCGACATTCAGCCAGATCTGGTAGTCAGCGAACCGGTTCATGGAAAGGAAAGCGGAAGTCAGAGAGATCAGGACGGAGTCGTCAGGCTGGGCATAAAGCTCTTCATAATACTTGGCATTGACCATCCCAAGCCCCACCAGCCTGAAATAATCTTCCCAGCCCGGTTTGAAATCCCCGTGACCCGCTCCGGACCCGAGATAATCCAGCACATCCCGGTATTTCATCATCGAATCCACAACCTTGCTGACCCCGAGATTGGTCTCCTGATCTGTGAGAAAACCCTCCCGGACAAGGACATCCCGGAAAAACTCGGAGACGATCCGTTCCGGAGACAGTGCTTTGTTTTTCCGCTCCGACTCGATCCATTTGCGCAATATTTCAAATCTTACCGCGATGAATTCCGGGATCCTCTTTTGTTTTTCTTCCGAGAGGGAACTGAAAGGCCTGATATCATACTCGATGGGGTCCGGATCATCCCGTTTCCTTTCCCGGAACATACCGCCTACGATCAGCTGTCCCCTCATCGGATCCAGTCCTTCGATAAAACACTGGGCCATCTGAACGATATCCAGCATCCGGACCTGTGTACCCGGGATCGGCATCACCAGCTGGCACAGGGTCAGCAGGCTGCGGGTCACCGGTTCGTTCAGGAGAGGACGGGAGGGACGGTGCAGATAGACTTTGATCCCCTGCTCGCGCAGGCCCCGCTCCATTTCCGTATAAAGCACATCGGAAACCAGCGGCGCGAGGATCACGATATTCTTCGGCGCGACTCCCTGCAGACGGATCAGGCCCGCCACATCATTGACGGCTTTTTTGATCATTTCCGGATAATGATGTCCGGAAGCAAAGCTGAACGCGGAGCGGGGGCTGTCCGGCAATTCGCTGCTGCCCAGTTTCGGGTCCGCGATCACCTGTTCCATCGCCTGTACCGGATCACTGCTGACAAATGAATAATCGAGTTCTGCCGATACGCCGCACAGGTCCCGCAGCTGTTCCGCCGAAACAGGATCGGCTCCCAGAAATCCCCGGTATCCCCCATTCGTATCGGAGATCAGAAGCATCGAGGAAAAGCTGTCTGAAAGCTCGCGGACAAAATGATGGGCGGAAGGAACTTCCTCTTCAATGTTATCGAAAACCAGATGGAACTTCTGGCCGCTCATCCAATCCCTGAAGACAGGATGAGGCAGCAGATGCCGGTTGAAGACTTCCAGCTGCAGGGAATAATCCAGCAGGTTATTCCGCAGACAGGTATCACGAAACAGCTTTCCGCATTCCTGTGTCTGATCGAAAACCGGAAGCAAAGCACCGTCTCCGCCCCAGCTTTCTTTCATGATATCGGCATATGATTCGAAGGGGATCATCGCCGCCGCGCATTTATGCAGGGCAAGCATGACCTGATTGAAGACCCGGCTGCGGGAAGCGGTCAATCCGCTGAAATAGCCGGCATCCAGCTTCGGTTCGATGAGGCGAGCCATAATGATCTGGGCTGCCTCGATCGTCAGGAACATCGGATAATTCTTTCTTCTTCCGAATTCCGTATTTCCGGCGATCAGCGGCCAGAAGAGCCTCAGACTGTTCTGGACAAAGCTGTTATAGCTTATGACCGCAGGGCGGAGCCCGTCTTTTGAGACCAGATCCCGGTACGGCGTGCTGTAGTTTCTCCCGGGCGTGAATACCAGAACCTGGGGCCAGGTTTCTGCGTTTTCAAGCAGGCTGAGCACCCTTCCGGCAGCGGCAGAGGTCTTTCCGCAGCCGGCTTTCCCGGTAAGCCATATCCGTTCGGCAGGCGCGGCATTGATCAGGGCTTTCTGTTCTTGCGTAAAATTCATATCCGTTCCAGTATCCCCCCGGGGACTGTACCCTTGGGCGCAATCCCGGGATGTGTATCCTCCGAAGACATTCCCCAGAGATACCCACCCGTGCAATGTACCCTTGGGCGCAATCCCGGGAGAGTACGTGTCCATGGGTACAGTCCCCTTCGGGTACAGTCCCCGGGGAGGGGGCGATTTTTAAGGAAACGCTGATTAATAACCATTTTTCGAACACTCAATATCGAATAATTGCATTTTCATATAAATAA
>DAIMGK010000060.1:0-25121 GCA_036723985.1 Flexilinea sp.
TATAATTTAAGACGGCTTTTTTGTCTCTTCTTTCCTTTAATCAGCGTTTCCCTAATAAAATAATCATAAATGCTTCGTGAAATACGGAAGAAAATACCTGTTATTGGGATATTATATATACTTGTATTCCGTTTTCACCGGCGGTTCTTTTATCATAATGATGTAAATATGAGAATCGTATTTTTCCCGCTGTAACATTTGCAGCAAAGATCATATGTCAATATCGGTATCTGTGCCAATCTCAGTGTAAGTCAATTGATAATCCTTAAATTCATCCGGATTTAATCGGTGTAATCGGTATTTTATTCGCTGGCGCATTTCTATAGCGATATTCAGTAATTCTTCCATATCATTTTTGCTGATGATACCGTCGGGATAGACCAGTTTCGCCAATCCGCTAACGGTTTTTCTTACCGCAATGATATCTCTCTGGTTCAGAGAATCTCCGAGTTGAAAGTATTTTTCGATCATGAATCCAAATTGTATACCCCGAAGCATCCGAAGGATCTCTGCCAGATAATCAGAAACAAAACCCCATCCGGAAGTGAAATGTTTGGGATAAAGTTTCGGTATTTCCCAACCGGGGAGATAAGCGTGAAAACGATCCAGAAAAGCGCTGTCCTGCGACATGGCGGTCGGAAATGTGGAAAAAATATCATCTTCTTTATCCGGAATATTATCGATATTTCCGATAAATACAAAAGATGCATGGCCGTTGATATGTTCTCTTCCGCGGGCAAAAGAACCGGATGCCATGTAATCTTTCATGATTTGAATACCTTCTTTATCTTTGATCTGGATCCCTGCTACCTCATCAAAAGTGACGCAATCCCAAAAGGATGCCAATCCGGGGGTTCTTGTGTTAAGGTTATAAAACAGGTTTGAAACTGTTGTCTGGCCGCCGGATACCAACAGGCTGTATGAAGAGAGCTCCTTATATAAAAAACTTTTACCGGTGGAGCGCGGTCCCATTTCGCATAGGTAGTAATTGCTCTCGCATAAAGGTACCAAGCGCATCAGAAACAACCATTTTTCTCTTTCTGAAAGAACATCAGGTTCCAAACCACAGGAACGGATCAGGATATCCATCCATTCTTCTTTCGTAAAATTTCTTCTGGCTTTCTGATATTCATTCAGATCGATATCCGGAATTTGGATAGGCGCGAGGCCAGTGATCGCGATGGATGAATTTCTTGAAAATGGCTGATTTTTATATTCCAGCTGAAGAACACACCATATCCCTTCAGCGAGCATGCGGCTGCAATTTTCCGGATATTTATCAGGAATGGATACATTTTTCAATCCTAAAGAGGACAGATCCGCAGTATACAGATTGTGTTTCATATCCAGACATGCTCGCACATGGTCTATGATCGTATATACGCCCTTCTTTCGAAGCTGCGAAAGTATTATTTGACGCTGGTCGGATCGCAGATTATTTGATATCAGAATTTTCCTTACCTTATCCATACCTTCGTCTGTATCACCACTGCTGCACATTAAACTTATCAAACACTCGATCACGAAGGAAGGAACATTTACCATTCCTTTCATCTGCCGGGACAAAGCTTTGCTGACCGTTTTCCCGGGAAAATATTTTTTCAGTTTTTGATTCAGTTTTTTTTCGTTATTAGCAGACATATCTTCTTACTCCCGGATTTCCAATGTTATATTGATATTATTTCTTACCTGTTTCCACAGTTCATTTGTTATTTTATTGAGGAATTCTTCATGACCGAGCTTGCCCGTACATTTTTCAAGATTTTTGATATCAGTATAATTCATTTGTATTATACTTCCGCATGATTCCCCTTCAGGTTGGCTGAATTGAATTTTTAAGACATGTTTGATTTTATGATTTGAAGTGAGGATTGAATCAAGGATCTCTTCTGTGTAGGATGGAATTCGATTTGTGAGAAGGATCTTTCTTGTATCCATCTGATCATATGTGGTATATATCATATGGTGAGTCATCTGCCAGCAATCATTATTCTTTTCAAGAACAACTTTTTTAAACTCATTCAGTTGTTCAGATAAAATGATGTCATTTGCCTTTTTTGTCTGGAGATAATACCAGCTTCCGTCATTTTCGAATGCTGCGCACAGCTTGCCGTCCATCTTTTTTATGATTTGAATATTTTTCTGCATCAGTGACCTGGCACGGCTTCCGCTGCGCCGCTGGTCTCCTAAACGAAGAATTCCTGCAAGTGCCTGAAAATGATTAAACTCTTTCGGGTCTTCAAGAAATACGGGATGTATTTCCATCAGTTTGCAGAGCTTATCACAATATTCCCCGCAGGAATGAGGCTTTCCTTCCGGATCCGTGTGGGATAAAAAACTGTTTGTATGCAGCCCGGCAAGCAGGGCAATGAATTCCCAGTTAAGGTCATTGCCGTAACGATCTGCAAGTTTCTTCTTGTTTTCAATGATCCACCGGAAACTGCTTTCGCCATGCGAAGCCCGGATCGTTTTCTGGACCATATCATGGTATTTTGATATCAGTCCGGTCATATTCTCACAGTACGGATCCGAGCCCAGTATCCTTCCGTACAGACGGTCATCATACAATTTTGATTTACGGTCCCATCCTGAAATATCATTTTCGGCGGTTTCAACAAGTCTTTTAAATTCTGCTGTCAGTCTTGAATGCATTTCCTTCAAATCAAATGAAGGATTGAGATATGAATAGTACATTTTGTCAACGTGAATGAGCAGATCTCTCAGTGATTTTGTACCCGCCATACCGATATCATGAAATTTCGCAGCCAGCATCAGATGTTTTTTTGCGGACGGAAGATCTTCTTCGGAAAAACCGATTTCTTCAATCAGCCAATTCTGCATAACAGAGAATAACATGTCACACTGCTCCATTACTTCCCGGATGTGAGGGATGGAATGGCAGGTAAAATCGCTGAGCCCGTCATCAGAACCGACAAGTTTTCTTCCCAGAATTTTTATCTGGAGGTTATAGATTTCTTCTTCGTCCTGATGAAAAATGTTTATACACATAATGTCCGGCCATCATAATAATAAAGCATTAATTGAAGTCACGCAGAAGTAAACGAAGCTGTATGGATCTGTCCATTTTTGCCGGGAGGAGTTATTCTTCTTATTTCCATTCTGAATCTCTGCACAAAATGAGAAAATTGATCACACTCGGTTTATAATCGCTGCTGTTTCTGCACATTTCCTGAAGGAAATCTTCGAAATCACTATATCTCTTTGGTAGGTATAGGCTTTCCTTATCATCATCTTGATGGTCAACAGCATATCGAAGCGCATTCAGCTTCGGGCCGATTTCGGGTAACAACATCAGTTCATACAAATATTTCAGCTGTTCCGGCGTAACATCCCCTCGTGTTGTATGAACCTTATTCCTGGCAATACGAATGGGTTTGAATATATTCAGCCAGGACAGCCAATAAAAATATGAATGGAGTCTGCCGTCAACAACGGCATGATCTTTATATGATTGCAGCTGGTCATAATTCACCAAATCAAAGCTGCTGGCTTGTATTTCATAATTTCCAGAATTCGATGTAGAAGATGCTTTGACGTTCAGTTTTGCTTTTAGCGGTGAATTATCGAAAATTGACGGTTGGAATAATTTCCGCATCAGATGTTCAAAAAGAGAACCAAGCGGCAGGAAGAAGGGCATAAGGATGACCTGCGTATTATCAGCATTCATCCCTGCCCGTGCGATTGAAAAAGCGGTACTCATCAAATGTACCGTATCATTATCAAGGTTTTTCAGGCTTATCAGTTCCTCTTCATTTGACACACCAAGATATTTCAGTTCATCCGCAGTAAACTCAATAGGAAATCCTTCCGGAGCAAGATTTTTGAATTCATTTACAAGTTCGGAAATATTATCCATCTTTTCGGCAAGGTGCGTAAGATTTTCCCTGTTTTCAGTAAAATAATTTAGAATCTCACGGGAAAAATCAGCTGCCAATTTTTGAGCATTCTCAGCTTCAGTCTGAAGTCTGTCAACTTTTGAGATCACATCCTGTATATCCGGGTGGATGGTTTCCTTCAGAGCGTCTTTAACAGCATTTTTCACTGTGTCATATATATTTTCCGCCTCGGCAGAGATATCCGTTGAAATTCTTTGAGGCATGTTTAATGGCTCCAGAACCGGATCATTCCCCGGGACCGGTATCACTGTGGAACAGAATATCCCGGCAAACTCATCATATGTCAAGGCATATCTTGCTTTTCCAAGACGTGAATTTTGATTTGCCAGTTCTTCCTCACACGCCCACGGGTCGTATACCATGTAATGAAGAAATCTGTCGCTCGGCACGAGTTTTTGTGCTTGAAGATCGAATTTGCTGAGAACCAGTTTAGCCGCTGCATCAGAAAAATGCCGGCTGCCCCAAATGAGCAATCGTGAGAAGACGGCTTTTTTCTCAGCGATCTTATTGAGCCATTCCATACACTCCGGATCAGAATTAAGCGAAGCAGCTTCCTGACAGAGATCCTCTGAGAGAGAATGTATCTCAAAGCTTATACCGCTTTCAGGCGCATTCATTTGCATATCTGCCAATGCAAACAGGTCTGTCACTGTCCCTTCCGTAAGTTCAGGATACCAGACAAGAGGAAAAGTTTTGGCAGCTGCTGTCTTGCGCATATTCCTGCCGCGTACAGCACCCGACACGTCCTTTTGGGCAGTGGTTTTTCTTGCTTTTTTACCAAAACACAGGATGTCTATCCGGGTATCAAGATTTGCATCCCATACCGGGAATCGACCCAGTGGGGCGTCTTCAGAAACAGGATCGGAATATTGAATATTTTTTCCTTTGAGCCAGCTGCCAAACAGTTTTTTGATTTTCAGGATCGTTTCACAAACGTCTGCGGCAGAACTGTCCTTCGAAAAGGCAAGCCTGATATTCAGACCGGCATATGATCCTTCCTCTGTATTACCTTTCTTAGAAGCGGGAACTGCCAATTCGAGTGAATATTCATCAAACGGTATCGCAGCCTTTCTTCTCCAGCCGGATAATTCGCCCCATAGTTCAGGCAGACTGACGCATACTTTCGCCAGCTGGTCCGGATCCAAACCTGCCTGAATACCGCATGCCACTCTGGCGTCCATCAAACGATAAGGCTCATTAAAATTCCATTTTGACATTGATCGGCTCCTGTCGTTAAAAAACTGCTAATTCCAGATTCGATGACCAGCCTTATCACAGAAAAATGGATTATATTCTGTGCTTACATATTCATTACATTCATCACACCATACGATCGTTTTTCCGCAATTTTCACAGGAAAACCGCTCGCGATTTTGATATACTGCCGGCCGCAAATAATTATGATGAGAACAAACAGGACAAATGATTTTGTTCATCCTGCCGACAGGCTTCGCGCTGCACCCATCTATATCGGGTTCGATTTCCTGTGCTAAATGGATCCCATAACGTTTTTCCAGGTTTTCGGATATGTTATTCCGGATCTTTTGAAGTTCATTTATTGAAAATATTTCATCGAGCCAGACTTTAACACCGACATCGTTTTGAATTTCAAGCAAAGCGTCTTCTCCGGAATGCTGGCGAATTATCCGGGAAATCTCACTTCGAAGCGCATCTTTGACCTTTTGTTCCAGATAATCGGAAGCGGTTTGATCATCTGTCAGATCCATGGCGTGCCGCATAATATTTTCCGCATCATGGCTTCGCATTTGCATCGTGATCGTAAAAGGCAGTGTTACTTCCCATTCATTATCGTTGAGTTTAAAAACTACTTCGGATGACAATTCATGTTCATGTTCGCTGAAAAAAACGATACGCTGGCCCAGACCCAGTGAAAGAGCGTCAGGATCCTGTCCCTCATACAGAAGTTTCAGTTTTTCCTCTTGTGTATATGGGTTTTTAAAAATCGGATACACTTCGGGATAAAGTATTTTTCTGCGCCCGTCAGATTCGAAAACGACAAAATGATCCGGCGCCACAAGGAGGACAGAATACGGAGCGATAACAGATGCCCGCTGATCAACATGCACGATCTTGATGCCGGTATCATCGCGCCATTGTATGAGATCAGGCTCCTGGCCGCTCAGCTTTTTCCAGCATTCAGCGATCCAGGCTTCGGTTGGTGTATTGTGGCAATTGGGACATTCAGTATATTTACCGTCTTTACCGATGCGGAGAATTTCATTCGGACACGACTGACAGGGGATCTCACGCATCAGTCGGGCCATGTTGTCATTTTCTTCCTGTTTCGCCCGTTTCTCTGTTTCGGCTTTTTCCCGGAGAATCTTTTGGAGATTTTCCGCTTCTGATTTCGCCTGTTCTTCCTCCTGCTGTTTTTCTTTTACCAGCCGTTCCTGTTCGTGACGTTCCCTGCAGGGCAGGTCAACATCATAATTATCGTAAGAAACGTATAACATTTCTCCGCAATCAGGACATACTTTAAGACTCAGTTCATTTTGTTTGATCATTTTTCCGCATCGGCTGCATTTCACGACTCTTTCTTTTGTCGAAGGAAGAGAATCCAATGATGCGGGGTTGACAGCTTTGCAATCAGGACAATACAAATACGTTGCCATTTTTCCCTTTCTCTAATCAAAAGCTAAATGGACAGGCAGTTGATAACAGCCCCTGACCGGATCCGTTTATAATATTTACTTTCGGATGCTTTTGGCAAGATCTGTTGAGAAATTTTTGCAGCCCATAAAACCTTTTTATCATTATATGTCAGATCCTCTCCAACGTTTATATTTCAAGGTTTTGATGCATCCTCATAAATATTCATCTCCCGGAATATCCTTTTATGACCTTTTTCACTCAAAGGTGAATCAGTATAGTTGACACTATTCTGATGATCCCATAACAGCAGACTTGTTATTCCGGCTGTGTTTCTTCCTTTATTCTTTTGCAATGATCTGCGATTTTCAATGATCCTTCAGAAGAGGCAACTTTCTCGATATAATCGACAATTTTCTCTAATCCTTTGAAAGATGCTCCGCTTTTTACTAACGTTTCAAAACAGTTTAAGGCTGCTTTATTATTCGGTTTAGGCTTTTGGCAGTAATTGCAAAGAAGAATTTTCCCGAATCGATCCTGTTTTGATTCTTTCCAAAGGTCTTCCGTTTGGGATATCCAATTCGGATCAGCATTATACCCACATTTGAAAAAATCAATAAGATCTGTTTTGAGACTCTTAAATCTCTGATCGTATTCTTGAATTTTTTGTATATCTTCCCGGGAGGAAATATTTTCCGGTTCGTTGTTTAGATTTGTCTCTATAGTTTTTCCCGTTTTCTTTGGAACTTGCTGTGAATCAGTCGACTTCGTATTATCGAAATGAATTCTGAGATGATTATTGATATCTATAGCCATCTGATTAGCTTTTCTATTTACTTCTCTATCATAAGCTATTCCATTTTCTTCTCTATCTGTAAAATTGATATTCCATTTTATCTCCCAATGCGCATTGACCATTTTTTCCGGTAATACATCATTAATTCCTTTTCCGGAAACATTGCAAAGTAGTACGCTGTCATAATTAAGTCTCATTCCAAAAAATGAAGTAAATTCATTGTAAAAAGGTGTATGTTCCTTTAATCCGTTATTATCCAGAATGATTACCATAAGATCAGCAGTCTTCATTGCGTAATGAATTTTTGCCCCATAGTTACGCATATTTCTGACTGAATTTCCTATTTCAAAAGAATGAATATTGAAGCCATCTATATTATTTAAAACCCTGTATAATGCTGAAGCGATTGTTTGTGAGTTTCTGTTTTCGTTTTCCCAATGATTCCACGCGATAAATACGCGATAAGGAGTACGATTTCTATTTTTGTAATTAATTTCTGCTTGCAGGAAATTCAGCATGTCTAAAATCGTATCGTGTTCCCGGGTCATCGGTTTAAGTGTTAATATATTACGCCATTCAGATGTTGTGTCCGGATTATCTGTTGGGAGAGGAAATCTCCATAAATTCACGATAGACCCAAGTTGAGTATTATCAGTGTAAACAACTCCGTATTTGCAAAGAAGGGAATACCAATAACATGCGATTTCCCAGTCGGGATCTTTTGATTTTTCGGATAAAACAGAAAAATTTTTTTCTGCCTCAGCAAAATTCCTGTCGAGATATAATTGTGCAGCGCTGAGTGCATCCTTTCCGGATTGTTCTTCAAGGTCAGGGATTTGTTTTGAATTATCCGGAAAACTATAACTATTACATCTGGGACAATACCAACGCCAGCCGTCGTTATCTTTATATACCGGCAATAATGGTGATTGGCAATTTTCATTCGTACAAAGCAAAGCGAAACTCCTACAAAAACGATTTTTTGTAAATATTCTGAACCATACAAGAGTATAAAACTCCCGCTCGGTCTATGAACCGGCAAGAAAATACATTTCAATTCACATCCCTGCGGAATAAAGATGCTTTGAACTGCTTCTTATCACGCAGTAAATCGAACAGTCAGTATCACACAGGATAATCAGAGCTTCCGTTTCTTATAAATCTTATTGTTTTCCCATGATCAGGATCACGGGGAATTTCGACTTATTCAGATGCTGTGTAAGAAATGATCAGCGCAAATATCAGCAGTGCCGATACCGCAGAAAATTTAAAATAATGGTAACTCAGAATCGATAAAACGATTTCAGACTCATTGAGATTAATCTATATAATCAGCTCTCCGGAATACTCTTATCCTTTCAAGTAATGCCAATATTCATATACTAACATATTATACTATATTACATTTTTTTTTACATAATATTCTTTTTCGGTCGTCAGTGTTTTCTGCTATTTCTGCTATAAGAGCTTAGTTTGGAATAGTTTGGAATGGTAGCTTAGTTTTACACTTAGTTTGGAATTACCTATTGACAACGGCTATTATGTATCAATATCAAAATCATGTGATATAATTCAAAGACTGTTTTTATTATCATTATGATTTGCTTTCAAGAGGGAAAATGTCAGCATTAAATCCGGGGGATGAAGTCAGAAAAGAATACGGTGGGACAGTAAGAATAAACCGTCTTATCGGTGAAGGCGGTCAGGGTGAAGTATACAGTGTTACGGACAATGGCCGGGAATACGCCTTGAAATGGTATAAGAAATCTTATCTAAGTGGTATACAGGATGTAAACGGCTTTTATAAGAACCTTGAAAAGAACATTGAGAGACATGCTCCGACTGATGCCTTTCTTTGGCCTTTAGGCCTGACAGAAAAAAAGAATGATTCCTTTGGATACATTATGGATATCCGTCCGAACAGATATGTGGATCTTGCGAATTATTTTCAGAAAGGGAAGTCCGGACACCAGGTATATTTTCAAACATTTTCTTCCGTACTTAATGCTGCGATCCAGATCATTAATGGTTTTAAAATTTTACACGAAAAAGGATACAGTTATCAGGATATTAACAGCGGTAATTTTTTTATCGATCCATTGACCGGAGATGTCCTGATCTGTGATAATGATAACGTTTCTCCTTATGGAACAAATTTCGGTATTCTTGGAAGGCAGCGATGGATGGCTCCGGAAATTGTATTGGGGGAGGCTGATCCTGATATTAAAACCGATCGATTTTCTCTCGCGGTAGTTTTGTTCCGTCTCCTTTTTATTAATCATCCACTTGAAGGCAGGTATACTACGGCCCCGCTTATAACAAAAGAAGAGGAACGGAGATATTACGGAGAGGAACCGATTTATATTTTTGACAAGGACGACGATCGAAATCGCCCTATCCCCGGGACAGATCATAATTTCAACCGATTGATGCCTGTTTATCCCAAGCATCTTCTTGATCTGTTCGCTAAAGCTTTCAGCAAAAATGCAATGAAAAAAAGGAACAGTCGAATTCTGGAAATTACATGGCTCGATGAATTTTTGCGCTTAAAAGCTGAACTGGGACATTGTCCGAATTGTGATAATGAAATGTTTTATCCTGAAAACGGTATTGTAAAATGCCCCTGGTGCGGACACCCGGTTATGCCGGCTGAATATCATCTGAAAATCAATCGTTATGAATACCCTCTTTTTAAAGGTATGAAGCTATATCGCTGGAATGTTTCATCTAAATCTAACGATACGACAAGCGAACTTGCATATGTTGTCCCGATTCCGGGGATGCCTGAAAAACTGGGCTTGAAGAATCTTTCAGATGTTTCATGGACAATTCAGATGACTGGCAATGATGAAGTTGAAAAGGTTGGGACACAAGAGACCTTATTGTTTTCCGAGAATATGATAATTAATATTTTTGATAAATCGTGTAAAATTATAAAAAAAGGAAGCCGACGCGAAAACGAGTGAGACTTTGATCGTCTCCGTGAGGAGGATCTGAAGATCCCATAGATTGGGTGCAGAAAATTATTTCACAAACACATGCATATTCACTCCCGCATCTTGACTTAGAAAAAGATGCCACACGTATTAATCAAATAAAACCTGAGCTCTCATAGTGGAGAAATAATATATGAGTGAAAATCTATTTAATAATCTGACTCCTTCTCCCAAAAGGACCTTGACCCTGTTTTATCTGGTTGACTGTTCCGGCAGTATGAAAGGTTGGAGGATCGGTGCGGTTAATACCGCCATGGAAGAAGCATTTGTCCATGATTTTAATGAAGAATTAGATTTGAATGATGATACTGAGATTAAAGTGGCAATATTAGAATTCGGTACAGAAGTTAAATGGAAGGTTCCGGAGAAACCGGAGGATGGGCCGGTGGACTTTCATGACCTGGACTGGAATGATCTGGTGGTAAAGGAAGGCGCAGAAACAAATATGGGTGCTGCGTTTAAAGAGCTGAATGATAAACTGTCAAAAGAAAAATTTCTACCTTCGGTGACAGGTCAGTACGCTCCTGTTCTGATACTGATCAGTGATGGATACCCGGTTGATTCCTGGAAAGCAGAATTGGCGGAACTTCAAAAGAATGTTTATTATAAACAGGCAGTAAAAATTGCTATTGCTATCGGAAATGATGTGGGTAAGGATGTCCTGGCAAAATTCACCAATACACCTGACGCAGTTATCAGCGTTAACGATAGGGAATCATTCTACAATTTGCTGAAGAAAGTGTCGGTGATAACCGGTATCACACAATCTCAATCGACAGTACAAAGAGATAATAATTCAACACCGGAAGCCGAAAGTAAAAGAATTATCAAACTTGTCTACGGGGGTACGGACACGATCGATGAATTGAATGGAATAAATTGATTTATTCACGAAAAATGAGATGCGCGTCATCTGTTTCATGAAATAATAAAACAATTGTTTCTTAATATGTAAAAAGGTTCGATGCTTACATAAGAAATTAAATGCAGAAATTTATTCATTTCGCGTATTCTGTTCCCGGATATCATCATATCCGATCAGGAAAAAGGTGCCAGGATGCATCCTTTTCTTATTCCGATGATCATATGTCTGTGATCGCGGTCGCGGATGGTCATGGTGGAAATGATTATTTCCGATCTGACAGAGGATCACAGTATGCGGTACGATGTGCTGTTGAAAGTATAAAAACTTTTTCCCGGAATATTAATGAAAACAGCCTGACAGATAATGAAGATCATGCTGCGTTTCTGACTGAACTTGCCTCCGATATCCTCTCCTCCTGGAGGGAATCAGTTGATGCTGATTTGCGGAAAGATC
Source organism: Flexilinea sp. (assembly GCA_036723985.1). Taxonomy (GTDB): domain Bacteria; phylum Chloroflexota; class Anaerolineae; order Anaerolineales; family Anaerolineaceae; genus Flexilinea. The sequence goes on from DAIMGK010000060.1 coordinate 11,638, forward strand.
CGATATCAAAGGATGATTTAGAGAAGGTTTCGGAGAGCAGCCGAGATTTATATTCAGAGGGGAAAACTGAATTCTGCCGTATAGCTTATGGAACCACGCTGATAGCTGCATGCATAACACGGTCCTGTTGGTTTGGCCTGCAGATCGGTGATGGGAAATGTGCCGCTTTTGGGAGAGACGGAACTTTCAGCGAACCGATCCCATGGGATGATGATTGCGCCGGAAATATTACAACATCAATGTGTGATGAAAAGGGATTGGAAAAATTTCGGTTTTCTTTCGGCCTGCATGACCAAATCCCTGCGGCAATTTTTATATCGACCGATGGACTGGATAATTCTTATCCATATCCACCTATGGAAAAGGTCTTTAAACTCTACAGATACGCTCTGCAGATTTGCATGGAACAAGGGGAAGATATTATGCTGTCGCAATTCAAAGATCATCTGCCGATGGTTTCCCAAAATGGGAGCAGTGATGATATTTCCGTTGCGGGGCTTATCGACAGGATAAAATATCAGGAAGCGCTGAAGGCGTATAACGCTGATTCCGAACAGGATTCCGGAGACCTGCAATGATCGGAAAACTCTCATAATGGCTCCGAAATCGCTTTTCATTCATCGTTGATTCTTTCTTCGCCGGTTACAGGTATTTTCCGTTGTAACTGTATAAGAACTTGCGCTTTCAAGTCTGACAAACAGAAAATTCTGAAAAATAATTCTATACCCTTCAGTCTTGCTCCAAAATCAAAAGTTATAAATAATCCTTCACTGGAAGGATTTTCATCTCAACAGCTTATCCTTTAATCAGCTTTCTGATAGCATCCGTGTCTCCCTGATCCGCAGCCATTTGGTAGTATTTTCTTGCCTCATAATAGGATTGCTCCGGTAATCCAAATCCATACTCGTACATATATCCGAGCTTATACTGAGCTTTCGCATGTCCCTGATCAGCCGCGAGGCGATAGTATTTCAATGCCATCTCATCGGATTTGCCTACAACCTGACCATTCCTGTACATTAAACCCAGGTTATACTGCGCCTCCGCATATCCCTGATCGGCTGCGAGGCGGTAGTATTTTACTGCTTCCTGTTCGGAGCGCACACCCTCATAACCGAATTGGTACATATATCCAAGTCTGTACTGTGCCGGCGCATACCCCTGATCAGCCGCGAGACGATAGTATTTTACCGCTTCCTGATCAGAGCGCGTTCTTTCATACATATTTCCGAGTCTGTACTGTGCCTCCGCATGTCCCTGATCAGCAGCGAGACGATAGTATTTCATTGCTTCCTGATCAGATCTCGAAACTGCTTTACCGTGTTGATACATATATCCGAGAATAGTTTGAGCCTGCGCATTCCCCTGATCTGCAGCCAGTTGATAGTATTTCACCGCTTCCGAATCGGATTGCTTCACACCCTGCCCTTTTCTGTACATGATCGCCATTTGAAACAGAGCTTTTGCGCAGCCCTGTTCAGCTGCTATTTGAATAAAAGGCAGTGCGGCATTAAAATTATAAAGGTCATAATATACCATTCCCTGTTCATAAATTTTTTCCGGATCAGGTGTTTCTGCATCCGTCTGCGGAGATTTTTTTTGATTACGCAGGAAATCATCTTTCGAATGATCTGAAATGAATTCCTCAGCCCTCATTGAATATTTTGAATCCGCAACTTCTTCAATTGTCGATTCATTGCTGCGCATAGGCAGATCGGGCTTTTTACTGTTTTGCAGATTTGTTTCGGAGTCATCGGTTTTTTCGTTTCTGGATGCTGTTGTTTGTATCGGTGGTGTCACGCTCCGGTCATGGTATATACTATCCCGAAATGAAGCTGGCAGATTTTTCTCCGGGGCGGAACCATTGCTCAGATCTATTTCAACCTCATCTTCGAATTTTAATTGCAGGGCATCGACCCATAGTCTGAAAATAGATTCACAGAGTTCCTTCTGATAGCCATATTGGTTTATCAATCTATTTATATATTTATTTTCATCTGATAAGGTAATGGGGTGATCTTTCCTTTCCGCTAACTCATTAACAATACCGGTTTCGATAAATGACAGAAGAATATGCTTTTCGTACTCTTTTTCATAATCCGGATAATGATCCAGCAATAATCCCTTCATCTGTTCATAATTACCGGCGGCTTCCGGATGGTTTTTCAAGATATTCTTCAGATTTATCATTGCGTGACTCCTGTGACTTATAAATAACGTACAAAAACAAACTGAATTGAATCTTTCTTGTCAAGTATAACATTCGTTTTGTTATTTTGTCTGACAGTTTTTTCTGAAAGACCGGTCAGTGCTCGCTCCCATTTGCCGGATAAACACAGCGGAAACCGCGATTAAAACCGGATGAAGTCGGCTGGTGGTAAAAAACAGTCTCGTTCTTTGCTGAAGAAAAGGCATCCTGATAGCTGCCGCCTTTCAAACCCCTGCCAAAATCTTCCGAATGATTGTCATCAATGATCCATTCCCTGACATTCCCGGTCAAATCGAGAATACCGTAAGGGCTCGCTCCCCGGGGAAGCCAGCCGGCAGGCGTAAGAAACTGGTAAAATCCGTCAAGATTGGCGGTGGAGATCGTGGGCATCTCTTTTCCCCAGGCATAATCGTGCTGGAAGTCTGCCCCGGCAGCAAGTTCCCATTGAGCCATAGTAGGTAAATCTCCGCCGGAATAAAGGCAATATCCATGGGCTTCATCCCAGGTAACAAAAGAGACCGGACAATCCTGATAGAATACGTTCCCCCAATATTTCGTGTAGATATTGTTGTAATGCTGTGTTTCACACGCGCCGGCAGCGATACAGCTCTTATATTGCCTGATCGTTACGGGAATCTGATCCATATAAAAAGCTTCTGTTTCCTCATTGCCTTCAACATATACCCTGATCCTGCCGTCCTTATTCAAATACTTCTGCCCGGACTTTTCCGGTATTCTTCGTCCGAAGAACTGATAAGGACGCAATTCACGGTATGGTGACGATATATAAATAAACATAAGAAAAATAAGGATACTGAATACGGCAAGAAGAAAATTTTTCGCTTTCATTTATCTGTTTCCCGAATCTTTATTGAAGATATTATCATATTTGTTGTCCAGGTCTTCATTCGATAAATGCGTGTAGCGTTGTGTTACTGTTACACTGGAATGACGTGCGAATTCCTGAGCGAGCTTCATATTTCCGGTTTTATTCAATACATTTGTCACAAAATAATGGCGGAAAGAGTGCGGTGTGATGGTACCCACGGCATCTTTCCCCAGACATTCTTCTACTCTTGTATTTACGATCTCCCTGCCTGTTTTGGTCGTGATCGGGAGAACTTTTTTCCCGGCACCTTTATCATGCCGGGCAAATATGGGCAGGGCTGCCAGAGGAATTCCAATAGATCCGTCATATATAGAACGCTCATTCAAATAAGTCTTTAACGCGGTCACAGAACGGTCTGAAAAGCGGATAACAGCTTCTTTATTGCCCTTGCCGATAATAATGGCTTTGTTAGAAAACCAATCGATCGAACCCCTGCGAAGATTGCATGCTTCGTGTATTCTTAATCCGGTATCAGCAAGAGTTATCAAAAAAGCTGCGTCCCGCAGGTTTATCAGATGTTCTGTATCGTCTGAGCATGGGAGACCGGGAAGGTTATCCATGGCATAATCCAGCAGGACATCAATTGATTGCCTGGGAAATTGCGGCAGACGGATACCGGGCTTTCTGGTTCTGTTTTTGATAAGCAGCTTTGTCTGGAATAAATTAAAATCTTTGATATTTTCTGCCGCCAGAAATTCAAAATAATTTTTAGCGACATTGATATATAAACTTTCAGTTGAAGGCGAATATGCCTTCAGATATTTGGCAAATTCAGAAAATATTTTTTCAGATAAAAGGCCGACGGAACTTTCAGGCCTGATCCCGTTTTCTGTAAGCATCTGAGAGAATGCTTTCATCGCGTTTTTGTAGGTTTTCTCAGTGTTTGAAGAACGGGAAAGCCCTACATTTTCGATAAACATTTCAATTGACTTTTGTATGCTGATTTCCTTATTAGTCATAGGACATTCGTTATCTGTTTATAGGTTCGATAAGATAACTTATCGAACCCATAAACTATATTTTAACCGGATGCTGGTTTTTTGCTTCACCCCACTGTTCGTTTTATTCTAAATAATAGGTTATATGCTGCAGGGAAGAAACCGGATCAATATATTCGATCCTGACATCTTTCGGAAGATTCAGGATCACAGGCGCATAAGTTATGATCCCCCTGATCCCGCATCTTACCAGTTCATCAGCGATATTTTGCGCGGCGGCTGCGGGGACTGTCAGCATTGCGATGGTTATGCTTTCCTCTTTAATGATCGTTTGGATCTCATCGATCGAACGAATACAGACAGAATCGTTAAATCTTTTCCCGATGAGTTCCGGATCATTATCAACAGCTGCGGCTACATAAAAACCGTTAAGTGAAAACCCGGAATATTTCAATATCGCATGCCCGATATTTCCGCAGCCAACCAGAAGCATCTTCCAATCTTTGTCAATATTCAGGATATTCTTGATTTGCTGCGTCAGAAAATCGATGTTGTATCCGGTCCCCTGTTTCCCGAATTCTCCGAATTGGGAGAGATCTTTCCGGATCTGCGCGGCAGAATATCCTAAAAAAGCACCGAGTTCATTGGAATTAGTCGTTTCACCTTTTTCACGAAGAACACCTAACGCACGGAGATATCTTGGAAGCCTGGCGACGATGATATCCGGTATTACTTTTTTCTTGGTTTCCATTTTATCTCCTGTCGGTAAAAAAATTATTGGCGCCGGCTGCGGCTGCTTCTGGAATTCAGAATGCTGGCGTAATACAGAACATTTGTAATTGCCTGTATGGCGGCTGATACATACGTCAAAGCAGCCGCATTCAATACATGTGAGATCCCATTCAATTCATCCTGGTAAAGCAAACCGGAATCCGCAAGCCATGCTTTCGCCCGGTCACTGGCATTAAACTCGACCGGGAGTGTTATAACAGAAAAGACAGCTGTCAGTGAAAAGATGATCAGGCCGATTTTTGCCAATGTATAACCGTTATCCGAGCCGGATGAAAGGGCAAGCCCGATGAAAAAAAGGATCGGTCCCAATCTGCTGCCGAAATTGACGACGGGTATAATCGCAGAACGAAGGACCAGCGGACTGTAATTTTCCGCGTGTTGATAAGCATGTCCTGCTTCATGGCAGGCTACACCGACTGCTGCGATCGAATTGGAACTGTAAACTCCTTCACTGAGCCGCAGCACCTTTTCTTTTGGGGCATAATGGTCGCTCAATACTCCGTGTACCTTTTCGATACGTACATCGGATAAATCATGTTCATCAAGCATTTTCCGCGCAGCTTCGACCCCTGTTACGCCTGTTTGGGTACGTATGGAGGAAAATTTCTTATAAGAGTTTTGAATTTTATACTGAGCATACATGCCGAGAAGCATTGGCAGGATCGCAAAAAGCAGATAATTTTGCATAATTTATTCCTCCTTTCCTGTTGATTCGAAATTATGACACACGAATTATACCCAAAAAAGAATGCGCGGTTCAATTCTTATATACTTTTTACAGCGATCTGTCTTAAAAAAGAAAGGCAGATCGCTGTGATCACTTTATTATACAGGAGACTTTCGTTAAAGCGTACAAGACTACACGCAAATATTACAATGCAGTCTGTTCACACCAGTTTGAAACGTTCCGGTACCGGATATTTCCCGACCATTTTTACAGCGATCTCATTATGTTTTCTGATCAGTTTTTCGACATCAACTGTTTTGATCCGGCCATTTTCCACGATCACACGGCCGTTGATCACGGAAAAATCGACCTGCGGAGGCGTACAAAGGAATAAAGCAGCAAGAGGATCATGGCAGGCTCCGCCGGAAAACGGAAGCGTATTCAGGGATATCCCGATGAAATCAGCAGCCATACCCGGTTTCAGGACACCGATATCGTCCCTTCCGAGTACAGATGCTCCTCCGGTTGTCTCCAGCTTCAGTGTTTCGCGGATCGTAAGCGCATCCGCGCCTTTTGCGACACGCTGCAGCAGCATTGCCATGCGTCCTTCTGCGATCATATGTGAACTGTCATTGCTTGCGGAGCCATCGACAGCGAGCCCTACTTTTACACCGGCGTCTAACATTTCACGAATCGGAGCGATCCCCGAACCGAGGCGCATATTGGAAGACGGACAATGTGCCACCCCTGTTCCGGTATCCGCCATCATTTGAATTTCATCCGCGTTCAGCCAGATACAATGTGCCCACCAGACATCCGGTCCGACCCAGCCGAGTTTTTCCATGTACCGTGCCGGACGCAGTCCTGCCCGCTGCATGGTAAAGGTCTCCTCGTCTTTTGTTTCGGCGACATGGGTATGCAGAAGAACGCCCTTATAAGACCGTGCCAGTTTCGCGGATTCTGTCAGGATCGATTCATCAACAGAAAACGGGGAGCATGGAGCCAATACCACACGGGTCATGGCATACCTGCTGTTATCGTGGAACTTTTCAATGACCCGCTGACTGTCTTTCAGGATCTCATCCCGTGTCTGTACGACATGATCCGGCGGAAGACCTCCCTGGGATCTGCCAAGTGTCATGGAACCGCGCACCGCGTGGAACCGCATCCCGATCTCCTCCGCGGCACGTATCTGATCGTCCAGCAATGCTCCGTTTGGCCAGAGATACATGTGGTCGCTTGCGGTTGTACAGCCGGTCAGGATCAACTCTGCCATTGCAACCTGCGAAGAAATGTAGGTCGCTTCCGGATCCAGTTCGCCCCAGATCGGATACAGCCTGACGAGCCAGTCAAACAATTTTTCATCCATAGCTCCGGGAACCGCGCGCGTCAGCGTTTGATAAAAATGATGATGGGTATTGACAAATCCGGGACATACCATTTTACCGGATGCGTCGATCACAACATCAGCTGTTTTTGGCAGATCCTGTGTCCTTCCGACCTGTTTGATCTCATTATCTTCTGCGTAGACCGCACCATCTTTGATATCCCCGAGAACATCGTCATTTGTAATAAGTACAGGAATGTTTTTTACCAATAACGTTTTCATAAGCAACCTCCATGTAAACCGGCTTTATTGATCAAAAAATATACTTCCTAATATCAGTTTGAGCCCATGAATTATCACAATCTTTACTGTGATAACGGTATCTGTCTTTAGACCCTGACTGAAAAATAATTTCTGTTTTTAAATTTACCAATAAACACGATTTCCCGCAAATGTTTTTTGTCATAAATTTTATAAACAAGTCACAGTTTCCTGCCTGTTATTTATAAATAAATCATCATTTCAAACGAATAATAATACAAGCTATGCGCAATTAAATGGCAGCAAGGGATAATGTATATGATTCTGCTGTCTTTTTACCGGAAATCAGGTTAAAAAGCACATCAAAAATCAATCTTTTTCGGTAATTCCGGTCATTTCCAGGTCGGTAATATACGTATCCATTGAGACGAACCGCTGCCGGACATATTCTTTGAACAATGTAAGTTTCACTCCGGGATCCTGAAGGCAGCTTTCAGGCCAGCGTTCTGCGTCCCTTTCATATGCTCCGGAATCATAAATATCCTTTTCGAATGAATCAAGCATCGCGCTGACAACCTCATCCGACCAGGCATCCGAGCGGAGTTCACGATACCTCTGCACTACCTTACGTATTATTTCATGATCGTTTTGCTGCAGAAGTATTGAGACAGGATTTACTGTCATATCATAACTGTTGTCCTCAGCATCCAAAGCGTAGGAAAGGGTAAAGTTATTTCCCGCACCGCTGATCATACTGCCCCAGGCAATATCCATATCCCACGGAGCGTACAAAATTTTTCTCCCCTGTCCGGAAAGCTTTACGCTGTACATCATGTTTTTCATTTTCCCGGGTATCCGGACAGTATCCCAGGCTTGTATCAGTTTCATGTATAACCAGACATCCATAGCGTTTTTTTCTTCGTTATGATACAGCCTTCCCTGCGCACCGTTCTCCAGCTGTTGGAAATACATCTTCATGATCCCGATACCGTTATTCAGGTCTGACTGCGGTGCGTCAAACTGCAGGATCAATCCGTCATATTCCGGATTAGCCTCACTGTGCGGACCCCATTCTTTCGCTTTGAACAAAAATTCATCATAATGACCCTGATTATTCGGAAAGATATTCATCTGAAAGGCATCGATCGGATAGCCGAGCGCGTATAATCCCCAGTACCGGTCATTCAGAAATAACTCGATGTAACGATATTCCATTCCGTTTTGAATACCGAAGCTGTTGTCCGAACCGCAGGATGAAAACCACAAATTGGAAGAAAAAACATTGCGTATCCTTTCCGGATCATTATATGCAGGATACAGCAGCCAGTCTCCATCGCTGCGAAGATCCAGCAGCGGCGTTTTGTTCTCTTCTCCTTCTTTTCCTGTACTGTTTTCCAAAAGAGAGATGCGAAACGCGTTTTTGGGAAAAATGATCGTGGACCACCCCCTGATATGGATCGTTCCGCCAGCCTCCGTTACCGGGTAACGGGTGCCGGGACGGTTGTCAAACAAGGTAAACCGGATGGGTACAGGATCTCTTGTAAAATCTGTCGTTTCACATTCGATATGCACCAGCGGGAGCGTTGTGACGGAAAGATCGTACTCCCGATAGACCTTATCATCATATGCGATGAAATTGATTTCCTGACCTGTCTTATAAACTTCGGGAAATGCAATCTTAATATTCTTCCATGATGACTTATAACCGACTGAAGGGGAGAAATCTTTATCTTCATCGGAAACGGAGGCCATCCATCTTCCTGTTGATCTGTCATAAAGCGCGGGGATCTCGTTGAAAGTCAGACCGGTTACGAGGTCTTCATCAACAGCGGTTCTGTGGCTTTTCAATGACTCATAATCAGATGGGGAAAGAATTAATTTCGAAAACTGATATTTATCGGAAAGACGATTAATAAATAATACAGTAAGAAAACAGGAAAGCGCCAGGATCCCGATTGTTATGGATCTCCTAAATTTTGAATGAGTCATAAGTCACTTTCCGCTTCCTGTTTCGATCAATTGTCGTAATTATTCAATAAAATGATCGGGACTGTCACCGGAGGCTCAGACTTGGGCCGGAGGTAACTGTCCCTGATTATGTGAACAGAATTTTATAAATAATGTTTTCAGACTGCGTTATATAAAAAATCAGAAAACTATTCTGATGTGCAATTCAAAAAAAGGTTGATATATTATTCTACACGCAATAAAACTTTTGATTCTTTGTACAGATCCTCAATGCTGTAATACGCACGCCTGTCCGGAGAGAAAATGTGTACGATCACATCACCATAGTCGATCAGCATCCATCCACCGCCTGTTATACCCTGTATCGTACCATGGATCTTGCATTCGTCACGCACACCATCGACGACATAATTTGCCAGTGCATCGATCATACGGTCGCTGGTACCGTTCGCGATCACAAAATAATCTGCCAGATCAACTTTTTCCCCCAGTTCCATCAAAACGATGTCTTCGGCTTTGTTGTCCTCAAGTATTTCCACAACTTTTCGGGCAAGTTCATTAGACTCCATCAGTATTCCCCCACTTTGAAAAAAATATTATAAAACTGCTTATTCTCGCGGCGTCAATTCCCTTTAGATGAACCGGATCAGATCCTGCCGGTCAGCCTTTTTTCGTGAATGACCCTGTAAACCGGACCTCCCGGCCGCAATTGGCTTTCAAACAGCGTGATCCTGTCCAAAGGTGTATCACTGATTTCCGCTTTGACTGCCAGATCCTCAATATGTGCGAAAGATTCAGGTGAAAAGACAGCATTATCTCTCACCCGCCCGATCGTCAGATGAGGTTTGAAAAACTTATGATCATAGGGAAACCCCTTTTCGGACAGGCTGTAAGTGATTTTTCGCTGAATATTCAGCAGCGTCTGACATTTTTTAAATCCGAGCCAGATGATTCTCGGAGCTGCCGGATTCGGAAAAGCACCTGTATTTGCAAAGCATAATTTGTCCTGAACGTTTGTTTCGTATTGATCCAGGATCAATTTCAGTTCCGGAATACGTTTTTCCTCCACATCACCTAAAAACTGGAGGGTCAAATGCAGATTCTCATAAGGAGTCCAGCGGACCGGCATCTTTTTTACCTTCTCGTCTGAAAAGATCCCTTTCACGATTTCATTCCGGGACTGCTCACTGACAGGCACAGCAATAAATAAGCGTTTCATACGGGAAAATTATATCATTATCTATTGATTTTAGGCAAAACAGGTCAGATCATTTTTTGATTTTAATTTTGTGTTGTTCTGATTTATAAACGGACAGTTAAACCGGAACCTTCACCGCAAACAGATTTCGTAATATTATTGTTTTTTCACATTACTACAACGAATTTGGGACTGGTTTGCTAATGGCGGTTATAATTACAAGCTGTATGATTTTGAGACAAATCAGGAGAAGTGTTTATGAGCAATGAGATCAGCGGCAATGATATCCGCCGCCAATTTTTGGAATTTTTTGAAAGCAAAGGCCACACCATCGTCCGTTCCGCGAGCCTGGTTCCGACCGGCGACTCGACGCTTTTATTTACCAACGCGGGTATGGTCCAGTTTAAAGATATTTTCCTCGGTACAGACAGCCGTCCCTATACGCGTGCCTGTGACAGCCAGAAATGTATGCGTGTTGCAGGTAAACATAACGACCTGGATGATGTGGGCCGTGATGACCGCCACCATACTTTCTTTGAAATGCTCGGCAACTGGTCTTTCGCGGACTATTATAAAAAGGAAGCCATCAGCTGGGCATGGGAACTGCTGACGAAGGTTTGGGGACTTGATCCGACAAAACTTTACGCTACAGTCTTCAAAGATGAAAAAGGTGAGATCCCTGCTGATGAGGAAGCCTATAACATCTGGTGTTCCCAGCCGGGTATGGATCCGAGCCATGTACAGTATTTCGGACGGAAAGAAAACTTCTGGGAAATGGCCGATACCGGTCCCTGCGGTCCCTGTTCGGAAATTCATATCGATCTCGGACCTGATGCCTGTGATATGAAGGATGTTCCGGGACATGTCTGCAAGGTCAACGGCGACTGCGCCCGTTATACGGAACTCTGGAACAACGTTTTCATTCAATACAACCGTGTTGACAAGGATACGCTTGTCCCGCTGCCGCATAAATTCGTTGATACGGGTATGGGCTTCGAACGTATCGTTGCCGTACTGCAGCACAAGAATTCCAACTACAAGACCGATCTTTTCGCTCCGACCATGCGCACGCTTTTAGAGCTGACCGGAAAGACAGAAGAAGAAATGTACGCCGATTTCACGCCCTATCGCGTGATCGCGGACCATGGACGTGCTGCTACTTTCCTGATCGCGGATGGCGTTACTCCCGGCAACATGGGACGGAACTATATCTGCCGCATGATCATCCGCCGTGCCGTCCGTTTCGGACAGCAGCTGGGACTGAAGAATTTTATGCCGCAAATCGCTGAATCCGTCATCGAAAGCTACGGAGACGCTTATCCGGAACTGAAACAGCACCATAAAGCTATCATCGATGCAATTCAATGGGAAGAAGACCGGTTCAACAAAACTCTGGATAACGGTATGGCTCATCTGAATGATATCGTCGAAGAGATGAATCGGGACGGCAAGACGATCGTAGACGGCGCGACTTGCTTCGATCTTCATTCCACCTACGGTCTTCCGCTGGAAATCACCCGCGATTATGTACGTGACCTCGGATTTGATGTCGATCGTGAAGGTTTCGAAAAAGCTGCCGTCGCCCACCAAAATGCGTCCAAAGGTGATTTCTTCAAAAAAATGGACAATAATGACGCGGAAAAGTTTGACGGATTCCTTAAACAGCTTGTCGCTGAAGGAAAACTGCCGGCAGGAAAAGTTGAACAGGATCCCTATACACTCGAACCCGTTCAGACTTCAGCGGTCATGCTCATCCGTGACGGTGAACCTGTCAGTGAATTAAACGAAGATGATGCCGCTGAGATCATTGTTCCTTCAACCGGTTTCTATCTGGAAATGGGCGGTCAGATCGGGGACAAGGGGACGATCACCGCGGAAGACGGTTCCGTTTTCACGGTCGAATCGGTCCGCAAGCCCGCTGCCGGTATGATCGTTCACTACGGGAAAATGACCAGAGGGTCGATTTCCGTCGGAGATAAAGTCTCCGTTGCGGTAGACAGCCGCACACGCCATGATATCATGCGCAACCATACGGCTACACATCTGCTCCATGCCGCGCTGCACCAGGTGGTTGGTCCTGAAGCCCGCCAGGCAGGATCCTATGTTTCCAATACCCGTCTTCGTTTTGACTTTAATTCCAACAAAGCCCTGACGCCGGAACAGCTGACAGAGATCGAAAATATTGTCAATGAGAATATTCTTTCCGATCAGATCGTCTATACGAAAGTTGAGAATATCAATGACGCGATGAATGAAGGCGTGACAGCCCTCTTCAATGAAAAATACGGAGAGCAGGTCCGTGTTGTACGTATTGGAGAAAATGGTGAAGTTTCAGCTGAATTATGCGGCGGAACACATGTCTCCAATACCGGCGAGATCGGTATTTTCGTGATCGTTTCCGAAGGTTCCGTTGCCACCGGCATCCGCCGTATCGAAGCGATCACCGGTCGGGAAGCCAGCAAACGGGTCCGCCAGGCAACCGGCAATCTGCGGAAAATGGCTGCCGTACTGAGCGTTCCGGTCGAAGAAGTTGTTCTGAAAGTTGAGCAGAACCAGCAGGCGATACAGAAAGCTGCCAAAGATATCGCTGAATTCCGCGCAAAACTGGCTATGACGAAATTCAATGAACTTCAAAATAACGCTGTTCAGATGGGTGATACCAATGTTCTGGCAGTTCAGGTCCCGGATGCCACACCGGAAACACTCCGCGAAATGGCTGATAAATTTAAGAATGACCATCCTAATGCGATAGGTGTTTTCTCTACGATCCTGAATGGGCAGGCTGTTTTCATTGTCAATGTTGCCGATGAACTGGTCAAACGCGGCATAAAAGCCGGTGATATCGCGAAACAGATCTCTGCTGTTGCCGGCGGCTCGGGCGGAGGCCGTCCCAACATGGCCCAGGCCGGCGGTAAGATCCCGGAAAAGATCCCGGAAGCCCTTGACCTCGCGGTTAAACTCATCGGCGAGAAACTGAAGAAATAACCGATCCTGAAAGACAATATTTCATAAATAAAGCTGCCGCAAACGCAGATCACTGCATAAAACGGCAGCTTTTTTGCCTTCTGATAATAAGAACCGGCTCTTCCGAATGAAAGTTTTGTAAATCGGCAGGCCACACAGACTATCGCATGAGTCTGTGTGGCCTGTACCGTGATTGCATAGAGCGGACTGTCACGTCCGGCTCAATACTGGTTTGGGTGTCAAAACACCACTTTATTTGATAATGGATAAA
>DAIMGK010000061.1:0-25033 GCA_036723985.1 Flexilinea sp.
GTGGTGACACCCTGGCGGACCTGAGCCCATTCAGCCTTGGAGGTGGGGTAGAACTTGCAGGTGGCAAGAACGTTCAGCCAGGCTTCGAAGGACGGATTGGCAGCGACAAGCGCTTCAACAGCGGAATTGACGGCAGGGAGGAAGTCTTCCATGCTGACCCAGCCGACATAGTTCGCGGGATCATAGAAGAAGGTCATGAATTTGCCGATGGCTTCATTGCGGGCAGCCTGATCTTCCACGGAATCATCGCGGAAGGCCATCATGACGTCTTTTACACCGACGGAAGCGGAGGTCTTGCCTTCGTTGGCGGGGAGGCTGGCAGTGGCGAGGTTGATTACGCCGCCCTTATCCTTGACATAGGTCGGAATCTGGTTCGGGCCGATCATCATAGCCAGTTTGCCGGTAGCAAACATATCCTGCAGGTCGTAGCGGGTCTGGGTGGCCGGGTTCGGATTGGTGAAGCCGGCATTGACCAGGCCGATAGCGTATTCGACCGCTTCAACGTTCGCATCGGAGTTGAGGGCCCATTCACCGTTTTCATCGGTGAAACCGCCGCCGTTGCCCCAGGTGTAGTAAGCGAAAGCAGCCTGACCTTCGTCAGTGGTCATATCAATGCCCCACGGATAAACTTCGCCGCCATAGAAGTCGATGATCGCCTGCGCGGCGTCTTCCAGTTCAGCCCAGGTGGTGGGGACTTCAACACCGGCTTCGGCCAGGATGTCAACATTGTAATACAGCGCACGGGCGGAAGCCAGATCCGGCACAGCCCAGTATTCGCCGTCAACCAGGAAGTCCTGCATGAAGGCGGGGAAGAAATCGCTGAAAAGTTCTTCCGAGGTATAGTCTTTGACAGGGAGCAGGAGGTTGTCGGGCAGGAATTCGGAGAAGGTATCGAGGTTGAGGATATCCGGGGCATTGCCGTTGGCGATGCGGGTATCAACGACCTGATGGACATCATTCCAGGAGACAACTTCGAGGTTCAGTTTGATGCCGGGGTTGGCAGCTTCAAATTTTTCAACGAAGCTGGAACCGTCCATGCCGGTGCCGCCGCGTTCGAACCAGTTATTGGTGTTGGGACCGTACTGGCAGATGATCACATCAAGGGTGATGTCATCAGCGAAGACAGAGGTTACCGCACAGAGCACCAGTGCGAGAACCAGAAACAGTGAAAAAGATTTCTTCATTTTATTCTCCTTATAAGATTCAGCCTGTGCAAACAGGCATTTCGAAAAGCTTCCTATCATTATAGCCGTCTTTGGAAAAATAGTCAACTTTTCTCCCCGGGAAAACGAAAAAGAATACAGTACAGGACTTACGCTGGAAGGTATGGATATCGTCCGTTAACTCGCATCATCAGTCCGTGTCAACGGGAACAGTTCTGCTGCGCCGGTCTACACGGATGGCAAATATATTTGTCTCTGACGGGCTTTTGAGCCTCTGCGAGTCAATAAAATGAACCTGCACTGAATGATGCAGGCTGTGCCCGATCGATTCAGTGCAGGAGCTGTGACAACTTTGACATTTTGTCAACTGCCAGCTAATGACTTATGGCTATACCTATTCCAGTTCAAAGGCGCCGGTATAGAGCTGATAGTACTGGCCCTTCTGAGCGATCAGCTCATCATGGCTGCCGCGTTCGATGATGCGGCCGTGGTCGAGGACCATGATGACATTGGAGTTCTGCACTGTGGAAAGACGGTGAGCGATCACGAAGACGGTGCGGCCTTCCATGAGCTTATCCATCCCCTGCTGCACGATGCGCTCCGTACGAGTGTCGATGGAGGATGTCGCCTCATCCATGATCATCACCGGCGGATCTCCCACCGCGGCACGGGCGATGCCGATCAGCTGGCGCTGCCCCTGGGAAAGGTTCTCCCCGTTATTCTCCAACATGGTCTGATAACCGGCGGGCAGACGGGTGATAAAGTCGTCCGCCCCGGCAAGCTTCGCGGCGCTGATACACTCCTCATCCGAAGCCCCCAAGTTCCCGTAGCGGATATTCTCCATCACGGTCCCGGTGAAAAGATTCGTATCCTGAAGGATCAGCCCCAGGGAGCTGCGCAGGTCCGCCTTGCGGATCTTATTGATGTTGATGTTGTCATATCGGATCTTGCCGTCCTCGATGTCATAGAAGCGGTTGATCAGGTTGGTGATGGTCGTCTTCCCCGCGCCGGTGGCACCCACAAAAGCCACCTTCTGGCCCGGCTTCGCGTAAAGGCTGATGTCATGCAGGACAGGTTTCCCGGGAACATAGGCGAAATCCACATCGATCATGACAATATCGCCCCGAAGTGGGGTATAGGTCAGGGTCCCGTCGTGGTGCGGATGTTTCCATGCCCAGTGTCCGGTGTGTTCTTCCGTCTCGGTGACATTCCCATCTGCGTCGATCTCCGCGTTCACCAGCGTCACATAACCTTCATCGACTTCCGGTTCCTCATCGATGAGTTCGAAGATCCGTTCCGCGCCGGCGATGGCCATGGCGATGGAGTTGATCTGCTGGGCGACCTGGTTGACGTTCCCGGTGAACTGCTTCGCCATGTTCAGGAAGGGGATAACGATATCGATGGTCAGGACCGTGACCGATCCCTTGATGATAGATGAGATCCCGACGTTCGGCACGTGCTTCAGCAGCAGGATGCCGCCGACAACAGCAATGGTCACATACAGAGTGTTCCCGATGTTGTTGATGATCGGAGCCAGGACATTGGCATAGGCATGCGCCCGGAACGCGTCCTCATAGAGTTCGCCGTTGACCTTCTGGAAATCAGCCCGGCTCTGCGGTTCGTGGTTAAAGACCTTGACGACCTTCATCCCCGTCATCATCTCCTGGATAAAGCCTTCCGTCTTCCCCATGGACTTCTGCTGACGGATGAAATATTTCGCCGAACCGCCGCCGGCTTTCTTTGAGATCGTCATCATGGCGAACACACCGAGAAGGACCACCAGCGTCATCCAGAAGCTGTAATACAGCATGATGCACATCACGCTGACCAAAAGGATGGAGCAGCGGATCACTGTCGGTATCGCCTGCGAGATCATCTGCCGCAGGGTGTCAATATCGTTGGTGTAGTGGCTCATGATATCGCCATGCTTGTTCGTATCGAAGTAGCGGATCGGCAGGTTCTGCATTTTTGCAAACATCTGCTGACGCATTTTGTTCAGGAATCCCTGGGTAATGACCGCCATCAGCTGGCTGCGGATGAACCCCGCCGTAAGGGAGATCACATAAAACACAGCCAGGAGCGTCACCTTAGGTATGATCAGTTTCGAGGCGGAGGCCCAGTCGCCGATTTCCACCCACTCACCGATAATGGCATAGATCTGCTGCTGAAAGATGGCGGGCAGCGCCGCGGTCACCGCCGCGATGGCGATACAGGCACAAACGACGGGGATCATGACCGGATAGGCTTTCACCAGCATCGTAAGCAGCCGTTTGATGCTGTTCATATTTACCGGAGGTTTCTCATTCTTATTCATTTGTCTCACCTCCGTTTGTCTGCTGCAGGTAGATTTCCTGATAGATCGGGCTGGCCTTCATCAGCTCGTCATGGGTGCCGGTATTGACGATCCGCCCGTTATCCATGACGATGATCATGTCCGCATCCTGTACGGAATGGATACGCTGGGCAATGATGATCTTGGTGGTTTCCGGAATATACTCCTTCAGCCCTTTGCGGATCTTCGCGTCAGTGCGGGTATCCACCGCGCTGGTGGAATCGTCCAGGATCAGTATTTTCGGCTTTTTCAGCAGGGCGCGGGCAATACAGAGGCGTTGTTTCTGTCCGCCGGAGACATTCGTTCCGCCCTGTTCGATGAAAGTATCGTAGCCTTCGGGGAAGGAAGAAACGAACTCATCCGCCTGCGCGAGCTTCGCCGCTTCGATGATCTCTTCATCTGTCGCGTTTTCATTCCCCCAGCGCAGATTTTCCTTGATGGTCCCGGCGAAGAGCTGGTTCTTCTGCAGCACCATCGCCACCTGGTCCCGCAGCGTCACCAGGTCATAGGCCTTTACATCTGTCCCGCCCACGAGGATACGTCCCTGTGTGGCGTCGTAGAGCCGGGGGATCATCTGCACCAGACTGGACTTGGAGGATCCTGTCCCGCCGATGATGCCGACGGTCATACCCGAGTCGATATGCAGGTCCACATCCGCCAGCGCGAAATTCTGTGAATCCTCGGAATATTTAAAACTGACGTCCTCGAAATCGATGGATCCGTCCCGGACTTCATATACCGGGTTTTCCGGGTTAGTCAGGTTCGATTTTTCATCCAGGACCTCGCAGATGCGGCGCATGGATTCCAGTGAGATGGTGATGATCACATAGATCATGGAGATCATCTGCAGGGACATCAGCACCTGGATCCCGTAGGTCAGCATCGCGGAGATCTGGCCCACGTCCAGGTCCAGTCCGCGGCTTTCGATGATCAGTTTCGAGCCCACCGTCAGGATGAAGACCATGTTGAAGTACCAGCAGACCTGCATCAGCGGATCATTCAGCGCCACGATGCGCTCCGCTTTCGTGAAATCAGCACAGATGTCTTCAGCTGCCTTCGCGAACTTGACTTTTTCATATTCTTCCCGGGCAAACCCTTTGACGACCCGCATCCCCCGGACATTTTCTTCCACAGATTGGTTGAGCTTATCGTATTTCCGGAACACCCGATGGAAAGCGGGCATGGCCTTGCGGGTGATCAGGATCAGCCCAAAGATCATCACCGGCAGGACAAAGACGAAGGTCGCCGCCAGCTTCCCGCCCATGATGAATGCCATGATCACGGCAAACACCAGCATCAGCGGGGAACGCACCGCCGTGCGGATGACCATCATATAGGACATCTGAACATTGGCGACATCCGTCGTCAGACGGGTCACCAGAGAGGTGGATGAAAACTTGTCAATATTTCTGAAGGAAAAGCTCTGGATCCGGTCGAACAGGTCAGACCGCAGGTTTTTCGCGAACCCGGCGGAAGCTTTCGCGCTGGTATAGCCCGCCAGCCCGCCGCAGGCCAGCGATACCAGCGCCATCAGCACCAGTACCAGGCCCACCGTCAGCAGCCGGCTCAGTTCCAGGTCTCCTTTCATCCGGTTGACCAGTTCCGCCGTGATAAAGGGGATCAGGCACTCGATAAGCACCTCCCCCACCATCAGCAGAAACGTCAGCATGGACAGCTTTTTATAATCCCGTACACTGGAAAGCAGTTTTTTTATCATTCTATCTTTTTTCCTCTGTTTTTCTGAGCTGAATCAGCGATCTCCATAGATACTGAATATATAATCATCAGAATCCTGCTGATGCACGATTATAATTCTTTTTGTATTCCCATGAATTGTAACAGGCAAATCAAACTCATTGTTTACAAAATTATCAAGAAGAATTGAAGCAGCCTTTACTCTGTCAGGAATAAAACAAAGTAATGCAGCTATTTCTTTATGAGTAAATGATGATACCGATTCATCTCTTTTTTTTACCAAATTAATGTTGGTGAAATGCTTATAATCTGATTCCAACTGTAAAAAGACAATCGTATCATTAGAAAACTGGGCTAACAATAACGGAGTTCTATCAATTTCGCCAATATTAACTTCTGTAATTTTAATTCGGTTATCTTCCAACACCTGAAGATTTCTGTTCAAATTATAAATAAAAGACTCTGCTGTAAACATTGAATCAAAAGACTCGATCTGAGAAACAAACCTGTTTTTTGAAAACAAATCGTTAAATTCTTTCAATCGTGTCTCAAATTCAGAAACAGGAATTCGAATAATAACTTCCCATCCATCTTTTATTTTATATTGTTCACTTGTTAATCCTTTTCCAGAATAGGGTATTGTCCTAAACATGTTTTCAATCATCATTTGAATTTCGAATGCCTCCATATTTATGAGGGATCCAATAGCCATTACATAACTTTTAACATGAGTTCCAAGTTGTTTTTTTCTTACATTAGCAGTTGCAAACATGCCTGTACTGAGTTTGGTTGTAATAGTTATCGAGGAAATATGATCCAAATGATTAGCTTTAGCCACAATATCTGTTTTATCAATCGTGGTTTTAAAAACATGATTAATCATAGAATATTCTGTGGAACACCCCATCAAATCAAAAAAGTTTTTTCGGAAATCGGACAATTTGTATCTCACATGTAATTCCTATATTTCACCAGATAATATGGCTTGATTGATTCCAAAACACAATAAATTTGTGGTTTAATTATATCATGATTGATGTTTCCGATGATCTTTACGCTCTTTTAGAGGTTTCTCCTTTAGCCACACAAGAAGAAATCAAAAAGGCGTACCACGCTGTTGCAAAGAAGTATCATCCGGATATATATCATGGGTCTGATGCCCAACAAAGGTTTCAAAAAATCAATGCCGCATATGAAGTATTAAAAGACCCACTACAACGGGCTAAATACGATTCATTTTTAAACACAATCAGAACAACCAAATCGAATTCCGATAAAAGAACCAAAACGGATTCAACAGATCAGGGCTACATACCTGATCCCGTTGATGTTGATCATAATTTCTATACTGATCTTGACCTTGAGCTTTTTGCCGATGAGAATAAAATAAAAAAGGCTTTCGAAATCTTATCTGAAAAATATGATCCTAATACCAGCCTTGTTCCGAATGCCAGGGAAAAATTACGAAAAATTACTTTTGCATATTTGATTTTATCTGATCCAATCAAGAAAGAACGATACGATTATCTGCTTCTTATTCTCGTGAAGTTCAGTCCAAAAAAAGAAACTCAACAAAAACAAACTTATTCTCAAACAACAAACGGTAAAACTTCAAGTAGTTCACAGGCAGATTCAGAACAAAAATCAAGCGAAAAAAACAGTCGCAATACTTCATCTAACAGTTATGCTAATTCTTCTAAGACAAATGACACATACAGGCAGGAATCGCAAAATTCAAATATTAATTATCAATATTCCTCTGACAATAGTTCTAACAGCGGCTGCTTAAAGGCGTTTCTGATTATTGCATTAGCCCTATTGGTTTTTTACATGTTTTCAAAATGTTCAACAGATGATAGATCTTCCTACTCCCAATATGCGAATACTACAAGGAGAACATCCACTCCTAAACCAAAAACATATACTCCGACACCAAAATCAACAATCTTCTCAAAAGATGCTCAGTTCATTGAACATTATATTGAAATTGATGTAGAAAAAAATTATGATTTAGACTATTATTTGCCAAATGATGAACATACTTACACATATTCAGTTGGAAATGATTCTATTATTAACGTAACTTCCAATCATGACTATTTTTCCTTAAAAATAAAAGGAATACATTCAGGAAATACAACAATTCGTCTCTATGATGAAAAAAATAATGTTATCGATGAATGTAATGTTAGAGTAAGACCTAAAAACATAAAACCATCATCTGTTCCTACCGCAACGAAAGTGACACCCAAACGCACTTCCACACCTGTCTCTGGATGGTCATTTGAGAAAGAAAAGATAAATATTAAAGCAGGAGAAACCATCGAATTGCATTTTTCAAAACCTCCTTATGCAGCCTTTACATACTTTCAGGAAAAATATGGAATTATTTCAGTAACACATAAAAATTCATATACATTGATCATTACAGGTGTCAAATCAGGAACAACAGATATTTATTTGCGAAATGAGAATGATAAAGTTGTAGCCACCTGTACTGTTACTGTTTCCGGGAATACAAGAAAAAATATCACGCCAACCCCACTTCTTGGTAAAAAAGGTGGCTATACTGAAAAAGAATTGATAGAAAACGGCCATATCGGAGCAAAAAAACCCGATGGTACGATGTATTATCCGGGTTTCTATCAGGCACCTAACGGTAATTACTATCCAACAGGAAACTAAGTATAATTTTGCAGAAGGTTATCAGTTCTCCGGTTATTTTCATCAAAAATCACAACATAAAGGCTGTCTTCTTTTCGATCCATCACAGATCGGATCCCGTTTTTGCAATATGGTTCCCCATTTTGTATTCTTTTGATATCTTCTTCTGTCAGAACCGTATGAATAAATAAAACAGCAATATATGTTTTGGTAAACTCTTCAATCCTAAGCCCCAGTTCCTGTTCAGTATTACATGATATAGATGTGTCGATCATAGTAGTAAAAGCTGTTCCATATCTGTTGGGGACCATTTTGATCATGGAATGATCTGAATAAATATAGTTATAAGCCTCACCATTTCTGAAATCCACACGCATTCCACAATCCTTAACCGTTAATCCAAATCGATCTATGTTCCCACATATCATTTCAATAACCGGATTTAAAGACTTTCTTTTTGCTCTGTCGAATATTCCCATGTGATAATTATACAAGAATCCACATGAAGAAGTCCATTTTATCGTCCATTTTTAGATTTGTCACATGCTTGTGGACCATTTTGAGTGTCAGAATTAGGTTCAGTTTATGTGCATGGGGCACATAAACTGAACAATCCATTCCAAACAAAAGAAACATACTAATCTTTTTTCAATTTTTTGGGACATAAAGTCAACAGAAAAGTGTTTAGCAGACTCGCGGTGGCTAAACAATATTGAAGGGGATTATAACTTTTTATCAAGTCAATAAAAACTTTCCTGTTGCCTCATTCTGAACAGATACACAGATTTTGCTATAAAAACCATGTTAAGGAATTCTGAAAACAGTCATAAAAAGCAGGTTAGATTCACATTATTCAGACAACATTTATGCATTTTCGAACGATAGGGATTTTTCTCCGTGAGTGGGTAACTCCTGTTCCGCATCAGGATGAATGCATATGTTGCCTTACGGAGCAGGCATTACGGAGAGACAATTCCCGTTGGGTCAGTTCCGATTTTTCCGGGGGCCGTTGTATTGCAGGCACATCATGGTGAGGTCATCAAACTGCTCGGCATCTTTTACGAAGGCTTCCACAGATAAGCGGACATTTTCCAGGATCTGCTTTGGGGCAGCGGCGGGATCCTGATTCAGTGCCAGTACCATGCGGTCGACACCGAACATCTTCTCCCCGGCGTTCGTGGCCTCCGGAACACCGTCCGTATAAACGAACAGCTTTGAGCCCGGAGCAAGCGTCAGTTCGTAATCCCTGAATTTAACGCCTTTCATTCCGCCGATAACAAATCCGTGTTTATCTTTGTAAAGCTCAAAGGTACTGTCCGGCTGCTGTATGACGGGGTATTCATGTCCTGCGTTGGCAGCGGTAAACTTACCGGTAGATATCTCCAGGATCCCCAGCCATACTGTCACAAACATGTTTTCATTGTTGCTGTCACAGACCCCGGCATTGGTATCCGCGAGGATCTGAGCCGGAGATTTGCCGGGCACGGCGTTATTTTTTATGATGATTTTGGTCATCATCATAAAGAGGGCTCCCGGGATCCCTTTCCCGGAAACGTCCGCCATCACAAGGCAAAGATGGTCATCGTCGATCAGGAAGAAATCATAAAAATCACCGCCAACCTCTTTAGCGGGGTTCATGGATGCATAGATATCAAACTCCGTCCGGTCTGGGAAGGCGGGAAAATCACTCGGCAGCGCACCCAGCTGTATGCCTGCTGCGACGGATAATTCCGTATCCAGCCGCTCCTTCTCGGCGGTAAATTTCACGATCTCGCTGACATATCCCCTCATTTTTTCCGACATATTTTCAAAAGCCCGGGCAAGTACTTCGATCTCATCCCCCGTAAGCATCGGGGGTTCTGCCCGAAAGTCCATATCGTCACCCTGCATCTCAGAAATACGCCGGGTCATAAGATTGATGGGGGTGACCAGACGCTTTGAAAAAAACATTGAAAGGATCCCCGCCAAAATAAGAAGGATCACACCGCAGAAAAGCGTTATGCCGACCGTCCTGCCCGCGGTGTTGTGCATCCTGTAGATCGAATACTGCATGATAGCATCCGTCTGATCCGCGAGCAAATATGCCGGGGCATACAGTTCATCCTGTGCCATGATGAGCAGCAGTGTCCAGCCAACTGTCGGGATAGGGGCATGGGCAACATAGGATGGTTCTCCATCCAGATCGATCAGTGAAAAACCGGCTTCGCCATCTATCGCATGTTTCACCATTGTAACAAGATCCGGATTGCTGCTTTCAATCAGGGATCTCTGCACAGTACCGTCCATCCCAAGTTCACCCTTTTCCATCGTGGAATAAATGACCGTCCCATTCTCGTTGATCAGACAGATATCGGAATATTCGCTGATATTAGCATTGCTGATCATCTGCAGATCTTCCAGGTGGATCGACCCTCCGCATACAGCTGCCAGTTCTCCGTTGATGAATACCGGGACTCCCGCCATTAATCCATACGCATCAGAGAAATAATCCTTATTCGTGGATGTAAAAAACGCCGTTCCATGAACGAGAGCACCCACATAAAAAGGACGCCTTTCCGCATTGTAGAAGCGGACCCTGCCGTTACTGTCGATCTTCTCCTCCGGCGATTTATCCACAATGATCGATGCACCGCCGGGAATACTGATAATGGCATCCCGCATCGATACATTGCCGGATACGATCTCCATCATCATTTCACCCAAAGTGACAAGGTGATTGATCCGATCGGTCAGCTCCGGATCATCCCTGTCAGCGGTTTCGGAATACAGCAGCTGAAGTGTCAGCCTTCCCGCGTTATCCACCAAGGGCGGCTGCAACGCATCGAATGAAAATTCATCCGGATCCTCAAGTACTGCCTTTACCTGTCTGGCAAGGATCGTAAGATCGTGACGCATCGTCCAGAATTCACCATCCATGAGCGCTGCCGTGTTCGTCACGAAGTTCTGAAAGGTCTCAGAAGCGATCTCCCGCATAGAGTCGGATATCGTATCCATAATGACCGTGTCTTCTTCCTGGCTCATCTCTTCCATGAAGGAAGCATAGCGCCGAACCAGATTGATACCGATCACGGTAAACAGAATGAGCGCCGCGAAAATCAGCAGGGTACTCATCATGAATATTTTTATACGAAGAGGTCTGTTTTTGAGAAGATTATTTTTCATGCGGCTCTCCGGTGTCCTGCGCGGTTTACTGCCGTGCCTCGGGTTTCAGGACGATATCCTTCAGATACAAAGCGGTCCACCCCGCCCAATAGGGAGTAAAACGCTCCACCCGCTCTCCCATTACAAACAAATGGTCGGCGGAATACAGCGGAACCCACACTGCTTCGTCCTGTACGAGGATCTTTTCAAGTTCGGCATATTCCGCGAGACGTTCCGCTTCATCCCGGATCGTCCGTGCCGCTCTGACACGGGCGATAACGCTCTCATCACAGTAATTCATAGAAAAGCGGCAGGTCTTTTCACAGCTGCCGAAGAAGGTATAAATATAATTCTCCGGATCATCGAAATCCGCGCTCCAACTCTGGGAATTTATCATCAGCTTTCCGGAATGAAGCAGATAATCGCGGCTTGCCCTGTCATAATTAACAGCCGTAACCTCCAGACCTGCCGCGATCAGGTCCTGCCGGATCAGATCCATAATGGCCTGGGTCCGGACTTCGGTTTCGGAATTCACAGCCAGCTCCAGCACAGCATCTTTCACCTCCGGGACTTCGCTGATAAGCCGTGCAGCCTCCTCAGGGTCATACCGCAGCCAGCCCTGATTTTCCTCACTGTATCCTTTCAGTCCCTGCGGATAAATACCATCTAAAAGTCTCCCGTATCCGTTGAGAACAGTATCAATGATCTTCTGCCGGTCAATGGCCATCTGCACAGCCCTGCGGATCCGGACATCATTGAGCGGAGGTGTTTCCAGGTTCAGCATCAGATACCGGGCATCCACACTGTTGTAAACGATCATGCGGTTCTGCCATTTCGGAGTATTATAAACTTCCTTTACAATATCCGGATTCACCAGGCTCGCGTCCAGCAGGTCGAGATCACCGCTGCGGAACATACGATCCATCAGAGCCGGCGGCAGAATTCGGAATTCAGCCCGGCTGACGGTCAGCTCTTCGCCGTCATGGCAATGATAATAAGGATTTTTTTCAAGTATGACCTCGTTCGGGGTATAGTCTGACACACGGTACGGTCCTGATCCAAGGGTCTTCTCTGCCGAAGAACCGTATTCATCCCCGGCTTCCGTGACAAATTTCCCGCTCAGGATACCGCAGGAAGGTGCTGCCAGCTGATAGATAAATCCCGAAAAGGGATCGGACAGGGTGATCTCCACATGTCTTTCATCCAGTGCCTGAATGCCTTCCAGTGTATCGGTCTCTCCGGAAATCACAGCCTGAGCACCGAGGATCATATCACCGAAATCCTTCTGCACACTTTCCGGGAGCGTCAGCATGCGCGTAAATGTAAATACCACATCAGAAGCCCTTACAGGTGTACCATCCGAGAAATACGCGTCGCCGCGAAGGGTGAAAAGATAGGTCAGCCCATCTTCGGAAACGGTCCAATCTTCCGCCAGCCCATTGGACAGCTTCATAGAACCATCCTCATTCACTCTGATCTCAAACAGGCTTTCATAGATGTTGAGCGGGATCATGTAGCTTGCAAAATCTCTGTGTACATCCATTGTATAGATCGGGTCATTGATCGCGATCCTCACCAATCCACGCTCCACGGGCACACTGCCGGAAGGAGTCTCCGCTGCGCTTTGGGGCTGCTCCGGCGCTGTGTCCTTCTCTGTGCCGGTACAGCACGCCAGAATCCCGCATAAAAATAAAAGGATCAATAAAAGTGCCTTGAGAGATCGTGTATTATTGTGCATATTCTTTCACCGTAATTTCTTTCTGCCAATAGTATATCGGAAGCGTAATGAGAACGCGGTCCCGTTCGATATTGTCAGATTTTCTCCGTTCCGGAGAAGTTTCTCCGGAAACATGCCCATGTGATGTTGCACAGTATATTCCGAAAGTCTGGCTGTAACTGACAGTTTAATTATTACGGCAAGCCAGGTGATATAGGAACTTCGAATTGCTGATCATACTGTATTACATGATTATACTAAAAATTTCGGAAACAAATGCAGGAAAAAAACGTCAGAGGTAAGATGCAGAACATTTCCTGCTTCATGCCTTTTTCATGACATATTGAGGAGCCGGACGTGCATCATTCAGTTTGGGGATATCTGATCAGAATCGGTTGTTATTGACGGGAGAGTTGATTATGCTTATAATTAAATATAGGAAAACTTATTTGACAGGAGATGGTAAATGACCGAATTAACACCCAAACAGATGGCTGAAGCTGTTCTGAAACCTCTGGATCATCAGGTCAACCGAAACTCAAAGGACAGTGTTTTTTGCAATTTGTTCAGTGATGTCAATTATGTTTTTCAGCTGTATAAAGCACTTCATCCGGAAGACCGGATCACCGGACCTGTCGATATCACATTGGTGACATTGGAAAACCAGATCCTGCGGTCACAGTATAATGACCTCGGTTTTATCATAGGCAACCTGCTTTTGATCCTTGTTGAGGAACAGTCTAAATGGTCCCTGAATATCCTGCCAAGGCTGTTAATGTATCTGGGAGAGACTTATAAACGCTATATCAATAATAACGAACTGGATGTCTATGACACAAAGAAAATTAAACTTCCCAAACCGGAGCTTTATGTGATATATCCCGGTGAGCGTGGTGATCTGCCGGATGAAATTTCGCTTTCAAAGGAATTCTTTTGTGATGAGGATCCAAAAGATGCTTTTGTGGATCTGAAAGTGAAGATCATTTATGACAGCAAACAGGGCGATATTATCAATCAGTATATCGTTTTCTGCCGGGTATTTGATGAGCAGATCAGGCTGTATGGAAGAACAGAAGAAGCAGTAACGGAAACCATACGGATCTGCCGGGATAAAAATGTACTCAAGGACTATCTTGCGAAGGAGGAGGTATCAACGATCATGTTCGGCAATTTAGATAAAGAAAAACAACTGGAACTGACTCAGCGAAAAATGCAGGAAGAAGCAAGAGAGAAAGGTCTTGCGGAAGGCCGTGCAGCAGGTCTTGCGGAAGGTCTTGCGGAAGGCCGGGCAACAGGTCTTGCAGAAGGCCGGGCAACAGGTCTTGCGGAAGGCCGTGCAACAGGTCTTGCGGAAGGCCGGATGGAAGGCCGGATGGAAGGCCGGATGGAAGGCCGGATGGAAGGGGAATACAGATTCGGGAAACTGATCAGCCTGCTGCTTGGGCAGGGAAGAATGGATGATGTCCAAAAGGCTTCTGTTGATCCTGAATTCCGAAATCTGCTGTATCTCGAATTTCAAATTGCCTGACCCGGTTTAATTTGCCCGCTGTATTCAGTGTGACAGTCAGATATGATCAAATTGCTGCGCTTTAGCGCGGCATTTTTTATTACATGGAAAAAAAGACGGGGAAGTATCGGCAAAATTGCCCGGTAAATAAACTTTGTGGAAAAATATGGTAAATCAGCGATTTCTTTCAGGAAAATGTGAAAATATATGCAAATTATTCCGGAAAAATGTGATCATAAAAATCTACAGGGACAGATTTGAATAAAACTCCCATTCATATCCGCCAGTTTCCGGTAAGTATACAGAATCAATGTATATATAATACAAGCTTTGCAGCTTTCACTTGAAAGCCCGCAAAAGCAGATCATCTCAGGCTATAATTGAAGCAGAATGATGCTGAATAACACAAACGGAGCAGAAAAGCGGACCAGAAATTTGATGTTCCGGATTTGACAAACAGCGTCAAAGGATAGAACATGGGGTTATTTGAACCGATTTGGAAAACACATGACGAAAGGGAACTGTGGAAGGCGTTGGCGGCAGTGCATGAGACGTCGGATCCGAAAAAACTGCTGAACATCGTGATGAACGCTGGCCTGTCGAAAGTCCGGTACGCGGCGCTGGTGCAGATCAGCGATCCGCAGATACTGAAAGAGTTGATCCTGGCTGAGAGTACGGCGTATGACATGCGCCGCGCCGCGGTCAAACGCATCAGCGATCCCGCGGTCC
The DNA here is from genome assembly GCA_036723985.1 of Flexilinea sp. Taxonomy (GTDB): domain Bacteria; phylum Chloroflexota; class Anaerolineae; order Anaerolineales; family Anaerolineaceae; genus Flexilinea. The sequence continues at coordinate 14,949 of DAIMGK010000061.1, forward strand.
TGACGGAGATCGCCATGCAGCGTCAGGCATATCCCGCTGACGGGGACGCGGTGGCGATGATCAGGGATCCGGAGCTGCTGCGGCAGATCGCGCTCAGCGGACAGGGCGGAGAACAGGATCAAGCCGTATTTCGGATCACTGACCAGCGGATCCTGGCGGAGATCGCGGTCAGAGCGGAAAAAGGTGATGCCCGGAAAACAGCCATCTGCGTTATCACCGATCCCGACATTCTTCTGGACATCTTGGACAGCACGGAAGACAGCTCCACCCGCACGAAAGTGCATGAACGGCTGAAAGAATTGATCACATCCCCGGAAAAGCCCGGATTCAGCGAGGAGCAGAGAGAAAGATGCCTGCAGGCGATCATCAATGAAAAAGACAGGAATGTCCGTATTGAGTTAATGGTCATCGACGACGCGGAAGGATATGAGCGGATCTTTCAGCAGGCAGCCCGCTATGACCTGAAAGCAGCGGCGCTGGCTTATCTCGTTCTGCAGGAAGATTACCCGGCTGACCGCCTTCTCTCCCACTGGAAAACCGCGGAGCAGAACCGGAAAACCGTTCAGAACACCTTTTCCAATCCCTGGCAGGACGCGCAGATGAGCGTGGAAGACCGGCTGGAGATCGAAGAGATCAACCGCCCTTCGCTGCGGCTGGATTTTGTCAGCGACCCGGAGGTCGGCAGCGTTTACGCGGCGAAATGCATCAAAGCCCTTTTTGATGAAAAATTCAGCGCTTATGAAGAGATAAAAAGGCTGAGAGAGGAAAGTTTCGCGGCATATTTACGGAACATCCCGGCTTATGCCGAACAGGATCAGGCTGAGGATGTGAAACCGTATCTTGTGCGGCTGATCGAGGCAGTGCCGGAGGAATTTCGAAGTTCAGAGTTAAGAGTTTAGAGTTTTGATAATAAACTATATCTTTTGATGAAATGAGGGCGAACGGGGGACGGTTCCTCTCGGCGGCAGAGCGCCTCGAGAGAATCCGCCCCCGTTCTCCGCAGGTTAATGCCTGTCGCCATATCCGGAAAGGACATGGGGACAGGCGGCTTCCGATAATTTACGACACTGAAACGAACCCCAAAAAGCAAAAGCGCATAATCTGATTGGAAACCCGGAATTTATGGTACAATAATGGAGCCTGTTCAATAGAACAAATTTCGAATATTTATCGGAATACCGGACATCACAGGACTTGGAACGATCGGGACGGACGGGATGATGCGTTTATCGGATCTGACCGCTTACGCGGCGGAAAAATACCATATCACGGAAGAGCTTAAATGGGATGATTTCCCCGGCTATTCGGTTTTAATCACCCCCTCCACCGGAAAATGGGCGGCACTGCTGATCCGGCGGCCGGATCCCCGGAGCGGGACAGTGACCGAACACTGTGACATCAAGTGCGGGCGCGGAAGCCTCATCAAAAATCCCCAGCCATATCTGTCACAGCCCTTCCGTATGCACGGTTCCCAATGGCTCGGCGTCACGTTCGACAGCCGAACCGACCCTGCTGTCGTCTTCCGCCTGTTCGACAGAGCGGTAATATCCGGAGAAAAGCAGGGCTTCACTCTTGTTCTCGAGAATACAGCTCCGCAGTTCTCAGCCTACAGGGAAACAGTTCTGCCCTTCCCCGGCAGGCCCGTTCCACCCGGGGAGCTCCGGGACGAAGGCATCCCGGAAAAGATCCGGGAGATGACAGCCCTGTATGAGTTCGGTGATGATTCCTTCAGGCAGAAATGCAGGAACTTCGTGGTACAGGGGAACTTCATGAAGGATTATGAAGATGACGCTCCCTGGAACGGGCCCTTCCTGCACTACTTCCCGACCTACCATGATCTCAGCATCCCCCAGCTGCGGGGTTACTTCACCTGGCGGACGAAGCTCCGGAAAGGGGATTTTCAACCCATATGCAGTTCGCTGGCTTATATATACCTATACGAATTAATAAACGGCATCGGAGCGGAGGCCATCGAAGAGCGGCTGGCAAAAATGAAGGAATTTGAGAAAGGCTACCTGGATGCCGGAATGGGCGACCGGAACATGCGCAGGAACCTGCACCGATGGATGACGGAACTCTGCATCGTCAGCGGACTTCCTCAGGAGACCGCACTGCTTTACGCCGAAGAAGATATGATCCGCAACGACCGGTCCCTTGCGGTACTGAGAGAACCGAAAGAGTACAGCGACCGGGAGATCTTTGACGCGATGACCTATTTCGCTGGTACCCGCACGGCCACATCGTCTGTCCTGAAAAAGCACGGAGATGCCGGACTGCATCTTTTTGCTGAAACATGGAGATACGCGTCCGACAATTACCGGATTCACGGAAAAGGACTCTTCACATCCTGTTTCGGTCACAGGAAGAGCTACCCGTGGCACCCCTTCGGAAACGCGGTCTGGCAGGAAGTCCGTCCCGGTGAAGAAACGGAGTATCAGCTGGATCCATGCCGCAGGTATTACTATAAATACGGAGGATGGTGGGAACAGAGTTACCAGCGGATCAACATTAACAAAAACCTGCTGGACGGTTTTCTTCACGAAACCGACCGCAGGCTGCGTCTTTACCTGAAAACCGGCTCCGCGCTTGTGGAAAGACCGGAAGAACAGTGGGCGGCGCCCTTCGTTAACGCGGTCATTGAAGCGGACAAACAGGCAAAAATCGAAGCCGCGAAACCCAAAGTGACGATCCGCTTTGACGACCTGGAGCGGATCCGCTTGGACGCGCAGGAGATCCGGGATAAACTCCTGATCGAGGAAGACCTTCCGGAAATGCCTGCCGTTTCCGCAAAGGAATCACCAAATGAAGATATCATCCGGACAGAGGAGCCAGACGGCCGGGAGGATATGCCGGACCTGCCGCTGGATGAAAAACAGCTCCGGCTGCTGCGTACCCTTCTGGAAGGCGGTTCCGTCAGGGAAATGATCACGGCCGAACACGGAATGCCGTCGGTCATTGCCGACGCGGTCAACGAAGCGTTATTTGACATGATTGGGGACAGCGTCGTTGAATGCGACGGCGATGAGATCACCCTGGTGGAAGATTACAGGGACGATATCATCCGGATACTTGGAGGAAAATGAACGAAGCAGGAAGAAAAGCACCGAGACGGATCGCGCAGACGGTCCTGAACTCTCTGAAAGGCGGTGTCGTCCCGAGGATCGGACTGCCGTATATCACCGTAGGCAGGAAGAACGAAATCCAGGCGCTGCTGCATGATGTGGATATCATCGCGGAGGGCGGCGCTTCCTTCCGTTTCATTGTCGGGCGATACGGTTCCGGAAAAAGCTTCCTCCTGCAGACGATCCGCAATTACGTGATGGACAGAGGCTTTATCGTCGCGGACGCGGACCTTTCCCCCGAAAGAAGGCTGCAGGGGACCAGGGGTCAGGGGCTGGCGACTTACCGCGAGCTTATCAGCAACCTCTCCACCAAAACGAAACCGGAAGGCGGCGCCCTTACCCTGGTACTGGACCGCTGGATCAGTACTGTACAGAGTGAAGCCGCTCAGGAAAGCGGATACGCGCCCGGCGATCCCGCCCTGACCGCGCTGGTAGACCGAAAAATTTACGCTGTGACCTCTTCCGTCAGCGAACTGGTCCACGGATTTGAATTTGCCCGGCTCCTTTCGGCCTATTATCACGCCTACATCAACGGAGATGACGAGACTAAGGCAAAAGTCGTCCGCTGGTTTCGGGGGGAATACGCGCTGAAGCGGGAAGCCAAGGAGGATCTGGGGATCAACATCATCATCACGGATGATGACTGGTACGACTATCTCAAGCTTTTCGCGACATTCTTCCGACTGGCGGGATACGCGGGTATGATGATCATGATCGATGAACTGGTCAACATTTACAAGATCCCCAATGCCATCACCCGGCAGTATAACTATGAGAAAATGCTGACCATGTATAATGACGCACTGCAGGGAAAAGCCCGGTACATCGGCATCCTGATGAGCGCCACCCCGCAGGCGATCGAAGACAAACGGCGCGGGGTTTATTCCTACGAAGCGCTGCGCTCCCGGCTGGCGGAAGGCAAATTCTCCAGACCCGGCGCGCGGGACCTGCTGGCTCCGGTGATCCGGCTGGAACCGCTGACCGCGGAAGAAATGCTGATCCTCTGTGAGAAACTGGCGGACATGCACGCCGACCTGTATTCCTACGGACGAAAGCTCACCACCGGGGACCTGGCGGTGTTCATCCGCATCGAATATGAAAGGATCGGCGCGGATCTGAACATCACCCCGCGGGAAGTCATCCGGGATTTCATCGAACTGCTGGACCTGCTTTATCAGGATCCGGGCCTGAGCGTCAGTGATCTGCTGAATTCGAATGAATTCTCCTACGCGAAGTCCGAAGCGGTTTCGGATGAAGCCGATGAGAATTACGCGGAATTCACCATCTGAAAGAAGCTGTCATGGAAATTTTTTACCGGTACGCTCCTTATATTCAAGATCATATCTACCGCTCGGGCTGGCAGACCCTGCGGGCGGTCCAGAACGCGGCGGGCGACGCGATCTTCAACACCGATGAGAACGTCCTCCTGACAGCTTCCACCGCTTCCGGCAAAACGGAAGCCGCCTTTTTTCCGATCCTGAGCCTTCTGGAGGAAGATCCCCCTTCCACTGTCGGCGTCCTTTATATCGCCCCGCTGAAAGCTCTCATCAATGACCAGTTCGGGCGGCTGAACGAGCTCTGTGAAGAAGCCGGGATCCCGGTCACACGCTGGCACGGAGATGTGCCGCAGACCCAGAAGCGGCGGCTGATCCGCAAACCCTCCGGGATCCTGCAGATCACGCCGGAATCTCTGGAATCCCTCATGATCAACAAACATATGGAGATTCCCTCCCTTTTCGGCGATCTGCGCTTCATCGTCATCGACGAGATCCACTCCCTGCTGCGGGCGGACCGGGGCGGGCAGACCTTCTGCCTGATCGAACGGCTCTGCCGGCTGGCAGGCTGCGATCCCCGGCGGATCGGCCTTTCCGCCACCATCGGCAATCCCGAAGAAGCGGGGAAATTCCTCGCCGCGGGCAGCGGCAGGGGGACTGTTATCCCAAAGTTTGACGGCGGGAAAGAAGTCTGGCGCCTATCCATGGAGCATTTCTTCAACAGCGATCCGCAGGCAGATGAAGGGCACACCGAAATCACCGTGACGCCGGTTCCCGAAGAACCTACCGATACCGCTCCCAAAGCTGCCGACCCGGGCATCGGTTATATTTTCGAACATACCCGCGGGAAAAAATGCCTGGTCTTCACCAACTCCCGCGAAGAATGCGAATCCGTCTGTCAGAATCTGCGGCAGTACTGTGAGGCAAACCATGAGCCGGACCGTTTTCTCATCCACCACGGGAACCTCTCGGCATCCTACCGGGAGAGCGCGGAAGATGAGATGAAAGATGATGATTCGCTGATGAGCGTCTGCGCTACGGCAACGCTGGAACTCGGGATCGACATCGGCAGGCTGGAACGCGCATTTCAGATCGACGCGCCTTTTACCGTCTCCGGTTTTCTCCAGCGGATGGGAAGGACCGGCCGCCGGGGCGATCCTTCGGAGATGTGGTTCGTCATGCGGGAGGATCATCCGGAAGCCCGGGCAATGCTTCCTGATATGATCCCATGGTACCTCATCCAGGGGATCGCACTGGTGCAGCTCTACATCGAGGAACGTTTTGTCGAACCGCCCCGGACAGAGAAACTGCCTTTCAGCCTGCTTTACCACCAGACAATGAGCACCCTTGCCTCCTGCGGGGAGATGACTCCCGCCGAACTGGCATCCCGGGTCCTGCCGCTGGCTGTCTTCCGCCGTATCACGCCGGAAGACTTCCGCGTCCTGCTCCGTCACCTTCTGGAGATCGACCATATCAACAGGACCGAAAACGGCGGGCTGATCCTCGGCATCACCGGGGAGCGGATCGTCAACAATTACAAATTCTACGCTGTCTTTCAGGAGAACCTGGAATACACCGTTCATGCCGGTTCCGAGGAACTTGGCACCATCGTCAAACCGCCGCCGGCAGGAGACAAGATCGCCATCGCCGGAAGGGTCTGGGTCGTTGATGAGGTCGACCATAAACGGCATGAGGTTTACTGTACGCTGGTGAAGGGGAACATTCCCGCTTATTTCGGCGATGTAGCGGGAGATATCCATACCCGCATTCTGGAACGCATGCGCGGAGTTCTGGAAGAGGAAAAGATCTATCCATATCTGATGCGGCACGCGGTATGCCGGCTGCGGGAAGCCCGCGGGACTTATCGCAAAGCGGGAATGACGGACCGTCCGCTTATCCATCTCGGGGGGAAAATGTGGGTGCTTTTCCCGTGGCTGGGAAGTTACGCTTTTCTGGCACTGGAACGCTTCCTCAAACTCCGTTGCGGGGAGCGTCTGGGGCTGAAGGGATTAAATCCCTCACGTCCCTATTGCATTCAGTTCACCATGCAGGCGGATGAAGCGGAATTCTACCGCGTCACGGCAGAAGAAGCTGTGAAAGATTTCGACCCTATGGAATTGGTTTATCCGAAAGAAGTGCCTGTCTTCGACAAATACGACGAGTATGTCCCGGAAGAGCTGGTGCGGAAAGGCTTCGCTTACGGCGTGCTGGATATCAAGGGAATGAAAGAGCGCGTCCTCGGCTGGAGCCAATACCGTCCGCTTTGCATCGCCGGACCCGGCCTGCCAGCGGAGACGCCGTCACAAGGTTAACGAATTGTTCAGAGCCACATTTCCGCAAGCAGAGCGGGTCAGCGGAGACCGTTCCCTTTACTCGTTTTGAACAGGATCCAAACCTCATATATAATATACTGTTACAGGAGAAACTATGCCGGTCAATTACGAACAGTTACGTATCCAGCTGAAAGACGCGGGGAAAGCACTGCGCCTCAGACACGATGCGTTCAGCCGTGCGGCGGACCGTTATGAATCCCTGCTCCGGAAGGAAGCCGGTTCCGATGATCTGCGGGAACGGGTCCAGGCAGCCCTTTCCTCCAGCCCGGATACCCGCTGCGCGCTGCCCTTCACAGAACCTATCACACTGACCCGTCCGTGCCCTGCCCTGCTGCCGGTAAAGATCCGGCTGGCAGCCTGCGACGGAAGCCAGATCAGCCCAAGCCGGCATGACGAGATCAGCTTCGGCCTGATCAACACCGCCATCGTTGAATACATCGCCAACAGCGGTGAAACGCCCCGCATCATCACCCGGACCAAAATGCTGTCCTTTGATGACCTGCCGTCTGAGAACCTGCTGGGTGTCCGCCGGGACGCAGCCGAAAAGCGTTTCCTTGCCGAGTACACCGCCGCCGCGGATCGCAGCATCCCGACCTTCGCCCTCTGCGACGGTCCATTGGAGCTTTTTACCGATACACCGGAAATGAAAGACCAGCAGGCTCTCAAAGCCGAATATATTGAAGCCCTGGTACAGATGGCTCAGGTAAAAGTCCCGGCGGTGGGATATATCGATCGTCCGCGTTCAGATCCGGTACTGCGGATGCTTGAACTCGCGGAAGGCAGTTTTGAAGAGGAAAACAGCAAAACAGGAGCGGATGACAGCATGATCTTCAGCCGTCTGCTGAAACCGGGCGAACGTTCAGCCGTATTCGGCATGAACTCCCGGCTGAACCGGGAACTGGATGAAGACCTGCGCCTGTGTTTCTTTTACCTCAACATCGGCAGACCTTCCCGCCCCTATATCAGCCGGGTGGAGATCCCAGCATGGGCTGCGGAGGAAACCATCCTGGACCTGCTTCATGGGACGATCATTGAACAGTGCGGACTGCTGGGCGGGCATCCCTATCCCTTTATCCTGCACCGCGCCCATGAGAGCGCCGTTGTCACTTTTGCCGAGAAGGAAGAGATCAAAGGGCTGCTGCTCAGGGAAATGGCAGCCAACGGACTGCCTGTTCCGGAGAAATCGAACAAACAGATCGCCAAGGATCTGGGGAAGAACAGTTATTAGTCAATAGTTGTTAGTTGTTAGTTGTTAGTTGATGGTTCGTGGGAGGAGATGGCAGGCTCCTGCAGCTTTGTTCCACAGGAACTGTTAAGAATTTTCCCGGTTCGTGTGATAAAATAAATGGTTGGAGAAAAAACTGTTTTCAGTGCAGGCAGCACGGAGACAGGAGCCGATTCCCGCACGGGACTCGGAAAATAAGACCGGTGATTCACGAAAAAACGATTAAATACCGATACCATAAAGTTTTCAGACAGGATCTCTGCCGTCCGGGGAATAACGATCAGCCGGCAGGCAGCGTATGAGCATCACGAGCCCACTTTGAGGAGATGAAAATCATGAACCAGACGATTTATTACAGCGGCCTGTTTCTGGCATCTTTCATACTGACATTTTTATATATATGCCAGTGGAACAAGCATTTTAACCTGTACATGACGGTTTTTTTCATCCTGCTGCCGATCGTGAATCTGTCATTTTATCTTATCCACAGCAGCCATGAAGCGGAGACAGCCGCAGCGCTCATGAATTTTGTCAATATCGGCAGCTGCTTTATCCCATGGATCATGACAATGTGTGAAATAGACCTGTGTCAGATACCTGCCCGGCGCCAGGTCCGGATCATATCGTTTCTTATCAGTGCGGGACTCTTTTTATGCCAGCTGGCCGCATCCAACACCGGATCGCTGTACCACAGCCTGACGATGGATCAGGCCGGTTCGGCATGGGCGCTGCGGAAAGGATACGGACCGCTTCAAACCGTTCATTACATCTTTCTGGCATTCTATTTCATTGCGGACCTTGCCATATTCATCTACGCCATCCGGAATAAGAAACAGGTCTCCCGGACAGTTCTGATGATCCTGTCCATTCCTTTCTTTATAACAGCCGCGGGATCTTTCGCGGGTTTCTCCATGTCCCGCGTGGGCTATGACCTGGCTCCTTTGTACTATCTGATGATGCAGATCATTTATATCCTGGTCGCGCACCGTATGGTGTACTATAACGTCAGCGAAATGATCATTGAATCCATGGCGGAATCAGGCAGCGTCGGCTTTATTTCCGTCGACTCGAAAGGGAAATATCTTGGCTCCAACGAAACGGCGAGGAGGATCCTTCCCGAACTGAATCTCCTGACGATCGATCGTCCCATTCATAATGAAAAAACGCTTGAAAATACGGTGATCAAATGGATGCAGGAATTCCGGGAAAACCCGCGGAATTACAGTTTCCTGTATAATCCGGAGGGTGAAGACAACACGACCGGAAAGAAGATCTATAAAGTGAGGGTCAGCGACCTGTATTACGGCAAGGAATGTATCGGCATTCAGTTTTTCATCGAGGATGACAGTGAGAATCAAATATACATCAGGGCGATCAATCGGCTGCTGGACCGCTATGACAATGAACTTCAGGCTGAGGTTGCCGCGAGAACGAAACGGATCGTTGAAATGCATGACCGGTTCGTCCTCGGGATGGCAATGATGGTTGAGAGCCGGGATAATTCAACAGGCGGCCACATCCGCAGGACCAGTGAATGTGTAAGGCTGCTCACAGAAGAGATCAAGGCAGACGGTTCACTGCAGCTTTCAGATGAATTCTGTGAAAAGCTCATCAAAGCCGCCCCGATGCATGATCTCGGCAAGATCGCCGTGGATGACGCGATCCTGCGCAAACCCGGACGCTTTACGCCGGAAGAATTCGAAAAGATGAAAAATCATGCCGCCGAAGGAGACCATATCGTCCATACTGTTCTGCAGGATACGGATGATGAAGTATTTCTGCGGATCGCGGAGAATATTGCCCACTATCATCATGAACGCTTTGACGGATCGGGCTATCCGAAAGGACTGAAAGGGGAGGAAATCCCCATGGAAGCAAGGATCATGGCCCTCGCGGATGTATATGACGCTCTGGTCAGCAAACGGGTCTATAAAGACAGTTTTTCCTTCGAGGAGGCCGACAGGATCATCCTGGAAGGGATGGGCAGTCAGTTTGATCCCCGGCTGCAGCGGTATTATGAAAAGGCAAGGCCGAAACTGGAAGCATACTATACCGAATTAAAAGAAGCTGAGGCGATTCCTGCATCCTGAGCGATCCCGGGGACGGTTACCGGAGGCGATCGGGGACGGTT
>DAIMGK010000062.1:0-24838 GCA_036723985.1 Flexilinea sp.
GTGGCGCTGTTCACATTGCTTGTGCCCTGGCCCCGCTATCTGCTTACGACCATGCTCTTCTCGTTCAATGAGACGGGGTACGCGCAGTATGGCAGCGCGGTGACGCTTCTGATCATTCTGGTGATCATTATTATCAACAACCTGACCAACAAACTGACCGGGGCTTCATTTGACAAGGGGATCGGAGGATAAGATGCCTGAAATTATTCTGGAAAATGTAACAAAACGTTTTGATGATTTTGTTGCGGTGGCTGATCTGAATATGAAGATCGAAGACCGCGGCTTTGTGACGCTGCTGGGGCCTTCCGGCTGCGGTAAGACGACCACCCTGCGTATGATCGCGGGACTTGAAACACCGACTTCAGGAAAGATCACCATCGACGGACAGGCGGTCTACGATTCCTCCAAAGGGATCAATCTCCCTCCTAATAAGCGGGATATCGGTTTCCTGTTCCAGAACTATGCACTCTGGCCGCATATGACGGTTTACGACAATATCTCTTTTGGGTTGGAAATGCTGAAATGGGACAAGGCGAGGATCCGCAAGCGTGTGGATGAGCTGATGGCGCTGCTGAAGATCGACCAGTTCGAAAAACGTTATCCTGCCGAACTTTCCGGCGGGCAGCAGCAGCGTGTTGCCATTGCCCGAACGCTGGCGCCCAGTCCCCGTGTGCTCTTTATGGATGAGCCGCTGAGCAACCTGGACGCGAAACTGCGGCAGGAAATGCGTGCGGAACTGAAGCGTCTGCATTCGGATACGAACAGCACATTCGTATATGTTACCCATGACCAGCTGGAAGCCATGACGCTCTCGACCCGGGTCTGCCTGATGGAGACGGGAATCCTGCAGCAGTATGACCCGCCTCTGACGGTCTATAACCGGCCGGCGAATAAATTTGTGGCGGGCTTTGTGGGCAATCCGACCATGAACTTTATCCCGGTGAAGATGCTGGAATCCAGCGGAAAGAGGATCACGATCTCAATGTTCGGCACAAAGGCGGAATTCTCCTCAAAGACGGATCCCGCAGAATGCGGTACGGACCTGCTGCTGGGTGTCCGTCCGGAATTTCTGCCGATCCGTGAGGGCGGTCCCATCGAAGGGCGCATCTATTCCACCCTGCCGACCGGTATGGAGACGACGGTCCAGGTGGTCCGTGAGGGCACGATGATGACCAGTGTCGTCTTCGGCTCCGTGGATTTCCCCATCGATTCGGCAGTAAACCTCGACATCACCGGCGATTCCCTGATCCTCTTCGACGCCGCCTCCGGCCGCAGCATCGCCTTCGGCTCCGCAAAGATCTTGTAAAAGAGAGATGACAAAAACTGTCCCTCTGAATTATGGGGGACGAAGCTCCTGCTCCGTATATTGACCGGGCGAAACCCACACTATACGGAGCAGGCAAATTTCGCTAACTATCTCCTTCCAAAAAATAGCAAAATGGAAATGACGGCGAATAACCGTGCAGCGCGGGTCAGCAGAGCTGTCTCCATAGACTTACTGCCAAAAGCAGAACTCCGGATGTAACGTAAGTGAAAAAGAAAAAGTTGGTTTTCGTGGTCCAAGTGTCAGCCGGGACAGCTCTGTTGCCTCTCAATATATCTTAAAGGAATCTTATTATTGGAACCATTATTATTAAGTGTATAAAATTTGCTGCAAAACTATTGGAATCTGTATTGAAAGCGATGGCAGGGTAAGGAAATGACATATAAAAAACTGTATGAAGAATTTGTCTCATTTTTTTCGGAAAATATCGATGATCTGAATCGTATTGCAGATACAAACGGAGTGGATGATACTGATGGAATGCATGTAATCTTTGGAATGGTCGTAGTCCCTTTCATTATTGAATTGCTGGAAAATAAAGATACAGAAAAAATAAAAAAAGCCTTTTTTTTTCTGGAAAAGATGGCTGTATCTGATGATTTAATGATTTGTGAAGTATTGGAATTTACTGTTCTTGAAGACTTTATCTCCCTGGGAAAAGATTTCCTTGAAAAATGCAAAAGAAATATGGGTAAAGAAACATTGGGGATTTGTCAGGTGATTGAGAATAATATGTTTTGCTAAAGAACAAGACAGCCTGAATATTATTTTCAAAAGGAATTACGATTACAATTACTCACATCTTGACAATATGGGATTTATCCCTTATAAATAACAAGGGAGGACAAACATTAATGCCGACAATTTCATCTTTCTATGGGATCATCATTATCATGAATCTGCGGAATAAAGAGCATAATCCGCCGCATATTCACGCTGTCACAGCAGATTTTGTTGCACCATTTCTGATTTCTACGGGAGAGCTCATGGAAGGAGAATTTCCTCCGAAAGCAAAGAAAATGGTAAAAGAATTTATCATGAAATATCAAAAAGAATTAGAGGAGATGTGGGAGACAGAAAATTATATTAAACTCCCCCCGCTGAAATAATATGTTCCACAAAGCAATCGATCTGAAATTTTTAGAAGGAACTGTCCTGGAAATGACTTTTCAGGACGGAAAAGTCAAACGTTATGATATGTCAGCTCTTTACGAAAAATTTCCGCAGCTTCGGGCACTGGAAGACCGTGCCCTTTTCACTTCCGGAAAATTGATGGGAATGTACGGGATCATCTGGAATGATGATCTGGATATCGAAGCTGAAACGATTTATGAAGACGGAATTACAGTCCGGACAGAAAAAGCCGCGGAAAACGTGAAAACCGGAGAAGCCGTAATGGCCGCCAGAGCCCGGAAAGGGATCACACAAAAGGCTCTTTCAGAAGCAACCGGGATCGATCAGGCTGATATTTCAAAAATCGAACGGGGAATCGCCAACCCCACAGTCGGGACCCTCCAGCGTATTGCAGAGGCTTTGGATTCTATGCTATCCATTACCTTTATTCCAACCAAATGAAATACAAAACAATAATTGTGTGGATTGCCCCCCATTTTTAAACTGTGTTGAGATTTAATTAGATATTTGTTTGAAAATAATATTTATCATGTCATATGATATACGTTCCGTACATTACTGTGAAATGGTCATTCCACGAACACAAGAAAACCGATTACAATAAAAAAACAATAAGGCTTGCCGGATGATTGCATTGAAGCGGCAGCAATTCATATCTATGAGCCTGCCGGGCGGATTTTACGGTGAAGGTGGAAGAGACACGGTTATATGTCGGGGAATGGTGAGAAACGCAAAAGAATCCTGCTGATCGTGATCCTGCTGTTTGCGGGAGGAGTGTTCGCGCTGAACCGGGATCTGTTTCATTTCTCCTATTCTTATCCCTTTACGCGGACATTTTCTCCAGAAGAGGAGCCCAAAGGGACCTATATCCTTACAGACGAATTCACCCTGAAGCCGGCGGATTATCATTTGCGTATCGACGGGGAGCTGAGCGGATCCGGAAACGGGTTCTTTCTGGTCAACGCGGCGGAGGAAGAATATCTGGGCTCGGAACTGGACGGTGACGTCATGCAGTCCGGCCGGGATTTTTCGGTCCGGAGCATGGAAAAGCTGCGCTTTGGGGTGCGTTACGATCCGGGGACCCGTTTGACGATCAACGGGGTTACGATCTCCTCCGATCATGTTTTATACCGGGAATCTCTGACCAGACATCTGGTACAGACCGCGGTGCTGGGTCTGGTCTTCATTTATATCTGCCTTCGCCTGATCCGCGGCGGGATGTTTGGATTGCTGCCGGAAAAGCTGGCAGCCGCGGAAAAGACTGCCCTGATCCTTTTCGGACTGGCACTGATCGCTTCGTTTCCCTGTCTGATCCCGGGTAAATATGTTTACGGCGATGACCTGGACTTCCATCTCTCCCGGATCGAAGGGATCGCTTCCGGTTTGAAGTATGGATATTTCCCCGTCCGGATTTATCTTTCCTGGCTGGAAAACTACGGGGTGGGCTGCGGGTTTTACTATCCTGACTTTTTCCTCTATCTGCCGGCGCTGATGCGGATCGCCGGATTTTCGATTCTCGGATCCTGGCATACGCTGGTGATCCTTGTCACGTTCTGTTCTCTCCTTTCGGTATGGCTGACGGTCCGCCGTTTTTGCGAAGGCCGGGAATGGGGCGCGTACCTGGCCGCATGCCTTTGCGCGTTTTCCGCGTACCGTCTGATCTGCGTGAATTACCGCAGCGCACTGGGGGAAGTGCAGTCATTCATTTTCTTCCCGCTGATCTTTCTTGGGATCTATGAGCTTTTTCACGGGCATCCGGAACGCTGGTGGATCTTTGCTTTGGGCTTCTGGGGATTGGCTGCTTCCCATATGATCAGCCTTGCCATCGCCGGAGTATTCACGGCGGTTTGTTTCCTGATCCGCCTCCGCGGGATCATATCCGATCGCAGGATCCTCGCCGGGATCGTGAAAGCCGCCGCGGTGACAGTACTGCTGACAGCGTCTTTCTGGCTGCCCATGCTGGAGCAAACCTTAAAAAATGATTTGTATATCTCCTCCTTTCTTCTGGATCAGGATACGTCCTTCGGCACGGTCCGTTTCATCCGCTTCGGCGATATTTTTACATTTTTCAGCCCCTGGATGATCAACCCGTATCCGGGCTGGCCGCTGCTGGCGGTGATCCTTTTCCGGCTGATCCTGTTCATCCGTTACCCCCGGAAAAGGCTGAAAACGGATATGATCCTGATATTCTCCTGCCTGGGACTGTTCATGTGTACGGCTCTTTTCCCCTGGCAGCCTTTTGCCTGGTTCCTGAAACGGATCCAGGTGAGCTGGCGGCTGATGGCACCGGTCTCCGCGGGGCTGGCTGTCTGCGGCGGGGAAGTTTTTGCCGAACTGGCACAAAACAAACGCCGTTCTGTTTTGTTGCCGGCGGCGGTGTGTTTCTGCCTGATCTGCAGCGCACCGCTCTATCATGAATTTCTGACCCGGCATATGGCTGACGACAACGGACAGATCCTTGCGGATAAAGAGGTGCAGGCAACGGAATACCTGCCGGACGGACTGACCGTGCAGTATGTTCACAAGAATAAAGACCTGGTCAGGACTGACAGCCCTCAGGCGGATGTTACCGCACAAAAACGCCGCGGATTGGATTTCCGTCTGGATTTTACAGCTTCTGATGATAATGAGGCCTTTTTCTCCCTCCCGCTGATTTATCATTACGGATACAGGGCTGAATTATCGGACGCGGATGGAAAAACAGAGCCTGCTGAGGTCCGGAAAGACGAAATGGGGCTGGTCCGCATCGGCTCCGGAAAGCTTGCGGAAGGCAGGATCCATGCCTTCTACCGGAAAACCCCGATCCAATATGCCGGAGAGATCATTACGGCTCTTTCCGCTGCCGGAATTATTATCATCATGCTGAAGAAAAAACAAAGGGACGGTGAATATGCTGTGGGATAAAACGCTAAACTTTCTGACGGGAATTCCATTCTTTCTGCTGATCCTTCCCAAAAGCCGTATCGGGGGAATCATTGCTCTGTGCCTGTGGCTGTGCTTATGTTTCATCCTGCCCCCACGGAAGGATACTGAAGAGGATCATCTGTTCGCGGAAGCTGTGTTCGGTCTGCTCCTCAGTGTTATTTTCGGGGTCATGTTTTGTTTTCGCTGGCAGAATTCCGAAAGGATCGCATCTCTGTCCGGTACCATCGGACTTCCTGCGAAACAGCTTTGTGCCGTAATTGCTGTGTTGCTTTGTTTCGGATCCCTTTTTTTTATCAGGCGCTGTACCGGACTTTTCCGCGAAACCCTGTTCCGGCATATTCCTTCATGTGCGGCAGAACTTGTTTTTATTGCTCTGACCGCTGCTTTGGTCATTACCCTTGTGTCGAAATGTTCACCGCTCTATCCATGTCAGGATTGGGTCGATCCGAATACGATGTTTTCCCTTGGCAGGGGGATGCTGAAGGGGCTGGTTCCCTATAGGGATCTTTATGAGCAGAAAGGTCCGGTGATCCTGGGCATGCACGCGCTGGGCGCGCTGATCTCCTTTGACGATTTCCGGGGGATCTGGCTTCTGGAAATTGCGGAATGTTTCTTTTTCCTTCTGCTCCTGTACCGGACCGCACGGCTTTTCTTCGGACGAAGGGCACTTCTCATCGTTCCGCTTCTGGCGCTGATGACATATATCTCGCATTCTTTCGCGGAAGGCGACAGCACAGAAGAATTCTGCCTGCCCCTTCTGGACTTTGCGCTGTATATGGGAATAAAGGCCGTAGAACTGAAAAGGCTTCCTTCAAACAGTGAAGGGGTCTGGATCGGGATCGCCGCCGGCTGTATTTTCTGGTCGAAATATTCCATGATGGGGTTTTATGCCGGCTGGTTCCTTTATTTTTTGATTCATTCCATCCGGTCAGAAAAGCTTCCGGAGTTCGGACGGCTGCTCCTTTCCGTTCTTGCCGGCGGGATCACGGTTTCGATCCCGGTGATCGTTTATTTCGCTGCCAATCACGCGCTGGGATCACTGTGGGAAGTCTATTTTTATAACAACATGCATTATTACACGGTGCTGGAAGAATTTTCAGGGCCTGTCCGGATCCTTCTGAATTACCGCAGCGGCCTTATCCGTATGTGGGATTCACATCCTGTCATGCTGGTCCTGTCCGCCGCAGGTTTGCTGTGGTGCGCTGCCCGGAAACATATACGGTCCGGCCTGTTTTTGATGCTGACGATGGTTTCCGGTTTCGCCGTGATCTTCTGGGGCGGCGTCAGCTTCCCGTATTATGTCTTTATTTTCAGTTTCTTTTCCGTATTGGGAGCCATGTGGCTGTTTGAAATTCCTGCACTGACCAGAGTGAACGCGGCACTCCCGGCTGTATGCGTTTTTTATATTTGTATGGTTTGTATTCTGCTGCTGGGGCCGAATATCTATCTTCTGCGGTTTGAGCCTTCCGACTTTCCGCAGTATCAGGTGAAAAACGTGATCGAAAATTCAGGGATCGGGGATCCTGTCATCCTGCATTACGGCTTTCTGGATGCCGGTTTCAATCTTGCCGCGGGACTTGTGCCCCGGCAGCGGTTTTTCTGCTTTTACAATCTGGATCTGCCGGAAATGAAAGCCGAACAGCAGCGGTATATTGATGACGCTGAGGCAGATTTTGTCCTGACCTGCCATATGCCTCTGGAACCTTCGGATAACTATGAATTCATCGGCTCCTGGCCCGGGGATTTTAAACCCAACGGAAATTCCAGCCGATTTTTCCTCTACCAAAAAGTCTCCGCGGAACCCTGATCCGGTCTTCCCGATACGCCTTTGATCGCCATCAAAAAAGGACTGCCGAAACAGTCCTTCATGATCGGTTTGCTCATAACGGTTCAGATAACCTCAGATCTCTGTGTTCAAAAGACAGTCACCTCTGACTAAATTCTGAGTCTTCGGTGACTGTCCAACATGTATCTCTGAACTCTACTCCTTAAAAAGGTTTATCCCGTTTTTCATTTCGCCGACGTTCAGCATATGAGCGATCGTCTGGCCGATGCAGCAGAAACCTTCAATGGTACCGAGGTTGGTTCCGGCGGGGATCTGCGGACCGTAGATCAGGAGCGGCACATATTCGCGGGTGTGATCGGTCCCGGCGTGGGTGGGGTCATTCCCATGGTCGGCGGTGAGCATCACGACATCGCCGTACTTCAACTTTGGCAGAAATGTTCCGAGCCATGTATCGAATTCGATCAGACCCTGCGCGTATCCTTCCACGTTGCGGCGGTGGCCCCACATAGAGTCAAAATCTACCAGATTGACAAAGATCAGCCCGTCCGGGAATCGTTCCATACACTCTTCCGTATGAAGCATCCCGTCAGCGTTGCTCTTATTATGGACGGAAAAAGTGACGCCTTCTCCATCAAAAATGTCTTCGATCTTGCCGACACAGGCGACAGTTTTGCCCTCTTTTTTCAGGCGGGTCATGATAGTTTCTTCGGGTGGTTTCAGAGAGAAATCCCGGCGGTTGGCTGTGCGGCTGAACTTGCCCGCGCAGGGGCCGACAAAAGGACGGGCGATCACACGGGCCAGCGCGTTTTTACCGGTAAGAATATTTCTCGCGATGCGGCAGTATTCATAAAGCTGTTCGACGGGGACGATATCTTCATGCGCGGCGATCTGGAAAACACTGTCTGCAGACGTGTAAACGATCAGGTCTCCGGTGCGCATATGCTCCTCGCCCAATTCGTCCAGGATCTCAGTGCCTGACGCGACTTTATTGCCGAGGACTCCCCTGCCGGTGGCTTTCATGAATGGTTCAAGGATATCAGGTCCGAAGCCATTGGGATATGTCGGAAGAGGGGTGGGACTGATGATACCGCCGATCTCCCAATGTCCGATCGTGGTATCTTTCCCGGCGGAAAGCTCGCGCAGCCGGGCGAAAGCGCCGGATGGATGTTCTGCCGGCTTGTAGCCGACCATTCCGTCAATGTTTCCCAGCCCGATCGATTCCATGACGGGGAGTGTGAATCCGGGAACTTTTTCGGCGATATGTCCGAGAGTGTTCGGTTCGTGGTCACCGAATGCGGCAGCATCCGGTGACGATCCCATACCGACACTGTCCAATACGATCAGAAAAACACGATTAATATCCATAAGTACCATCCTTAATCTACTTTGTTGAATTATATTATAATCCTGTTTGGATTGATCCGGACAGCAGAATTTCTGGAACTTTCATATTTCAGAATCAAATGCTCAGGCTTCGCTGAATACTTTGCCCTTTTCCCGTTATGCTGTTATCCGCTGCACAATTTGACTTTATTATTGCCGCCGGAGGAAAAACTTTTGATTGAAACTGTTTATAAACTTCACTGTCCGAAAGCATTTGCATTTCTCTCGGATGCTCATAATACAGATCCGTCTGAGATCCTTGCTTCGCTTCAGCGTAATTCTCCGGAGTTTATCGTTATGTCCGGTGATTTTGTATACAAGGAAAAAGCGGAAAAGACACAATTGAAAATGGAGGAAAGCCCTGACGCGCTTGAACTGATGCGGGGCTGCAGCCGGATCGCGCCGACTTTTGTCAGTCTCGGCAATCATGAGCGTTTGCTTTCCGACGCTGATCTCCGGATCGTAAAAGAGACCGGCGTAACTTTGCTTGATAACAGATGGACGGAGTATGACGGTATTTTCATCGGAGGTCTCAGTTCAGCATACTTTACTGCCTGCAGATATCTCTTTGCTGATCGATCGGTCCCCGCGCATTATCCCGGTGTTCTGTCCTATCTGTTTAAGGCGCCTCCGGTGCCGGAGCTTTCCTGGCTTGATGAGTTCGAGAAGCTGCAGGGCTTCAAACTGCTGCTCTGCCATCATCCGGAGTATTATCCGAAATATCTCCGGGAGAGGAATATTGATCTGGTGTGTTCCGGCCACTGTCACGGAGGGCAGTGGCGGTATTACTCGTTCATTCGAAAAACCATGCAGGGTGTATGGGCTCCAAACCAGGGTTTTTTTCCGCAGCTTACCGAAGGCATCCATGAAGGACGCCTCCTTATCAGCCGCGGCTTATCCAATCCGACGATCATCCCCCGGATCAACAACCCGCCCGAGCTGATCTATTGCAGAGTTTCGGATTAGAGTTCAGAGTTCAGATTTGTATGGAACAGTCACCCTCCGAATCAATTCTGAGTCTGCGGTGACAGTTTACACAACTATAGCTGAACTCTCGATCCCCGGTCCTCGATCCCTGATGCTGAATCCTGCGTCCTCCTGAACCCTCAACTCTGAAAAAAATCTGAAAAAAACCGTTGTCACAATTTTTTAATTTCGCTTGACACGATCACTTTAGCGTGATAACATACTGAAGCATTATCTTGTTGAAGATAGCCCGGTAAAAAAAGGGCGAGAAAAAAAGGAGAGTATTATGAAAAAACTTACTGCAATGATTTTGGCTTTACTGCTGGTTCTGATGATTTCCGTCACTGCTTTGGCGCAGGACGATTCTTCATTTGTGTTCAAGCATGGTTTTGACCTGGATTATCCCCCGTATTCGTTCATCGATGACAACGGTCAGGTCGGCGGTTTTGATGTGGAATTAGCCCAGGCTGTATGTAAATACTATGGCTGGGGATATGAGGCCGTCCCCTTCAACTGGGACGCGAAAGATGCCGAACTGAATGCCGGCAGCTGTGACTGCATCTGGTCCGGATTTACCCTCAACGGCCGTGAAGACGACTATACCTGGAGCAAGCCGTATTCCGACAATACCCAGATGATCATGGTCGCGGTCGATTCCGGTATCGAAACATTGGCGGATCTTGCGGGCAAGGTCGTCGGGGTCCAGACTGCCACATCCGCATATGACCTGCTGAATGATGAAGAAGGCCAGGCGGAACTCTGCAAGACTTTCCAGTCCCTGGAAGTTTTCGAGACCTATACCATCGCTTTCAATGACCTGAAGGCCGGCGCCATTGACGCCATCGCCATTGATGTCACCAGCGGCGCTTTCCTGATGAGCAACCAGGATGGCTACAAATTCCTCGATGAGGCCCTGGGCAGCGAACAGTATGCCATCGGCTTCCGCAAAGGTGATACCGAACTCCGCGATAAGGTCAATGAAGCGCTGGACGCCCTCGTTGCGGACGGTACATATGATGAGATCGGTCAGAAATACCCGGATATTTACGAATTCCTTTGCCTGAATAAATAAATCAGGACATAACTGAGAATTAGCTGTGGCCAGCTGCGGGCGGCGAAACGCCGGCGGCTGGCCACAATGCTGATATAATACAAGCCGGAAGGAAAAGATCTGTATGACTTTATCAACCATGATTTCGACCATGTCTTCGGGTATGCTGAAGACATTTGGAATATTCGCGCTGACGCTTATCGGGGCCCTGCCGCTGGGCATGATCGTGGCGCTGCTGCGGAAATCCCGACTCGTAAATGTGCGCATGATCATGAGCGCATACATTTCCGTGATCCGCGGTACACCGCTGATGCTTCAGCTGCTGGTCTGTTATTTCGGCCCGTACTATCTTTTCGGCTGGTCGATCCGGGGATGGCGTTTTCCCGCGATCCTGATGGGTTTTATCCTGAATTACGCGGCTTATTTCGCGGAGATCTACCGGGGCGGTATTGAGTCGATGCCGGTAGGACAGTATGAAGCGGCGGAAGTGCTGGGGTATACGAAAACGCAGACTTTCATGCGCATCATCCTGCCTCAGGTGATCAAACGCATTACACCCTCTGTAACCAATGAGGTGATCACACTTGTAAAAGACACTTCCATGGCCTTTACTCTGGCTTATCAGGAAGTTTTCTCTCTGGCGAAGCAGATATCGGCTTCACAGACTTCCTTTGTCCCCTTCGTTATCGCGGGTGTCTTTTATTTTCTCGCCAATTACCTCGTGGAATTTGTGATGGGTCGGATCGAAAAGTCCATGAGCTACTATCGGTAAGATATGGATCTCAGGACACGCGGAAACCGCGGTGAGATTTGGAATCGGGTGCAAATATTACTGAATAATTACAAAAAAGGATCGAACTTGACGCTATGATTATTGAAATGAAGAACATCAAAAAACACTTTGACGGACTGGGGGTGCTGGAAGATATCAGCTTTGGCGTTGACAGCGGTGAAGTGGTCAGTATCATCGGGCCTTCCGGATCCGGAAAATCTACGCTGCTTCGCTGTGCGACATTTTTGGAAACGATCGATAGCGGCGAGATATATTATATGGGGGAGCGAGCGGCGTATACCGACGGAAACGGCAAGGTGATCTATGGCTCCCATAAGGAAATGCGTCATTTTCGTACCTACTGCGGACTGGTGTTCCAGCAATTCAATCTGTTTCCCCATTACAGCATCCTCCGGAACCTGACGGACGCGCCGACCCATGTGCAGCACCGGAAAAAGGATGAAGCGGAAGCAACTGCCATGGATCTCCTGAAAAAGATGGGAATTGCCGACAAGGCATCTGCCTATCCCTATCAGCTTTCCGGCGGCCAGCAGCAGCGGGTCGCGATCGCCCGGGCACTTGCGATGAAGCCCGCGATCCTTTTTTTTGATGAGCCGACATCGGCCCTCGATCCGGAACTGACGGGCGAAGTCCTGAAGGTGATCCGTCAGCTGGCTGAAGAAAAAATGACGATGGTCGTGGTAACACATGAAATGCCCTTTGCCAAAGCAGTTAGTAATCGGGTGATATTCATGGATGGCGGGGTGATCGTGGAACAGGGCGATCCGCTGGCGGTCTTTGATTCCCCTCAGGAAGAGCGGACCAAACAGTTCCTTCGGATTTTTGATCGGTAGCGCCTGATTTTGAGGCTGGTCACTGACTGTGGACAGTATTATGAATTTCGATCAAAGCGGCGAACCTCTGACCTACAGTATTATGGACCCGACCGGGAATATTACCGCCCTGGTGGAGAGTCCTGTCCCTGTTGATCGGCAGCCCGGGATCGCGGAACGTATCATGAACGAAAAACCGGCCGTGGAACAGGTCGGTTTTGTGATTTTTTCTGAGGACCGGCCGGCAATGCGTATGGCGGGCGGAGAATTCTGCGGCAACGCGTCCATGAGCGCGGCAGTGCTCTACGCCCTTCAAAACCGGATCAGCGGCGATTCCATGATATCCATGTGTGTTTCCGGCGCGGCTGATCCTGTGGATGTCCGGCTGGCACCTGCCGGTGATGGCGTGTTTGATACCTGTGTGAAAATGCCGCCCGCGCTTTCTTTTGAGGAAGTTTTTCTCTCTTTCGGTGAGTGGAAGGGAAAGCTTCCTCTTGTCCGTATGCAGGGGATATCTCACCTGATCATCAGGCCCTCATCGTCGTTTTATTCCTGTGTAATGGATCATCCGGATGTGGGCGAACAGGCGCTGCGCTTATGGGCCCGTGAACTGGGCACAGACGGATTAGGCATCATGATCCTGACACCTTCCGCCGATCCCGCGGAATGGGATCTGGAGCCCCTGGTATTTATCCCCGGGTCCGATACCTTTTTCAGGGAACATTCCTGTGCCAGTGGTACCGCTGCGGCGGGAATGTATCTGTCCTTTCTGTCAGATATGCCGCTCGATCTCGTGTTTCACGAACCGGGAGGCATCCTGAAAGTGAGCACTGTACCTGAAAACCGTGAAACATGGCTCAGCGGCCGCACCCGTTTTCTCGAACGCTGCACCCTCTCCCCAACCCCCATTCTATAAAAAAACGCGGAGATTTGTGCTCCGCGTTTCAAATATTTATAACTGGTATTATTCAAACTGCATATCGGCAGATGACTTTGCATCTATTACCGGGGCCTCATCCAAACATCTTACATTCTGCCTGAGTTTCAAAATAACCATCAACCGCCAACCATCAACTAATGGCTGATGACCAATGACTAATGATATTTCGGCAGCCAGTCCCCATGCGCTTCGATAAGCTCATCGCACATACTGACGATGTCGTCGATGGAGAGTTCCGCGCCCGCGTGCGGGTCCAGCATGACAGCCTGATAGATATAATCCTTCTTGAGCGTCATCGCCGCCTCAATGGCGAGCAGCTGCACGTTGATATTGGTGCGGTTCAGTGCAGCGCACTGTTCCGGTAAGTCCCCGATGACAGTGGGCTGCACACCGTTGCGGTCGACCAGGCAGGGCACTTCCACACAGGCATTTCGCGGCAGGTTGGTGATCAGGCCGTTATTCAGGACATTGCCGCCGATCTGTGTGGGAATGTTGGTCTCCATGGCTTCCATGATATAGCTTGCGTATTCACGGGAGCGCACATGGCTCAGCGTAGGATCCTGGGTCAGGATATAGCCGCGCTTCTTCCAGTCTTCGATCTGGCGGATGCAGCGGCGCGGATATTCATCCAGCGGCACATTGAAACGCTCGATCAGTTCCGGGTAACTCTTCTTGATGAAGTAAGGTGTGTATTCCGAATTGTGCTCGCTGGATTCGGTGATGTAGTAACCGAACCTGCGCATCAGTTCCAGACGGACCATGTCGCCATGCCGGCCTGTAGTCTGATACAGGTCATATTCTTCCCTCATCCGGTCTATCCATTCACCCGGCCGCGGTTCTCCGCAGGTCATCCGTTCTGCCCATTCCTCGAAGGGGCCGATATCCAGTTTTCCTTCATTGAGGAGTAAAGCCCGGCGTTTGATCTCCGGATAGAGATCTTCCCCGTTTCGTGTGCATTCCAGCAGCCATGCCTGGTGATTGATGCCGGCGATCTTGAACTGTACGCTGTTGTCAAAATCCATCCCCAGTTCGCCAAGCAGTTCCCGTGCGCAGACCTGGACGCTGTGGCAAAGGCCGACAGTTTTCACCTTCGTGTACCGAAGCATAGCGCCTGTCAGCATTGCCATGGGATTGGTGTAGTTCAAAAACCATGCGTCAGGGCAGACTTCTTCCATATCCCGTGCGAAATCCATCATCACAGGGATCGTTCGCAGTGCGCGGAATACGCCCCCGACGCCCAGTGTATCGGCGATGGTCTGTTGCAAGCCGTATTTTTTCGGGATCTCAAAATCAGTGATGGTACACGGGTCATATCCTCCGACCTGGATAGCGTTGACAACATAGTTCGCGCCGCGAAGCGCGTCTTTGCGGTTCTCCACCCCCAGATACTTTTCGATATGGGCTTTTGATCCGTTGTTCCGGTTGATGGCTTCCAGCATCACCGCGGACTCCTGCAGCCGGACGGCATCAATATCATATAATGCGATCGTGCTCTCTTCCAGCGCCGGCGTCATCATGCTGTCGCCCAATACATTTTTTGCGAAAACAGTGGAGCCGGCTCCCATGAATGTGATTTTTGGCATTTTTTATCTCCTGTGATATAACTTTTTTTTGTCTTCGCGCAAGCGAAGCCGATATGTTGATTTTTTATACTGATGAATTTATTATACATCACTGATAACTCAATAAACCCGGCAAAATCGTTTTTTCTTATGTGCCCCGGATTTTTGACGATATAATGGATTCAGAGAATAACTTTTCGCCGGAGAATTGACGCAGGTCTGCTGACTGTGAAAATGATCCCCGGTGGGAAATATCGGAATTCTTATGCGGGAGTTTGATATGCCGTCCGTTTTCAAAAAGCAAAGGGTAAGAATGGCTCGTGTACAATTTAATATTATGAAAGAAAAAGCTGTCAAAAAAATCTCTGATCACAGCGGGAAACATCTTTCCTTCCATCTCAATGCGCAGACCGCGCTGCTGATCCTGTTTGTTTTCTGTATAATCATGCCGGCAGCGGTGTATGCGGCGGAAGATGAGCCGGAAATTGTCCGTGTCGGCTATTATGAAAATGAAGTGTTTCAGGAAGGCGCGGCGGAAGGAGCCGTGAAAACCGGCTATGCCTATGAGTATTACCGGAAGCTTTCCGAATATACCGGCTGGAAATATGAATATGTTTATGGCTCATTCGGCGATCTCTACCGGATGCTCCTTGACGGTGAAATTGATCTGCTGGCAGGTTTGGCTCATACGGATGAGAGGGAAAGTATCATCGCTTATCCCGATAACCCGATGGGGAATGAGACCTACAACCTGGTGAAGCACAGTACGGATGAGGGTACGAATGCGGATCCTGCGACATTGACCGGATTGAAAATCGGAGTTCTGCAGAGTGCGCTCGTGAAAGTACTGAACGAATATCTCTCCGGTCACAATGTTTCCGCGGAGGTCATTCCTTTTGACGATTATGAAACGCTTTTCACCGCGTTTGATGCCGGTGATGTCGATATCATTGCCGTTGAAGGGGATGGCGCTTACGGGAGAAATAACGCGGAGGTGATCAGTCCTTTCGGCACTTCGGATTATTATCTGTGCGTCAGCATCGGACGGGAAGACCTGCTGGGAGAATTAAACAAAGCGCAGATGCAGCTGCTGATGGATGAGCCGAACTACATTAATTCCCTGCGCATGAAGTACTACCCGCTCAGCGTATCCAGCCGCGCTTTTTCATCGGCTGAAAGAGACTGGCTGAAAACCCACCGGACAATGAATATCGGGTATCTGAATCACTATCTTCCCTACAGTGATACAAATGAAAAAGGTGAAGTCACCGGGATCGTTCAGGAAGTGCTCCCGAAGCTTCTGGACGGGATGGATATCAGTGATCTGAGCCTGAGTTATCGGGGATATGAAAGCTATGATGAGATGATCGCGGATATGGGAGAAGGGATCATTGATGTTGCTTTCCCGGTCGGCGGAGGCCTCTATTATTCGGAAGAGAACGGCATATACCAGTCAAATCCGCTGGTGTCTTCTTCGATGGAGCTTGTCTGCAGGGATGATAAGAAAGACCCGGATATCTCTCATTTCGCGGTGAATGAGAATAACCGGATGCAGTTTTATTATATCCGGACAAACTTCCCGGATGTTGAGATATCCTTTTATCCGTCCATCGATGCCTGTCTGGAAGCTGTTCTTTCCGGAAAGGCGGATGCGACGACGCTGAACGGTCTGCGGGCGACGGAGATACTGAAAAACAGTAAATACGACGGTCTCAGCATGCGTCACCTGAGCCGGAAAGATGACCGCTGCTTCGGTATCAGGATCGGCAATGAGGGGCTGTTGAAACTGCTTAACCGCGGGATCAATGTTATCGGGACCGAATATGTACAGAATCAGGCATATCGATACGCGGAAGGTCTTTATACCGTTACGGTTTCGGATTATATTAAACAGCATTTGCTGCTGTTCATTATCGTAATACTGGGTATTGCCATGCTGGGAATGCTGGTGTTGTTCCGGGATATCAAACGGACACAAAGGCAGGTCTTCGAAGAGGAAAAAGCCCGGCAGGCGCTGGAAGCCAAAAACAGTGAGCTCGCGGAAAGTCAGGAAGCATTGTCTGACGCGCTGCTTGCTGCCGAACAGGCAAACCGTGCCAAGACGGCTTTCCTTAATAATATGTCCCATGATATCCGGACGCCGATGAACGCGATCGTTGGGTTTACCGCTCTCGCCGCTTCCCATATCGATAATAAAGAACAGGTGCAGGATTATCTCGGGAAGATCTCCGTTTCCAGCCGGCATCTGCTTTCGCTGATCAATGATGTGCTGGATATGAGCCGTATTGAAAGCGGTAAAGTGGTCATTGAAGAAAGTGAAGTTCACCTGCCGGATGTGATCCATGACCTTCAGACGATCATCCAGTCCAATATCACTGCCAAACAGCAGGAACTTTTCGTCGATACGCAGGATGTGGTCAATGAGGATATCGTCACCGATAAGCTGCGCCTGAATCAGGTACTTCTGAACATCCTTTCCAATGCCATCAAATTTACTCCTTCCGGCGGAAAGATCGGTTTTCGTGTGATCGAAAGGCTTTCTCCTTCCGCGGGGTTTGCGAATTTCGAATTCCGCGTAAAGGATAACGGTATCGGCATGAGTGAGGAGTTCCAGCGGCATCTGTTCGAGGCTTTCTCCCGGGAAAAAACCAGTACCGTCAGCGGTATCCAGGGCACCGGCCTCGGAATGGCGATCACAAAGAACATCGTGGATATGATGGGCGGTACGATCAATGTGAACAGCAGGGAAGGGAAAGGGACCGAATTTATCGTGAATATTCCCTGCCGTATCAGCACCAACCCGACAAAATATGAACAGCTGCCGGATCTGCAGGACCTGCGGGCGCTTGTCGCGGATGATGACACCCATACCTGTCTTTCACTGTGTTCCATGCTCCGAGAGATCGGTATGCGTCCGGATTGGACAAATTATGGAAAAGAAGCTGTCATCCGTGCTCGGGAAGCTCTGGAACATGGAGACGCGTTTAATGCGTATATCATTGACTGGATGCTCCCGGATCTGAATGGGATCGAAACGGTCCGCCGGATCCGCAGGGTGATCGGTGACGGTACGCCGATCATTATCCTGACCGCTTATGACTGGGCTGATATTGAACAGGAAGCCCGGGAAGCGGGCGTGACGGCCTTTTGTTCCAAACCGATCTTTATGTCCGAGCTGCGGAATGTGCTTTCGCTGCCGTTTCGTGCGCACAGTGAAGAAGCTGAGGAGAAAGAACAGCCTGATTTTTCCGGAAAAAGAGTCCTGGTGGCGGAAGATAATGAGCTCAATCAGCAGATCGCGCAGGCGATCCTGGAAAATGTCGGGTTCACGGTGGATATAGCCCCTGACGGTGTGGAAGCTGTGGAAAAGGTAAGCTCCGCGCCGGCAGGGTATTATGACTTGGTCCTGATGGATATTCAGATGCCGCATTTGAACGGCTATGAGGCCGCCAAACAGATCCGGATGCTGGATGATCCGGAAAAGGCCGGCATTGTGATCATCGCTGTGACTGCCAACGCCTTTGAGGAAGATAAAAAGGTCGCGATGGAAGCCGGAATGAACGGACATCTGGCGAAACCGTATGATGTCCCGAAAATGATGGAAACCATCTCCGAACAGCTGCTGAAAAAAGGCCGCGCGGCGGATCAGAAAGCCTGACGCACGGAATTGCGGTATCAGTATGAAATCTCAGGAAAAAGTCATCGCCGCGAAAGCGTGTGAGTTACAAAAAGATCATGGGACATGGACAGGGGGATGGACCGCGCGGCTTATTTACTGCGGAAAAATCGATTTATCCGGACGTCAGCGGCGGTATCGGAAAAGCGGGAATTTCGTAATATCTCTTTGACGGAAAATGGTTCCCTTGAGGTTGAATATGTCTTCGGATATCGCGTGAGCCGGTCGGGAACAATTCCTTTATTTTAATAAGGCAGCACACGAATATCCGCCTGCCGCGGAAATATGAAGCCGCCTTATGCAGGATACTTGACAGACGGAATGATCCGGTGTCGTATTTATGGGTCGTCAGATTTTTTCGCTCTCGGCGATTTTTTTCAATACGGATGAATAGCCTTCACCGTATTGCAGACATTTATTCACGCGCGCTATCGTTGCCGGTGAGGCTCCGGTTTGCTCGGAGATGGCGTTGAATGTCATTCCTTCATCCAGCATCTTTGCCACTTCATAACGCTGTACCATGGAGTTCAGCTCTTTAACGGTACAGAGATCATCAAAAAACGAGTAACAATCATCAACCGATTCCAGTGTGAGGATCGCCCGGAATAAGGCCTCAGTCTTTTCATTATGCAGGTTCTTTATTGCCATTTTTTACCTCTGTTTGAATAAAGGTATCTATTCGGGCTGAGTCAAGGGGACGGTATTTAATGACTTGCAGCAGTCTTTGGAAAAATTGATATGTTCCTGCCCTTCATTGTCCGTTTCGACTGAGTCAACAAAGCCGTCCCCATTGACTCAAACCGCTTGCGGAAAACCGGATCCTGAACAGTTACGAAATTACACATAATAATCATAATCCATTTTAATGCTTTTGTACACATTTTTTGTTTCTATTCAGAACATGCCTTTTAGGGGATCGTCCCTTTACGGTACTGTTACATCCTGATCATATATCGTGGTCGTGACAGCCCCGCAAAGGAACGGTCCCGGCTTTGCCTGATTATAACCGTTCTCGTTGGAAGGCTCAGGATAGTAAAAAAAATAAAAAGGAGAACGCCGGTGGTTCTCCTTTTTTTGAATCGTCACTTGAGATATGACTTCTGATCACTGCATTGGTTCAGCGTAAACGACCCTGCGGTCAGTATATCCGCCTTCCAGCTGTTCATTTTCGCAGGTGACAAGAATAATGGACCCGGGAATTGCCGCCTGATATAAGGCCTTTATGCTGTCCGGTTTGACCAGTTCATTTTCATATACTTTATACCGCAGCATATTGCCGAAGCGGTCTGTTACGAATATACGGTCTCCGGCTGCCAATTGATGGATATTGGCGAATGGGCCTGTTGTTGTCTGACTCAGGTGGTTGTGTGCTGCAATGATAGCCGTACCCTTTCCGGGCAATTCGCTGCCCTGTAAAACACCTGCACGTTCATCCAGCCATTCGACAGACCATTCATTATTATCATCAAGTGGTATACTGACGAGCTGTGTGGATGTACTGAGCGAAGGAATTTCAAGATTCAGCCCATCCAATGACTGGTAATTCAGGGATCCCTGCCGAATGGAGTGTGCTGAATTGTCTGCATGGGCGGAAAAACCTGTGGCGGGAAGTTCCGGCATCATTTGTGTATCACCGA
The DNA here is from genome assembly GCA_036723985.1 of Flexilinea sp. Classification (GTDB taxonomy): domain Bacteria; phylum Chloroflexota; class Anaerolineae; order Anaerolineales; family Anaerolineaceae; genus Flexilinea. The sequence continues at coordinate 19,990 of DAIMGK010000062.1, forward strand.
TTGTGAAAAGCTGCAGTGTCTTGTCATTTTGATCGTTTGTAGGCGAAGACAAGGCATTTTTTGACGGATCTTTGGAAAATGAAATCATGTCTGTCACGTTGTGATTCTCATTTTCGATGCTGAAATTCCAGTTGATCGGTGCTTCTCCAATGTCTGAATAAGAAGGCGCCGGATACAGGGTCAGATAAAGTTCTGCGCTGCTTTGGCCTGAAAGAATTATGGGCTCATCACTTGAAAATGCAAAGCTTTCGTGGCTGCTGTGCGGATCAATGATGGCAAGACCTTCATAATCGGTCAATGCGGCAGTGTGCAGATAGACTGTACCCGGTATGACGCAGGCATCTGTATTGCTGTGATTATTTATCTGAACCATCATTGTCGCCTGGCTGTTATCCTCAGATACGAATGTGATACTGTTGAAGTCAATATCTGTACCTGCTGCTTTAGCCGAAGAATACGTACATGCATCTGAGGTCTTTCCTATGTAATAAGCTTTCGTCTCACCGTTTGCCGTATAAAGCAGAGATGTTTTGATCCAGAAGTTTTGCTTTTGGATATTTTGGGTCAGCGTGACGCTGCCATGGAAGGCGGCTGTTTCTCCCGGGTAGAGGTTGAATTTGTTTCGGCTGATGCGGGAGGAACAGGAACCGCCGCCGGATTCACATTTTGTATACCTGATGGGCAGTGTTTTGGGTTCCCCTTCCACAGACAATGTTGTTGCCAGCTGAACGGGAATGATCGACGCGGTGTTGTTCTTCAGAGCATAGACAAAGGTCAGAGTTTTGCTGCCGAAGTTATAATCCCTGCAAAATCGCGTTGTAATGAGTTCCGGTACCGCTGTGGCGGTAGGTGTTCCGGAAGTGGGTGTTACAGCAGTCGGCGTCTCGGCTGTCGGGGTCACAGCTGTTGCTGTTTCCGTAGGAACGGAACATCCTCTTGTGGCAGCGCCGACGTAATAAGCTTTTCTCTCACCGTTTACGGTATAAAGCAGTGATGTTTTGATCTGGAAATCCTGTTTTTGGATCTGTCTGGTCAGTGTGACGCTTCCATGGAAAGCGGCTGTTTCTCCAGGATAGAGGTTGAATTTGTTTTGGCTGATACGGGAGGAACAGGAACCGCCGCCGGATTCACATTTTGTATACCTGATGGGCAGCGTTTTGGGTTCCCCTTCCACAGACATTGTTGCTGCCAGCTGAACGGGAATGATCGAGGCAGTGTTGTTCTTCAGGGCATAAACAAATGTCAGTGTTTTGCTGCCGGAGTAATAGTCCCTGCAGAATCGAGTTGTAATGAGTTCCGGTACCGCTGTGGCGGTAGGTGTTTCGGCAGTGGGCGTTACAGCAGTGGGCGTTTCGGCGGTCGGGGTCACAGCGGTCGCTGTTTCCGTAGGAACGGAACATCCTCTTGTGGCAGCGCCGACGTAATAAGGTTTTGTCTCACCGTTTACGGTATAAAGCAATGATGTTTTGACCTGGAAATCCTGTTTTTGGATCTGTCCGGTAAGTGTGACAACGCCATGGAAAGCGGCTGTTTCTCCCGGATAGAGGTTAAATTTGTTCTGGCTGATGCGGGAGGAACAGGAGCCGCCGCCGGATTCACATTTTGTATACCTGATGGGCAGCGTTTTGGGCTCCCCTTCCACAGCCAAAGTTGTTGCCAGCTGAACGGGAATGATCGACGCGGTGTTGTTCTTCAGAGCATAAACAAAGGTCAGCGTTTTGCTGCCGGAGTAATAGTCCCGGCAGAATTGTGTTGTAATGAGTTCCGGTACCGCTGTGGCGGTAGGTGTTTCGGCAGTGGGCGTTACAGCAGTGGGCGTTTCGGCAGTGGGCGTTTCGGCAGTGGGCGTTACAGCAGTCGGCGTTTCGGCGGTCGGGGTCACAGCGGTTGCTGTTTCCGTAGGAACGGAACATCCTCTTGTGGCAGCGCCGACGTAATAAGCTTTTCTCTCACCGTTTACGGTATAAAGCAGTGATGTTTTGATCTGGAAATCCTGCTTTTGGATATGTCTGGTCAGCGCGGCGATGCCATGGAAAGCGGCTGTTTCTCCAGGATAGAGGTTGAATTTGTTCTGGCTGATGCGGGAGGAACAGGAGCTGCCGCTGGATTCACATTTTGTATACCTGATGGGCAGTGTTTTGGGTTCGCCTTCCACAGCCATTGTTGTTGCCAGCTGAACGGGAATGATCGAGGCCGTGTTGTTCTTCAGAGCATAGACAAAGGTCAGCGTTTTGCTGCCCGAGTAATAGTCCCGGCAGAATCGCGTTGTAATGAGTTCCGGTACCGCTGTGGCGGTAGGTGTTTCGGCAGTGGGCGTTACAGCAGTGGGCGTTTCGGCTGTCGGCGTTACAGCAGTGGGCGTTTCGGAAGTCGGGGTCACAGCGGTCGGGGTCACAGCGGTCGGCGTCTCGGCTGTCGGGGTTACAGCGGTCGCTGTTGTTGTCGGAATGATTTCTCCGCATTCTGATGTGGTATATCCGACATAGAGAACTTTCCGGATCCCGTCCGGTCTGTAGATCAGAGATGTCGCTATGGAGAAATTCTCTTTTGACAGGGTGTTGCTGAGGGATGCTTCACCGTAGAACGATGCGGTTTCTCCTGCGGTGAGTGTGATCTTATTATCCCGGATACGGCTGAAACAGGAACTTCCGCCGCTGATACAATCAGTATACCGAATGATGGGGTTTACTGTATGCCCTTCAACGGCAAGCGTCGTGGCCAGGTCAACGGGGATATCGATGGAAGATTCATTTTTAAGGACGTATCTGAAGGTAACGGTTTTACTTCCGGATCTGTAGTTTCTGCAGAAATTGGAAGTTACGGATGTAACAAACGCATCCGAACCCGCGTTGCGGGTCACAGTTCCGGCTGCAGCCCCGTCAACATTGCCGGATGTTCGTAAATCAGCCGAAAGAACAAGCGAACTGTTGCTATGGATCAGACTTGTGTCGTTGATCTGGAAAGTCCCTGATAAATTCACCTTCCCCTGAGAATTGATCGTTACAGGACTGCTTTGGCTCCATGCCAGTGTGACTGAGGAGGTTATATTATCGCTTGTACTGACTGTTCCGGAAGCGGGGAGTGTTATACTTGCGGCGGTATCCTGATAATTATATACTGCCGCGGTAAAACTGCCGCTTCCGTCAATGAGATAGTTTCCGCTGATAACACCCTGGATGCCCTGTTTAGACTCCAGTTCCGCTTCAGCTGAGAAATTGCCGAAAAACAGGCTGGAAGGATGATGGAAAGAGAATGTTGCCGTTAATTTCCGGTTCGCAGCGGTTACATCAACAGGCAGATGTAATGTCCCGCTGATCTCTTTTTGGGAACCGCCGGACATCCAGCCCGGTTCCGGTGACCAGACTACACCATCGGTGACAGTCTGTGAATGCTGTTCCCCTGAATTATCCTTCCAGGATAATATGACATTATTTAGTGCGGTTATTGCTGCGCCGTCCGGCATATTGTTTTTTATTCTGACGGTCACATTCCCGCTTCCGTTTGGAGAGTACTCTCCGCGCAGAACTTCAGCGCTGCATACCTTATCATCTCCGCACCCGTTTCCGCGCTGCGAAAGTCCGCCAACGATATCTTTGGAGATCGATGCTGAACCGGAGCTGAGTGCGATCGTATAGAAAATGTAGGTGTCCCAATAAAGACTGTATGCTGAAATGCCGGATACATCAAAGAAAACGGCATAGATGCTTCCGGCGGGCAGTGTCAAGCTGCCTGTGAAGTTTATTCCGCCGGCAACAATGCCTTCTTTATTGATGACGCCGTCAAAAGATGTTGTCTCACGGTCAAGTTCTTTGTATCTGAAATTTGATAAAGGATACCATATTCCACCGTTGCTTGCGACATGTGCCTGGTTCGGAAGGCTGACAACGCAATCCTGATTTCCTATGTTATGAAGTTCTATCCCGACCCATGCGGTATCTGCGCATTTCTTGTACCAGCCATAACTGTCTATATCTTTATAAGACAGGCGTGTCAATGGTACAAATCTGACATCTTCCGGTCCGGCTGATGCTGAACTGAAAATGCTGAAACATACGATGAAGACAAGAAGAATCAAAAAATTTTTTTTCATGAGGGACTCTATCCTTTTTTTGTCTTTTATGGTAAAACTCTGAAACAATTTCATTTTTTATCTTTATGTCCTGAAATCGGATTCACCGGAACATTATAAAAATATGAAATTATTGATTTCCGGATCATGATATCCTGTTTATAACAGACGATCATGGTATATCAATAAGCTGTGAAAAGGCGCAAGGCGTCAGCTGCCAACTTCTGTATCACGTCTGTTTCCAAAGCTGTTTGTTCAAAATTGGATCCTGCCAGCGAATAATGTTTTCTAAGGACAGCATCCATAATATACGCTTATGCAATTTTCAGACCAGAGATAGAGCTTTAGGAGGCCTTATTTGCACAGGATCGGGGAAGAAAACAGATGAAGAATGATTGCCTGCTGCCGCGCAGCAGGTACTGAAGATCTGTCCCCCGGGAGTGGTTCCCATCCTCTGAATCCTGTATCCTGTATCCTGATGTATATCTGAACTCTGAACTCTGAAAAAATTGAAAAAATTGATTGTCATAAAAAATAATGAATTTTGAAAAAAGGGCTTGACAGGAAAAAGGGGTTGCATATAATAAATGACTGTTGCCCACAAAACAGGGGTAACAAAAAGAAGGACCTTGACAATTGAGAAGCAGCAGAAATGAAAAAACAAACCAGACAATTCCGGCGAATTTCCGTGAAATAAACAGCTGAAAAAAGCTGAGAAAAGAATATAGCGGAGAGTTTGATCCTGGCTCAGGATGAACGCTGGCGGCGTGCCTAATACAT
>DAIMGK010000063.1:0-21947 GCA_036723985.1 Flexilinea sp.
AACTTTTGAAACGTTACTAAATAATGTAGTTATTTAGAAAGTGTTATACTAGTGAAACTCTGGATCCTGAACTCTATTAACTCTGAAATCTTTGAAATCTGAACTCTAAACTCTGAACTCTGAACTCTATAAAAAAACCGCTATGCACTATGCACGATACACTATGCGCTGACCATCTGCCTTTGGGTTATAATATAGATGGTTTTGATTGAGAAAAGAGAGGGTTTGTTTTGGATATCATTAATACGATTCTTGGTAAACCGTTGGGATGGATCATGTATTTCTGCTACAATCTGGTGCAGAATTACGGCTTGACGATCATCCTGTTTACTTTCATATCAAAAATCATCCTGCTCCCGATTTCCCTGCTCGTTCAGAAAAATTCCATAAAGATGGTAAAACTTCAGCCGGAGATCGAAGAGATCAAACAGCTTTACGCGGGAGACAGAGAAAAGATCGGTGAGGAACAGTATAAGCTGTTTGAACGTGAGGGATACAACCCGGCGATCGGCTGTCTGCCGACACTGATCCAGATCCCGATCGTGCTGGGGTTGATCCAGGTGATCTATCATCCGCTGCAGCATCTTTTCCGGGTGGGAAAAGAAACTGCAGTGAAGCTGATCGGGATCGTTGAGGAACTGCTGAATGTGGAACTGAACGGCAGTTCTGCTGAACTGAAGGTCATCGGGGCGATCCAGAACAACGGGATCGCGGACGCGATCCGGGACAGCGGGGTATTATCTGCCGATATCATCGAAAAGATCAAAGCCATGCAGCTCGAGTTCCTCGGAATCAATCTGGCTGAGATACCGTCATTCAAAGCGCCCGGCCCGATACTTGTGATCCCCCTGATCTCCGCACTCAGCGCTCTCGCCCTTTGTTTGTATCAGGACCGTGCGAATGTGCTTCAGCGGGAGCAGGGGAAGCTGCAGCAATGGGGGATGACCGTATTTCTCGTCCTGTTTTCCCTTGTGTTCACATTTCTGGTCCCTGCCGGAATCGGGCTCTATTGGATCTGTTCCAACCTGATGGCGATCCTTCAGCTGATGATCCTGAACAAAGTGTATGCTCCGGAAAAGTATATCGACTATGAGACATGGAACGCTCGGAAAGCCCGGGAGTCAGAGAACAGTGAAGAGGCTCTGGCACGCCGTGAAGCGGAACGTCAGCTGCAGCTCCGCGAGCATGAGGATATCGACCGGTTTTACAACACCCCGAACAAACTGGTAGTTTTCTATTCTGAAAAAAGCGGGTTTTATAATTATTTCGCTGAGATCATCGATTATTTGCTGAAACACACAAATATTATCATCCATTATGTCACAGGAGATCCTGAAGACGCGGTATTCCGCATGAATGAACCGAAACTCGTCCCTTATTATGTCAGTGACCGGAATCTGGGACAGTTTTTCGCGCAGCTGGATGTCCCGATCGTGGTGATGACGATGCCGGATCTGCAGACCTACCATATCAAACGCTCGGTGGTGCGGAAGGATGTCGAGTATATTTATGTGTTCCACGCGCTGATGAGTACGACGATGTCTTACCGTAAAGCGGCTTTTGACCATTTCGATACGATCTTCTGCGTGGGTCCGTATCAGGTCCGGGAGATCCGTGAAAATGAACAGATTTACGGCCTGAAGCCAAAAAATCTGGTGGAACATGGTTACGGACAGCTGGACCGGCTTCTCAGAGAACATGAAAACATGCCTTCTGTGGCTCACGAACATCCGATGATCCTGATCGCTCCTTCACATCAAGCGGGTAATATTTTTGAGAGCTGTATCGATACCCTGATCGACCGGCTGTATGAAGCGGGGTACATGGTCGTTGTCCGCCCTCATCCTCAGTTTGTCAAGCGAAATCCCGGGTTCATGCCGGCTCTGGAAGAACGGTACAAAGATATAACCGGTGATCGGCTGATTTTTGAATCAAATTTCTCTTCGCATGAGTCTATCTACTCCGCTGATCTGCTGATCACAGACTGGTCCGGGATCGCTTTCGAATATTCTTATGTCACAAAACGCCCGGCGTTGTTCATTAACACACCGATGAAAGTCATCAATCCGGAATATGACCGGTATGAAAACAAGCCAATGGAGATCACTTTCCGTAATGTCTGCGGGATCTCCGTCGAGCCGGAAGACGCGGAGAATATTGCCCGTCACGCGGAAAGAGTTTTTGATTGTTCAGAGGCTTATCGTAAGACGATCGAAGACTTTATGCGGGCGAATGTGTATAATATTGGCAGAAGCGGACAGAATGGCGCAAAATATATCGTGTCATGTCTGCTTCGTAAGAAAGAATAACCGACGGCGGTTTATTAATAAGTGACCGCCGTACAGTAGGATAATATGAATTTTTTTGCTATCGCTTTTTTTGTCTGTTGTTTTGTCATGTTCGGATCATTTTCTCCGGCATCTGCGTATATTGATCCCGCGACGACTTCCTATGTTCTGGAACTGATCATCGGGGTGGCAGTCGTCGGCGGTGCGGCGTTTGGATATTATTGGCGGAAAATTAAAAACAAAGTCAATAAAAAAGATCAAACCGTCTCCGGTGTCTCTATAGAAGAACAGCTGGCGGGGCTTGATGATGAGGATGAAGATTAGCTCCGGTGAAAGAATATATGTCTCAGACTGACAAGCTGAAATCACTGGTGACCGGCAGACGTACATTCGGAAAACGTCTTCTGCTTGCCTTTCTGCCGGCTCTGGCGGTAAGCTTTACTCTTTTTTTCTTCGGTCCGCTGGATCTGATCTGCGGGAACCGGAATAATGTCTCATATTCCGCACTGCAGGTCATGCCGTCTGCCGCGCTGATCATGGGAATTGCTTTTGTGGTCATGGTTCTCGCCGCTTCTGTACCGGGCGGGAAAGTCCATGCGTTTCTTGTATCCTGTTATGCCGGAACGGCACTGGCGGTATATATCCAGGGTGCGTTTCTGAATCCGGACCTGGGTACAATGGATGGTCATACTGTCAACTGGCCGAGTTTCAGCACGATGATGCTGGTCAACCTCGCTGTCTGGTTTGTGATCCTGCTGATCCCCCATATGATCCATTATTTCAGCAACCGGTTCTGGCGGAAATTTGTCATGGTCCTCTGCGGGGCGCTGATCCTGATGCAGGCTGTTTCCCTGGGGGTAAAACTGAAAGAACAGGCGGATGCCGATCGGGCCGCATCCAAAAAATATTATCTTTCCGCTGAAAACATGCTGAAAGCGGGACAGAAGAACAATATTGCCGTATTTCTGCTGGATACCGTCAGCAATGACGATCTGGATGCGATGCTGAAGAAATATCCGGATGCCCTGGATCTGTTTCATGATTTTACCCGCTATGGGAATGCCAACACGCATTACATGTATACTGTTCCTTCCCTGGTGAACCTGCTGACCGGACAGGTATGGGACGCGGAAAATGTTCACATCGCCGATTATATGAACGGTGCCTGGGGGTCGGAAGAAGGAGCTTCTTTCTTTCAGAAACTGGCGGACGGGAATTATGAACGGGATATTTATATGCTGCTGCCGGAGGCCGCCGGAGATCCCGCTGTTCTGAAAAATGCTTTTTCCAACCTGAAACTTTCGGATCAGCATTATGAGATCGACAGGCAGGCACTCATCAAACTGATAAAACTGTCTTTTTACCGCTATTTCCCGCTGACAATGAAGCCCTTTTTTGTGATATACACCTCTGATATCAATAATCTTGTGAAACATCCGGATGCCATGGAAAATGAATGGGATTTCGTTTACCGGATGAATGAATCGCCGCTCACAAAAGGCAGCGCGGAAAACGTGTTTCATTTTTATTATCTGCAGGGGTCGCACCTTCCCTACCGGCTGGATGAGCGCGGACATGTGGTCAGCAGTGAACTCGCGCCGGAGTTCGGTGTGAATTATTCTGAGATGGAAGACCAGCTTGCCGGATTCTTTTATCTGATCGGCGAATATATACGGCAGCTGAAGGAAATGGGGCTGTATGAACAGTCCGGGATCATTATCCTCGCGGATCACGGAAATAACAGTGAGCTGAGTGCTGACCATCAGCCGGTCTATCTGGTAAAAATGCCGGGTGAAAAGCATGATAAACTTACAGCGGGTCCGGCGCAGATCACGATCCAGGATTGTTTCCGGGCGGATGTCCTCGCGATGACCGGATATGACGGAACGCAGTGGGGGCTGCCGTCGAATGTGATGCCTGAGGATCCGGTGGAACGTTGGTCAAGAGTATTTGCAAGGGACGATCAGTTTCCGGATATCCCCGGGTCAAAGTTCAATGTGATGCGGGAATTTCGTTACAGCGGGGACGGGGATGACCTTAAAGATCTTTGGATTAGTGAAAACTATGTGACGATCCCCATGATCGACAGTTATTATTGATCAATGGCAGTGGCCTTTGTTCCCAGAAGGTTTTCCGCCGGCTGCTCCCTGCATGGGTATCGGCAGAGCGAAGTTTTGGGACAGTTTCTAATACGCAGTACTGAGCAGCCGGTGCCGGACCGGTGCAGGGCTGAAACCGGTACTCCGGTTTTTATTCCGGACCGCTGCCGATCCTGTGATAAAAGTTCGCGTTTGAATCGGTGAAAGCAAATTCGTAATCTGTTTCCAGCAATGTTCCTACCTCTTTATAGATTCCTTCGTAGCCGCTCAGGACGATGATCCATTTTGGGCTGCTTGTCCGGATGTCGCTCAGAAACTCATCAAGCATGGACGGATCTACCGGAAAATGGATAAACTGATAGGCGCAGAACCGGGAGACCGGCTCAAAGCCTGTGTTCAAGTAGATCTCCGGTGTCAGCCAGACCGCGATCGATGACTTTTTCTCCTCCGCGGGAATGCTGTCAGCGGCGGAAAATTGCGGCTGTCTGCTCCGATCTTTTGCCAGGTCTGAAAAAACAGGGAAAATATTGATAATAAAGAATACGAGAAGTCCCGCGGTGATCAGGATCTCCGGAATTCTCATGTGATCGGCATAAAGAAGCAGGACCAGGAAAAACACCGGAATAAAGATCGTAAAATAATGTGTGTATTCATTGGACTGCCATAAAATCAGGGCGCTGCCCAGGACCATCGCTCCCACAGTCAGATCCGCCGGCCGTACCCTGCGGGTGCGAACCATACGGAGCAGGATCAGCAGTCCGGATACAATAATGGGCCCGTATCTCAGGAAAAAGTCTGTGCCCCGGTATGCCTTGTGCGTACGGTCGCCGATATATTTCAGGTTGTAAAGTAAAACCGCGTAGACCATGTCTGAAAGGGCGTTTTTCGCGTAAAAGTAAAGGCAGACCGGCAATACTGCCGCGGCGATCCCCAATATTCCGAATAATATATTGGAAAGAAGGTTCTTCCATTGTCTTTTCACCATCAGATAAAGCCCGATGATCAGCACACCGGCACACAGGGATATGGCATTGTTGATCCGGATCATGGCGATCAAGCCGAAGCAGACTCCGTGTATAAAGGCATATATCGGTGGATGTTTCGGGTCTGTTTCACATCCGGACAGATAACGGGCAAACAGGTAAAGGCTGCAGCTGATAAACGGAAGCGACCATTCCTCGGAAAGATTTCCGCCGACCATGGTCGTGCAGAAAACCGCTCCGCAGATGACAGTGATCAGAAGAAAACGGACAGCTCCGGCGCGCTCTTTGTGCAGTGTCAAATATGCTTCGTACATCAGGAACACGGAAAGAAACACTGACAGGACCTGAAGGGGAAAGATCAGGGAAAGATCTGCGTTTCTGGTACCGTTGAGCGCTCCGACCGCCTGGATGAAGAAAAGGACAGGCCCTTTGTTGTCCCATATATCGGTATAAAGTGTTTTCCCCTGCAGGATCGATTTCCCGATAAATCGGTAGAAAGCCGAGTCTACGCCGTAATTATTCGGATAAAGCGGGCTGGTCACAGAGGAAAAAACTGCCATATACCCGCATACCAGAAGAAGCAGGATGATACTGAAAAGAAGTTTACGGGATCTTTTATTCATTATTCCGGAGTTACTGTTTGCGGCACCTGTATGTTTCAGAGTCTGTCCCACTGCGAAAAGAACTCAGTTTGCGTGTGCCTTCTGTATGCGGGGCAGTGTGTTTCCCGGGGTGGGGAATCGAATTTCTGTGTCTGCGAAAGCGAGAGCCGTAAGAAACCGCTGTGCTGAATTATGAATTTGGCTCTCGAGCTTCGTCCCCATATCCCCGCTAAAAATTATACGCTCTTTTTTGATTCACAACCTTTCGCGGCGGTCACCATAATATTTTATCACAGAAGTATTCTGCCGGCTGTTTCATCGGAAAATCTGAAGTCCTGTCCGGGACAATATTCATTTTTATGATTCTCCCCTTCCTTGTGTTACAATATTCTAATATTTGGAGAGAGAGTTATGAAAAAGATCCTTACCTGGGTATTGCCTTTTTTATTTTGTGCCGCTTTTATTTACGGGCGGATCATCTGTTACGGAAGACTGGATGATTCAGTCGCGGTCCAGGACTCGGAATCGTATTTCGCGGCAGCGAAGATGCCGCCGGTTTCGATCAAATTCTTTGAGCAGCCCCGTTCTGCCGGTTATCCGCTGCTTATTATGCTGTCCAATCCCTCCGGAGAATATGAACTGACACTCATGTCAGAACCGTATTTCCGTACAGAACCGCGCCTTGCCGTACAGCCGGGGACAGAGTCTCTCGTCCGCAATCAGACGATCCTGTCCGTCTTTTGCTGGGTCGCGGCTGCGGTCCTGATCGGTTCTTCTGTCAACGGCTGGTTCGCCAGGGCTTTGACTGTATTCCTGATACTGGCTTTTGGTTTTGTGCCGCAGGTGGGCGATTGGGATTCCATCCTGAGTTCGGAATCGATGAGTATTTCCCTTTTCATGCTCATGATCGGGCTTCTGATCAAGGTCTTTCCGAACGGAGAAGATGACGGCGTTTCCTCCTGGCTTTCAGCGGCAATTTTGGTCCCGGTCACTGCTTTGTGGATATTTACCCGCGATACGAACGCTTATTTCGTTTTGGTTGAAGCGCTGGTCCTGATCATTTCTTCTGTCATTTTCTGGATACGCCGGCAGGGGCAGCGGGTTTCCGCGCTGGTTTGCGGCTTCCTTCTGGCGGGCCTGTTTGCTTTCCAGCAGATCACGTTCCGTGAAAGCGAACGCTGGATGATCCCGCTGCTGAATAATCTGACGGCGAATGTTTTCCCCTATGAAGAGCGTGTCAAATTTTTTACGGACCGCGAAATGCCGGCGGATGATGATGTTTTATCGCTGCAAGGCTCCGCAGAGTATACAGAGATATACAAAAATGAAAAATTCATGCGCTGGGCACGGCTGCGGGGGATGGATACGTATCAGCAGTTTTTGCTGTCCATGCCTTTGTGGAGTGTTCTTCAGGTTTATGAAAATCTTGATACGTTTTTTGAATCAAATCTTCAGCCGTTTTTCTTCGGCTCCAACCAGGAAAAACCCCGTTGGGCGGAAAAACCCGGCAACCTGCTGCACCCTCTCTCGGCTGCGGTGATCCTGGCGGATCTGCTGCTGATGATCCTGACCTGTATAAAAGCATTCCAGACGGGAGACCCGGCTGATATCCGGACTTTTCAGCTGATGCTGACATTATTCTTCGGCGGCGGGCTGCTGATGTCTCTGGCTTATCTGGGAGAAGTGCGTTCCGTCTGGCGTCATGTGCTCGGCGGTGTAATGGCTCTCCGGCTGATGCTGTGGCTGGGTTTTTGCGGGATGTTCTCGAAACCGGGATCTCTGTCTTCCGATTCCTGACACGCTGACACTATTGTCTGGTCAGCGCTTCTCTGACACTTTCATGGATCTCCTCTCCCAAGCCTAAGAGCGGCGCGGGGTCAATATCAATGCGTTTGATCACGGCTTCACCGGTTTCGGTGTCATACATCGCCCAGGCAGGCCTGCAGCCGTTTCCGCGGTCACGCGGCAGGCCGACGGATCCGACGTTTACCATCAGCGTGTGAGTGTTTTTCCTGATCCACGGACGATGGGTATGCCCCATGAAAACGACATCCGTATCCGGATCATCATAGAGTGCCAGTTCACTGTCTTCATAACTGTACCCTTTCAGGTGATTGAGAGGAGACCCGTGAACGAAGGTGAGCCGTTTCCCGTCGATCGTCTCGCTATAAATTTCCGGCCAGCTTTTCACGAAGGCGAGTTCATCCGGACTGATCTCCGCCATCGTCCGGCGCAGCTGATAGACCGGTTCATGCTTTTCAGGGATCGGAAACTCTCCCCGCAGCATACTGTCGTGATTTCCTTCGATACAGAGTGCCCTGATCTCCCGCAGTTTTCGGATAACGGCACAGCCGGAAGGATAATAAGAGACACTGTCTCCCAGAAAGATCAGCCTGTCCGGTTTTTCCGCCCCGGCAGCCTGTAAAAATTTCTCGAAAAAGTATATATTTCCGTGGATATCAGAAAAAACACAGAGCTTCATGGTTTTATGCCCCGATTCCGGTCGTGAACTGCGGTATGCGGCAGGGATCCTGTTGGTTTATTGCCCGGTCATACATTTTGAATTTTCTGTGCCAGCTCGTTCGCCCAGCGTACAGCAAAATTCATACCGCGGTCCCAGGGGTAGATCTGGCTCATTGAGAGAAAATACAGCCCTTTCAGTGGCGTTTCTACGGAAGGTATGGCGCGGGAATGGTTTACGAAAGGAACGGGCTGCGCATAGGCGGCGCTGAATTTTGTCGCGCCGATGATGTCATCCGCTGAGAAATCCGGATTGATCTTGCGGAAGCCCGGAAGCAGCTTTTCTAAAAGTTCATCGGAAGTAAGATCAAAATACGGATGCCCGGCGGGCAGGTAGTCGCCCGCGTAAATGATCGTCTCATTGTTATAGTGCTCTTTCGGGATAAAATTGGTGTGCTCGACCAGGGCAAGAAATGGATAGCCTTCATTTTTCGGCAGATTGTACCAGTAATAACCCTGCGGAGAAAGCGGTTTCCTGAGCCTTACACATAAAACGACGGCTCCCAGATGTTTCAGTGCTTTCAGCTGCTGCCGGTAGTTTTCGGGAAGTTCCGGACAAAGAGCCAGCATGGACTGCGGTGAGGTGGTGATGATCACTTTGTCATAGGATGAAAAAGAAGCATCTCCGGCACGCAGGCGGTAAGTTCCGTCTTCATTTTTTTCGGCGGTTTTTATTTCCGTACAATAATGTATCTTAACTCCCTGTTTTACAAGCTGTTCCGCGAAGATGTCAAACAGGTCCTGCATCCCCCCGTCAAATGTTCCCAGGGATGTTGTTCTGGAATAGATACGAGCCCATAACCATGCCATGCAAACCTGGCCTGCATATTCGCTCCCGAATTTTCCGATCATCATCGGTTCCCACATTGTCTTATAGGCAAACTCACCGGCATATCTGGTCATCCATTCTTTGGCGGTGACTTTTTCCAGGCTTTGCCAGTCTTTCGTCAGCCTCAGATATACACCCGCAAGACCGAAGCGGAGCTTATGGATGCCGTATCCGAGACCGGGATAGGCAAGTGCCGCGGGAATGGAGTCAAAGGGATAAAACTTCCCTTTATGATACATGACTGTTGTCGGCTTTCGGAACCGGACCCGGTCGGAAAGCCCCAATTCCCGGATCAGTCCAAGCAGATCACTGTCTTTCTGAAACCAGTGATGGTAGAAAAATTCAACGGAATCTTTCCAGCCTTCAGCCTTAAATCCGCGGGCAATTCCTCCCGGTGCGGATTCTTTTTCGAATATGTCTGCCTGATAACCGGCTTCGCTGAGCCGTTTAGCCAGTGTCATGCCGCTGATGCCGCAGCCGATGATCGCAATTTTTTCCATAATCAATGTCAGCAGAATGGTTTTGAATGAAATACGCGCAGACAGAAACCTGCTGCCTGCGCGTTTGGGGTCTGTATCAGAAAATCAGCGCAATGATCCCGGCAATCGAGAGAACCCCGAAAACAAAGGGGAGCAGACAGCAGCCGGAATTCTTTTTTCCGGGTGTGGGGATCGGGATCGACCGGGAAGGCTGTGGAATTTGCGGCCCCCGGTCTATGCGCTCAGCCGGAACAGGTGCAGGGTTCGAGGGAATTTTCCGCATGACCTCATCTGCTTTGCTTTCCGGTCTTCGTCTGGCGGAAACAGCGTCCGCAGTCCTATTTTCTTCCCCGATCTTTCTGGCGATGTCATGTGATTTGCTTACACGGCTGCGCCCGGATGGCGATGCGGGGGCATTATCTGTGGGAATTTTCCGGCTGATATCACCGGCTTTGCTGACTCTGCTTCTGCCGCCGGTTTCCCGTATAACTTCCTCTTTTCTTCTACTTGCAGCCTCGTCGGCCTTGCTGACACGGTTTCGTCCGGTTCTGGGTTTCATTTCAGCCATAATGTTTTTCTCCTGATCATTCTGCTTCGTAATATTCCGGTGTCACGGTAGGGGTAGCTGTTGCAGGGATTTCCGCGTCCGGAGTAGGTGTAAGTACACCATCGACTACATTGATCGAAATCGTAAGCGCGTCATATACTTTATTCCCGTTTTCATCCTCTACATGCCACTGCATGAAAGCGTTTCCTGTGTAGGATGGCGCGGTGCAGGGGAGGACGAGTCCGGCAGCGCCGTTCGGCCAGATAATAACGCCGATATATTTTTCAGTGATCGCGCCGGTGGCAAAATTCACGCCGCTGTCGAATACAAGTTTAAAACTATCTTTCCATTCGGTCGCGCCGGTGTTTTCGATCGTCCATACCACATCGAAAGCTTCACCGATGATGAAGCTGGTACCGTCAGCCGGTGTCTGGCTCTGGAAACGGCCTCTGGCTGCAGCCTGGACGACTGCAGTCGGAATATCCGAACTCATTGTCGGGATCAGGATCGGTTCCGCTGTCGGTATAGATGCCTGGGCGGCGGCTGTCGCATTCGCTTCGTATGCAGCCTGTGTTTGTTCATATTCAAGACGTCCTGCTTCCTTTGTCTGCTGCGTCTGAAATTCACTGGTTGCCTGTCCTGCGATATATGTCGCTTCATTGTCGAGAGCAGCCTGTGTCATTGTGGCATTCAGAGCCTGGATCTTCTTGTTATTGGAGGAAATGATCCCGATTATGACCAGTGCAACGATCAGCACGAGTGCCGCCCCCGCGATGATTTTCGCGTTTTTATTGGTTTTGAAATTCGCCGCCGCGGCTTTTATCTTATCACCGAAGCCTTCATCGTCATCATCGTCGTCATCTTCCGTCGGTACATTGTTGTTGTAATAAGAAGCCGGGGGATAATATGCTCCGGTGGCCTCGGGCGTGGAAAGGCTCCGCAGTGTCATTGCGAATTCACTCATGCTGCTGATACGCTGAGCCGGGTTCTTTGCGGTGGCCTGATACAGGAACTGTTCGGCCTGCTGGGAGATATTCGGAACATAATAGCGTGGTGAAGGCAGCTGGTTGGTCACCTGAAGCGACATTGTGTCCATCGGCGACATTGCCGCAAACGGTTTATGCCCTGTGATCAGCTCGAAAAAGATAATACCCAGGGAATAAACATCTGTCCGGACATCAGCCGGCAGCCCCTGCGCCTGTTCCGGTGCAAGGTATTCGGGAGAGCCGATCCCGTACATTGCTTCAAACTGCCCGTATCCATGCCTGTTTTCACTGAGCCATTGCGCGAGGCCGAAGTCAGTCAATACGGGTGTCTGTGTGGCGCTGAGCAAAATGTTATTTGGTTTGAGGTTCCCGTGGATCAGGCCATACTGATGTGCGTAGGTCAGGGCATCCGCCACAGGGATCAACAGGTTTGCGGCCTGTTCAACCGGCATTTTGCTTCCCGCGTATTGGGAAAATGATGTTCCCGCATAAAGATCCATCGTCCAGGCGGGATAATTGTTGAGTGATGTGTAATCATATGTCTTGATGATCGCCGGGTTATTCAGTTTTCCTAAAATAGCGATCTGCTGAGCGTACCGGACGGAAAAATACTGCAGAAATTCAGGTGAAACATTTTCCTGGTGGAGTGTTTTCAGTGCGACTTCCCGGCGGAAAAAGTTATCGGCTGTCCGGTAAACATCACCGATACGTCCTTTCCCGATCAGTCCCATGAATTGATATCGGTTATTCAGGTTGAATTGTTCTGTCATATAAATACCTGCCTTTGATTTCAAACGAATTTCGATTCGCTAGAGTTTCTTTTCTGAATTTTATTATAAATGTTTTTTTAATATTGCATGGTTATGCGGACGAATTCTTACGCTTTTTATTAAGAAAACAGATAATACAGAATAAAAGTCCTTCCAGGCTGAGGGCATCGCCCGCGTGCTGGGCTATGGTTTTCACATAACGGACGGTGATGGTCCCTTCCGGTTCACCGCCGTTTGTTACCGTGAGCAGCCCCTGAGCGTCTTTGGAAACCGGGATCTCTGTTCCGGTGCCGTCTTCGGCAATGCGGTATCCGCGGTAGCCGGTGTAATAAATAAACGGGACCCGCATAACGGCATCCTGTTCTGTTTCCGGAAGCCGGTAGCTGAATGTGAAAGAAAGCCCTTTCCTGATCCCGGACAGCATTTCAAAACCGGGTTCCTCACAGACTACATGGTCTCCCGTTTTTTCGATCGTTTCCCGGTCCAGGTCCATGGGCAGATATTCGGAGCCGCTGAGTGCGTTGCTGCGTTCGACGTACCGGTAATAATCCATCGGGTAAGCCCGGTTGGTAAGGGATTCGATCAGGATCGGAGTCCCGCATACGGCGCAAAAAATGGTGATGGGTAAGAGCCTTTGTACGGGAGTTGCTCCCGGTAAATACATTTCTGTCAGGCGGATGCTGTAAATCGCGCAGCTGACGGAAAGCAGGACCGTGCTGATCATCATGAACCGCCAGGCAAACTGGATGCGGAACAGCAGCTGAAGGAATAATCTCCAGGGAAAGATATCCGTGCACATGATCATGGTGACAAACCCGTAGATCGTCAGCTCATCGGCGAGCTTGATCAGAGGATCCCTATGCCTCCGCGGGATCAGAAGGCTCAATACCGGTATAAAAAGGAGCGGCCATCCCGGATAGACTCTGCGGGCGGCGTCGAGAGGCTTGTCGTAACTCCAGTCGTAAAAAAACTGGAAAAGGCTTTGCCACGGGCTGCTGCTGCCGAAAGGTTTCACATCCGCGTTGAACATGATCATATTGATCTTTAATTCATTTGTCATTGATTGTTCGGCCATCGGCAGAAGGAAGCCGGCACCGAGGACCAATGTCAGTATGACAGATTTGAACAGTGCCCGGAATATTTTTCTGTCTTTAAATATTCTTGGCAGATGGAACAGTGTCCACACAGCGGTGACAAGACCTGCCAGCGCGAGGCTGATCACATGGCTCCACAGAAGCCCTGTAAACGCAAAGGCAAAGATCCACCACCGTTCCGTATGACCGTTGAATATTTCATAAAGGCCCCATATGATCATGGGCAGAAAGATGAAAGTCTGAATTTCGCCCAGAGCAGCCCTGTAATAAATATCCGCCAGCCGATACGCGGCAAAACCGTACAAAGCTGCCGATGCATAAGCGGCTGTTTCCGTCCGGCTGATGTCCCTGACAGTCAGAAACATCGTAAGCAGGGCGAAAAAGGTGCAGATCGTTACGAATATCTCATAAGCCGCTATGGGATGAAATCCCAGCAGGATCAGTATACCGGGTTTGGTGAGGAAAAGATTCGGATAATAAAAACCGCTGCCGTATCCATAATTTTCAAGCCATTCCAACAGGATACGGACAGGAAAATGTCCGGCTTTCAGCGATGCCGCGATTCCCCGGATATGGTGCATATGGTAATAAAAATCATCACCGTTAACAAAGGTGTCATTGCGGTAAAACGGTGCTGCGGTGAATAAGGTAAGGAACAGCAGGAAAAGGACCATCCGCTCATTTTCCGGTTTGGAAAGGTGAGGAAAGAGACGGATATATTTTTCGTGAAAAAAGATGCGGAGAACCAGGGTGAAACTCAGCCATACTGCCAGTAAGGAGAGAACCGCGTGTTTGTACAGGGATTGCCGGTATAATACGTTCCCGGATGAGATCAGAAAACGTTCTACTGTCAATTCTTCCGAATCCGGGTCGTAGCATACACCGAAACGCAGCTGTTTTGTTCCGCCGCTGACGGTAAATTCTTCCTGATGCTCTGTTCCCTGCACGGGAAATTCGGAAAAGAAAAACTTCTCCCCGGCAGGATCCGTCAGAAAGAAACCGTTCCCATGCCCCTTGAAAGAGCCTTCAATCCGGAGCCTGTATGTACCCGGTTTCAGCGCCAGCTGTTCCGTTGAAAGGATATAATCCCCCTTTGTGTCAACTTCGCTTGAAAAAGCCCGTTTGTAAACGAAGATCTGTTCATAATGAAACAGATCCCTGTTAATTAAGAAAAGAACTCCGCATAACAGGGCAGCGGTCAGAAGGATCCCGAATGCCTTTTTCTTCATAAGACATAATTATACACAAGTGACCGGTGGGAGATATCCGCTGACATCCAGAGGGTGACTTTTCACCTTCCGTTTCATTCCCATTCCGGTGATACTTTTCACTTATCGCCTTTCCCATTTCAATACTTATGGGAAATGATAGTATAATTCCTGTGTTTGCTGCCCGGCAGAAGGCTGTTTCGGACCTTTTCGTATTATTTATGAAACAACTTGATCCGGATGGTTGGGCGGAACAAAAAACGGCACATGGCGGGATGGGAAAACCGGAACGTTGTGTGAAGGAGGGAAAGTGTGAAAAAACTTTATATCAATATTCTATTGATCATTATTATTTTCGCCGCGGCGGTTTATGTGGATCTTCCTCATGAGATCAATCTGTTCGGACTCCACAGGCCGGCGGGCCTGAACCTCGGACTGGACCTCCAGGGCGGGATGCAGGTATTGCTGGAAGCGGATGTGGATGAAGGAACGGAAGTAACTGCCGATCAGCTGGATATTGCCCGGCAGATCCTGGAGAACCGTTCCAACGGTCTCGGCGTCAGTGAGGTCGTGTTCCAGGTGGCGGGAGATAACAGGATCGTTGCGGAATTCCCCGGGATGACAGACACTGATGAAGTCCTGGATACACTGAAGGAAACCGGACTGCTGGAATTTGTGGATACCGGAAACCAGTATTTCGCTGATGGTGAATCGATCCGGACGGACGGAAAAACTGTTTCGGATGAAGATGCGGCTGCTGCAGCCGAAAGCGGTGAAACGATCTATCACACGATCCTGACGGGAGCCGATCTGAAAAATGTCGGCGTTCAGATGATTGAACAGCAGAACAGGCCCGTGGTGGCTTTTGAGATGACGGATGAAGGCGGGAAGATCTTCGCGGATTTCACACGTCAGAACATCGGAAAGTTCCTGACGCTGGTTCTGGATGGCAAGGTCATTTCCAGTCCGCGCATCAATTCCGAGATCCCGAACGGCCAGGGCATCATTGAAGGAAATTTCACGATCGAGAGCGCGAATTCTCTGGCAGTCCAGCTGAAATACGGTTCGCTGCCGATCCCGCTGAAAATCGTTGAATATAAAAAGATCGGGGCAACACTTGGGGAAGACAGCCTCAGCAAAAGCCTTGTCGCGGGACTTATCGGCCTTGGCCTGGCTGCGCTTTTTATGCTGATATACTATCGGGTACCCGGTGTTGTCGCGGTGCTGGCGATCATCTTCTACGGCGCGGTGACATTTGCTGTTTACAAACTGATCCCGGTGACACTATCCCTCTCGGGAATTGCGGGTCTGCTGCTGACGACCGGCGGCGCTTTTGACTCCAATGTGCTGATGTTTGAGCGGCTGAAAGAGGAACTGCGTGAAGGTAAAACAATAAAGCAGGCTGTGATGCTCTGCTGGCCGCGTGCCTGGTCTTCGATCCGGGATTCAAACGCCGCGACGCTGATCACTTCCGCGATCCTGTTTTATTTCGGTTCTTCCTTTGGCGCGACGATCGTGAAAGGATTTGCTGTGACGCTGGCGCTGGGTGTTGTGATCAGCCTGATAACGACATATCTGGTCACCCGTACATTCCTGTTCCTATTCACCCGGAATATGAAACAGGAAGATCATGAAAAATGGCTGACGGCCTGAGGAAAGGAGGAAAACGATGAAATTCAATATTCTCTCAAAACGCTATTGGTTTTTTGGCTTTTCTCTGCTGCTGATCCTGCCGGGGCTTATTGTTTTGATGATCAAGGGGATGCCGCTCAGCATCGATTTTACCGGCGGTACCATGATCGAACTGCAGTTTGCCGAAGGTACGATGCCGGGCCGTGAGGAATTGGAACTTGTAACGGAAGATCTGGGAATGGCCGGCTGTACGGTCCAGACATCGGGTGATGATCACGCGATCGTTCGCACGGAGTTCCTTTCCGATGAGCAGATCACCGCTTATATCAATACAATCGCGGAAAAATACGGCCAGGATCCGGAAACGCTGCAGTATAACATCCAGTCCGTAGGACCGTCTATCGGGAGTGAAGTGGCGAAACGGGCTCTGGGCGCTGTCGCGGCGGCAGCTTTTGGCGTGGTCCTTTATATATGGTTCGCTTTCCGTTCGATCCCGAATTCATTCCGATACGGTATTTGCGCCATCATTGCCATGATCCATGACAGCCTGATCGTGATCAGCCTTTCCGTGTTCGGACAGTTCTGGGGCTGGCAGTTCAGTTCACTGACGCTGACGGCTTTGCTCACGGTGATCGGCTTTTCGGTTCAGGATAAGATCGTTGTTTTTGACCGTATCCGGGAAAACAGCCGTATCCTGAAACATGTGGATTATGAAACACTGGTCAACCATTCCATTATCCAGACATTGGAACGCTCGATCAATACCCAGCTGATGACATCGGAATTTATGCTGCTGTCAATGGCGCTCCTGGGCGGAGCTTCACTGCGGGATTTCTCCATTATCCTGCTGGTGGGCCTGTTTATGGGAACCTATTCATCCATCTTTATCGCAGCTCCGCTGCTGGTGGTCTGGGAAAACCGGGAGTGGGAACGGAAATAACCGCTTCCTCCGACATATAAACAGGGAAGCCGTGAGTTCGTATCACGGCTTCTCTGTTTTATTCCCCGGCGGGCGTACCAGCCCGCGGCAGCTGTCTTGATCGTTATTTATTTGTTCAGTCTCCCCTGTTCATACGATACAGGCGATCGAGTTCGCGGATGATCGTATCCTGCGCGTAATGATTCCTTGCGTAGGACGCGATTTCACTGCGCCAGGCTTCACCTTTTTCTTCGGCTCGTTTCAGGACTTTCAGGATCATATCCGCAAGATCGGCCGGATCCTCCGGTTCAACCAGGCCTCCGACACTGTCGTTGACAAAGTCCGGCAGTCCGCCCTGGTTGGTGGCGATGACCGGAGCGCCGCAGGCCATGGCTTCAATGGCAACAAGGCCGAAAGGCTCACGGCGTGACGGGACAAGGCTGACATCAGCGATGTTGTAAAATTTCCGCAGTTCCTGCTGGGTAACATTTCCCAGAAAACGGACAGTCTTCAATCCGAGATCTTTTGCCTGGGCGTGCAGTTTCTCTTTTTCATCCCCGTCCCCGATGATCAGTGTGATCGTCGCAGGTTCCTTGTCTTCGTACAGTTTGACCGCGTCAAGGAGAACGTCAACGCCTTTGAAATTTGCGAGCTTTCCCGCGAAGGAAACGATTTTCTTCCCCGCGTAGTCTTCTTCCGGTATATTGTACGCGCTGAGTACCGTGGTTCTGTCGGTTTTTTCCGGATGGAAAATATGCGGATCGTAACCGTTGCGCATCATGATGATCTTATCTTTGCAGTCCGGGAAACGCTCTTCGAGCAGCACGCAGTTGTCTTTTGATATGGAGATCACGGCAAGACAGGCTTTCATAGCCTTTTCCGCATAATGCCTCAGGTGCGGCCATTTGTCATATCCCATCAGGTCTGTCCCGTGAGCCGTCAGGATCAGCGGAATGTCATCCTTGACTGCCAAAGAAGGCAGCACCCAGACATGCTGACCGTGAATGATATCCGGACGGTTATTCTCGATCTCGTCTTCGATCACCCGGGTAAACGCATCCGTGTACATCGTGAACTGCCTGTCGTCGAGATCATTAAAGGTCGTGACACTGCGAGGATGAGATGTGAAACAGGGAAAATTAAATGGCAGCGGTGTTTCCATGGAAGCTCCCAATAACGCGGGGTCAGCGGTCCGGACCGGATCCATTCCATCCGGTGTAAAGAAAACAGGCCTCAGTCTGATCCCTTCCGGTACGTCATACTGATCGGTGTTTTCCGGAAGAATGATACATACTTCATGCCCCAGGTCCGCGAGATGGACGGCCAGGTTTCGGGTGTAAGTTCCGCTGCCGGATCCGGCCAGGGGAAAGTGATTGATCATCAGGATTTTCATATTTATATTCCTTTCTGTGTTTTCAAAAACGCTTCGGTCCTTCGGATCCTGCAGCAATATTATTTAATTATCCGTTTCCCGTAATACATATCAACAGAAGCAATTATAGCAGATTCCTGAAGAGAATTATACGGTTTTCCGAAAAACAAAACCCGTCTGCAGTGCAGCGGGTCTTGTTTGCATAAATCGTTCTGAAAATGTCCGGTTATCTTTCCGGACACATGTGATCCGAATCGATCCGTTTATTTATTCAGCAGTTCTTTGCCGGAAATGCCGGGTTTGGTCAGGTTCCAGGGATCCAGAATGACATCAAGCTGTTCCTTTGTCAGCAGATTTTCTGCAAGGATCAGGTCAGCGACCGGTTCGCCTGTCTTGATAGCTCTCTTAGCAATATCCGCGGCGTGCTGATAACCGATATGCGGGACCAGGGCGGTGATGATGCCGACGCTGTTGTGGACCAGCTTGGAGCAGTATTCCTTATTGGCGGTGATGCCCTCAATGCAGTTTACGATCAGCGTATGGATTGCGTTGGTCAGCACTTCCATGGAATTGAACAGGCAGTAGAAGGTGATGGGTTCGAAAGCGTTCAGTTCCATCTGACCGGCTTCGGCTGCCAGGCCAACGGTGACATCGTTGCCCATGCACAGGAAGGCGGCCTGGTTGACGACTTCCGGGATGACCGGGTTGACTTTGCCCGGCATGATGGAGGATCCGTTCTGCTTGGCGGGCAGGTTGATCTCACCGAGACCGCAGCGCGGACCGGAAGAAAGCAGACGCAGGTCGTTGCACATCTTGGAGAGCGCGATGGCGCAGGTGCGGACGGCGCCGGAGACAGCCGGGAACGCGTCAATATGCTGGGTAGCATCGATGCAGTCTTCTGCCTGATGCAGTTCGTAACCGGTGACAGCGCTGAGTTCTTCCGTGATGATATTGAAGAATTTTTCATCCGCGTTGATACCGGTACCGATGGCAGTGCCGCCCATGTTGATGTAATGCATATAACCCAGAACGTGGCTGAGGTTGGGAATGGTGCGTTTTACGGCAGTTGCATATGCATGGAATTCCTGACCGAGCCGGATCGGCACGGCATCCTGGAGCTGGGTGCGTCCCATCTTGATCACGTCGTCAAATTCTTCTGCTTTTTCCATCAGGGCGTCATAGAGAGCGTTCAGTTCATAAAGGAGATATCCGCCGAGTTTGATGATGGTGATCTTTCCTGCAGTCGGGATCACATCATTGGTGGACTGACCATAGTTGACATGGTCATTCGGATGGACAATGGAATAATCGCCCTTGGTTCCGCCGAGGATTTCGATGGCCCGGTTGGCGATGACTTCATTGGCGTTCATGTTGATGGAAGTACCGGCGCTGCCCTGGATCGGATCAACGATGAATTCCTCATGCCACTTCCCTTCGAGAATTTCATCGCATGCCTGGACGATCGCATCTGCGACTTCCTTTGTCAATTGGCCGGCTTTCAGGTTGGCGATCGCGCAGGCTTTCTTGACTTGCGCAAGGCTGTCGATCATTTCCGGGCGGAGGTTGTATCCTGAGATCAGGAAGTTTTCCAGTGCTCGCATGGACTGAACGCCATAGTAGGCTTCAACCGGAATGTTCATCTCTCCGATGGAATCCCGTTCGACTCTTGTCAATTTTTCAGACATATCAATACCTTTTCCTCTCATTAAAAAACTGATAACATTTTTATATCATTTGTTCCGGGTGGAACACTTCATCAAACTTCTCTTCCGTAAGAAAACCGAGTTTTACGCATGCTTCACGGAGGGAGATGTTTTCATTGAAAGCCAGTTTCGCAGTCTTTGCCGCGTTTTCATAACCGATATATGGATTCAGCGCGGTGACGAGCATCAGGGAATTGTGGAGATTGTGATCCATCTTTTCTTTGTTGGCGGTGATCCCCGTGACACAGTTGTCATTGAAGGAACGCATACCTTCCGCCAGCAGACGGACGGATTGTAAAAAGTTGTAGATCAGCACCGGCATGAAGACATTCAGTTCAAAGTTTCCCTGTGACGCGGCAAAAGCGACGGCCGTATCGTTGGCAATGACCTGAACGGCAACCATGGTCATGGATTCACACTGGGTGGGGTTGACTTTGCCGGGCATGATGGAACTGCCGGGTTCGTTGGCGGGAATGTTGATCTCACCCAGGCCGTCACGCGGGCCGCTTGCCAGCCAGCGGACGTCATTGGCGATCTTCATCAGGTTGGCAGCCAGTGCTTTGAGCGCCCCGTGCATGAAAACGAGATCGTCTTTGGATGTCAGCGAATGGAATTTGTTTGGAGCGGTCTCGAAAGCGTAACCGGTGTATTCGGATACGGCTTTTGCGGCTTCCTCAGCGAAACCCTTCGGGGCATTCAGTCCTGTACCGACAGCGGTACCGCCAAGCGCCAGCCGTGAGATGCCCGGCATGGCTGCACGGATCTGTTCCAGTGCTACTTCCAGCATATTCCGCCAGCCGCTGATCTCCTGAGAGAAGCTGATCGGTGTCGCGTCCTGCAGGTGGGTCCGTCCGGATTTCACGATGCCTTCATTTTCGGCTTCCAGCCGTTTAAAAGTATCGATCAGTGTTTCGATGGACGGGATGAGTTTCTGATTGATCTCGAATACCGCGGCGATATGCATGGCAGTCGGGAAAGTGTCGTTGGAACTTTGGGATTTGTTGACATCATCATTGGGATGGAGCAGCTTTTTCCCCGCGATCTCATTCCCGCGGTTTGCGATCACTTCGTTCACATTCATGTTGGATTGTGTGCCGCTGCCCGTCTGCCAGACAACAAGCGGGAAATTGTCATCAAGCTTTCCCGCGATGATCTCGTCAGCCGCGGCAGTGATGGCATTCAGTTTTTCCTCATCCAGCTTGCCGAGCCGGAAATTGGCAAGAGCTGCGGATTTTTTCAGATAGGCAAAAGCGGTGATGACTTCCTTCGGCATTTTTTCTGTACCGATCTTGAAGTTTTGATAACTGCGCTGTGTCTGCGCCCCCCAGTATTTATCGGCAGGGACTTTCATCTCCCCCATTGAATCATGTTCTGTTCTGTATTCCATCAAATTCCTCTGCTAATTTTTTTTTTTGACATTCGCCAAAATAATTATTTATAATTATACCAGTTCTCCATGAAAAATGCAACCTGCTGTTTTCCCGGGGCCGTCTTTGCCAAAATCAATAATTATCTAATCACTTCATTCAAACATCCGATTTTGGGAGTAAAATAGTATCAACCGCCTGAGCGATATTTTATATAATGAGCGGTGATTATTGAAGGAGATGTCATGAAAAAAAGCTTGTCCATATTGTTGGCTGTTTTGCTCGTCTTCAGCTTTGTGCTGACCGGGTGTAATGATGGAGGACAGCCGAAAGTTGCTGATACAGCAACTGCCGTAGTAGAGAAAGTGGAAGAAAAGGTGGAGGAAGTTTCTACTGCCGTTTCCGAAACTGTTGAAACAGTTGCCGACAAGGTTGAAGAAACTGTTGCCGAAGCTCAGACAGCCGTTGAAGAAGCTGTTGAAACCGCTGCCGATAAGGTTGAAGAAACTGTTGCCGAAGCTCAGACAGCCGTTGAAGAAGCTGTTGAAA
>DAIMGK010000063.1:22047-24479 GCA_036723985.1 Flexilinea sp.
CCGCTGCCGATAAGGTTGAAGAAACCGCTGACGAAGCCCAGACAGCCGTTGAAGAAGCTGTTGAAACCGCTGCCGATAAGGTTGAAGAAGTTGCTGACGAAGCCCAGACAACCGTTGAAGAAGCTGTTGAAACCGCTGCCGATAAGGTTGAAGAAGCCGCTGACGAAGCCCAGACAGCCGTTGAAGAAGCTGTTGAAACTGCTGCCGATAAGGTCGAAGAAACCGCTGCCGACGTTCAAACTGCTGTTGAAGAACAGGTCGAAGAGCAGGCGGAGACCGTTGCTGAAGCTGTGTCAGAACCGGAAGAAATCTGGCACCTGGGGATCCTGGTCCACTCCCTGGACAATGAATTCTGGGCACAGGAAGCCAAGGGCGGCGAATTGTTCGCGGATTCCAAAGACGATGTGGTGGGTCAGGTCCTGGCTACCGACGGCGATGATAACAAAGAAATGCAGGCCATGCGTGACTTCATCGCCCAGTATGGCGATCACTCTATCTTCGTGACCGATCCCGCTTCCAAGGCCAACACTGCCAACGTTGTTGAGATCGCTGAAGAAGCAGGCGCGAAAGTCGCGATCCTGTGGCACCACGCTGATGAACTGGAACCGGCTGAATGGGATTCCTTCGTTGTCCACATGTCTCCGGATGACTATGTTGCCGGTTACAACACCGCGAAGTATCTGTTCGAAAAGATGGGCGGCAAGGGTAATGTCGTTGCTCTTTACGGCCAGCAGGGTGAAGACTCCGCTGCCAACCGCTATGCCGGTTTCCTCGGCGCTCTGGCTGAATATCCGGAAATCGAATGCCTGGATATGCAGGTCGCTTCCTGGTCCCAGGATCAGGCCATGACCTTCACACAGACCTGGCTGTCCACCTACGATAATATCGATGCCATCTGGGCTGCCAACGATACCATGGGTCTCGGCGCGATCGAAGCACTGAAGCTCGAAGGCAAGAACGGCAAGATCCTTGTGTGCGGCTGCGACGGTATCGCCGCTGCTTATGAAGCCATCGAAGCCGGTGACATGGCATGTACGATCGCTAACAACGGTTACCTGCTCATGGGCTATGGCGCTTCCTACGCCTACCAGGCCGCGAAGAACGGCCTTGAGGTTGAAAACCCGGTCATCAAGACCCAGGCTGTCCTGGTCACCGCTGAAAACGTTGCCGAATACAAAGCTATGTTCATCGACGGTACGCCGGAATACGATTTTGACGATCTGAGCTTCTGTGTTCTCTCCGAACATCCCAGCTTTGAAGAACTCAACGCATCCGCTGAAGCAGCCGCCGAAGTCGTTGAAGAAACCGTTGATTACGCAGAAACCGTTGTTGAAGAAGCTTCCGAAGCTATTGAAGAAACTGTTGCTGACACAGAAGATGTTGTTGAAGAAGCTGCCGCTGACGTTGAAGAAACTGTTGATTACGCGGAAGCCGTCGTTGACGAAGCTTCCGAAGCTGTAGAGGAAACTGTTTCTGACACAGAAGCTGTCGTTGAAGAAGCTGCCGCCTCCGTTGAAGAAATTCTTGCTGATACCGCTGCCGCTGTCGCTGTGGGAACTGCTGAGGATGCAGAAGCCGCTGTTGACGAAGCTTCCGAAGCTGTAGAGGAAATTGTTTCTGACACAGAAGCTGCTGTTGAAGAAGCCGCTGCTGACGTTGAAGAAATTGCTGCTGACGCAGAAGCTGCTGTTGAAGAAGCTGCCGCTGACGTTGAAGAAACCGTTTCTGACACACATGCCGCTGTTGAAGAAGCCTCCGCTGACGTTGAAGAAATTATTTCCGATACGAAAGCCGATGTTGAAGAAGCTGTCGCCGCTGCGGAAGAAATCATTGCTGATGAACCGGAAGAAATCTGGCATCTGGGCATTCTGGTCCACTCCCTGGACAATGAATTCTGGGCTCAGGAAGCCAAGGGCGGTGAACTGTTCGCTGATTCCAAAGATGATGTGGTCGGTCAGGTCCTTGCTACCGACGGTGATGATAACAAAGAAATGCAGGCCATGCGTGACTTCATCGCCCAGTATGGCGATCACTCTATCTTCGTGACCGATCCCGCTTCCAAGGCCAACACTGCCAACGTTGTTGAGATCGCTGAAGAAGCAGGCGCGAAAGTCGCGATCCTGTGGCACCACGCTGATGAACTGGAACCGGCTGAATGGGATTCCTTCGTTGTCCACATGTCTCCGGATGACTATGTTGCCGGTTACAACACCGCGAAGTATCTGTTCGAAAAGATGGGCGGCAAGGGTAATGTCGTTGCTCTTTACGGCCAGCAGGGTGAAGACTCCGCTGCCAACCGCTATGCCGGTTTCCTCGGCGCTCTGACTGAATATCCCGGAATCGAAATGCTGGATATGCAGGTCGCTTCCTGGTCCCAGGATCAGGCTATGACCTTCACACAGACATGGCTGTCCACCTATGATGAAATTGAT
>DAIMGK010000064.1:0-23281 GCA_036723985.1 Flexilinea sp.
TGCAGCCCCCATACCCCCGCTTAAGAAAGTATCAGGCTCTTTATAAGACTCACACGCTTTCGCGGCGGTCACATTTTTTATTCCTCATGTTTTTCGGCTTTTGATTTTGTCAGCCATCAAATCAAATACTCAGAAAAAACGTCAGTCGGACAGTAGTTATTCCTTTGCAGGAGGATTGTTATTCCCTCCGGTTGGTGCGGGCTTCCTATCCTGTCTGGGATTTCTTGCAGGCCGCTCACGGCGTTCCCTCTTTTCATTCCTGTCACGGTTGGCATCACGTTCCGGACGTTCTCCCCGGTCTTTTCGATCGTTCTTTCCCGCCCGGGATGGTTTAGGCTTTTCCGGTTTTTCGGCTTTCTCAGGCTTTTCGCTGATCTCGGAACCGCTCACCAAAGCCAGGATATCATCATCATTGAATTCCTTTTCACTCTCATCAGCTTCGGAGTTATCTGATTGCGGTGAGGAAATCTGATCTTCGATCCCGAGTTGTTCACGCTTAAATTCCCTTCTTCCTACTTCAGGAATTTCCACAAGGACTGCGTCTCTGAGTGGGAACACCTCGATCACTTTGCCTTCACCCTGCGGTGTCATGACATGTTTGTTCTTTTTCGGAAGCCGTTTCCGGCATTCCACATAAAGGTCGTTTTCAAAAACAAGGCAGCAGCGCAGCCGTCCGCACATACCGGTGATCTCGGTAGGTGTCAGTGAAATGCCCTGCTCTTTTGCCATTTTAATGGAAATTGAATTGAATTCCGTCAGATATCTGCAGCAGCATCGGCAGGAAAGACCGCAGGCACCCATTCCCGGTATCATCTTTGCGACGTCGCGGGGTCCGAGCTGCCGCAGGTCAACAGCGCTGACAGATGGATAGTTTCGCAGAAGATCATATTTCAGGGTCTTCAGATCGACCTTTTCATCGTTATCACTGGAATAATTGATCTGAAGTCTGGATCCGTCGAAACTGAATTCGGCATCAAGAATTTTCACGCCCTTCAAATTCAGCTCCTCAAGACGTTTTCTCGAGAATTCCAACACTTCATCCTTATTCTGATTGAAGAGTTCCTTTGCCACAAGGTCTTTCGAAGATGCGGGACGGATGACCGGTTTCAGGCTGTCTCCTTCATTGATGTATTCATCCATCACCTTGACGATTTGTCCGATCTGTTTTCCCCGGATGGATTCCACGATCACATAATCATCAACATGTAAATCATATCCGTTTGCGTCGAAGTAATACGCTTTACTGACAGGCGTAAATCTCACGCTTACCACTTTGTCGTAAATCTCTGTCATTAAAACCTTCTATTATAAGAGCTCAGTTTGTGTTTGCCAACTATATGCGGAACAGTGTGCTTCGCAAGGTGCGGGACCGAATATGTATGTGTTTGCGAAAGCCACTTTCCGAGCCTGATTTCCGTGGGCTGTAAACCTGTACCGTAAGATACGGACTTCGTCCGGTCAGATTCGGGACAGGAGCTTCGCTCCCCATACCCCGCTTTAATTGGTATCAGGCACTTTATAAGACTCACTAGCCTTTTGCGGTGATCTTATCTGCGCTGAGATAAAGCGAATAGACCGATCACAATTCCAAGAATACCGCAAATCACAATGATCATACCCATCGGTATTCCTCCGCTTACGTTCACTCCCGTGACTGTTTGAAAAGTCGGTATGGAAAGCGGTGCCGGTTCCGTAAATGTCGGCAGTCTTGTCGGTTCTACTGTGATAATAAACTGTGCTGCGAGAGTCGGGTCGATGGTATTTGTAATTCGCGGTGTGGGGGTGTTGGGAACGACCACAATTGGCAGTTCACCTACATAATCCACATAAGAACTGTAGACCCACGCATATCCGTCCGGTCCGCCCTGATATTCGATAAGGATCCAGCTTCCGCCTTCCGTCCGGCCTTTTGCTATTGCTTCCTGATTCGCGACCAATGTCCCGACACGGTCATATTCCGTTCCCGGCCCTGAACGAACATTGATCTGTGGGTTGGAGCTGTCGTTTTTCACTTTGACAACAACCCCGCGGTCGGTACCCGTTACGGTCGGGATATTAACAGTCGGGATCTGAAAAAAACCGCTTCCGACGATCGGCAGCAGAAAAACACAGCAAAAAAGCAGTATGATGATCAGGGGCCTGGAATTCTTCTTTTCTCGCATCAGTATTTCATTAATCTCCGAAATATATTTTACTCCATTCTTTCCGCTGCCACTTATTTAAAGTATAGCGATTCGCTCATTCATAAATACATTCATATATACAGACTCCGTAAATATGAAACAATCCTGTAAGGATTTATTTATCTGTTCTCAGCAGATAATGCGAGGCAGTGGGGATATGAACTGAAAGGTCCGGTCTTCGACATTTTTATCCATGACTGAAACTTCGTTTCCCTGACTTGTTCCGGTAACTTGTTCCGAAAAAATTTGATCTCTTATAGATAAACCATTGACAAATTTGTCATATCGAATATAATTTTCATATAATATATTAGAACATAAATCAGGTAAATGCTTGCGCAGAGCAGGCAGCTGATGATATCCGGAACTTTGATCATCCGGAACATCCGGTTTACGGCTGTAACATCAGAACGAAATAATATTTTCTTCAACAGAGAGGTTCGTTTGTAATTTGGACAGGCATTTTTAAATAATCAGTTCATCTCAACTGCGGCAGTTCAATTTTTTGTAGTGATATACTTAAGCCGGAAAATAATATGGGTAGATTAGAAGCAATAACACAATATGAAAATGCCCTGAAACAGGGCAAAAAATACTATGATAATTGTATAAGCCGGGGTGAGAATCCTTATCCCGCTGTATTGGATGAAATTGTAAATATTTCGGATGTCAGTTCCAAAAATATCGGTCTGATCGAAATTCCTATTGAACGGATCGTGGGTACCCGTACCGGCGGGCGAAAAATGGCCTTCGCCGGAAATTTTATGCCGCTGATGGATTCGCGTACGGAATTCGGCGAAAAATGGGTTAACCTGTGTGAAGCTCATTTGGGAGAAGGCATCACTGATCCGATCCTCTGTTTTGAATATCTTGGAAATTTTTACGTCCAGGAAGGAAATAAGCGGGTCAGTGTTTTGAAAAGTTACGGCGCAACGGATATCACCGGAATGGTGACAAGGCTGATCCCTCCGTTATCCGATGATCCGAAGATACAGCTTTATTATGAATTCATGAATTTCTATAAGCTGAGCAAGTCTTATCTGCCGACTTTTTCAGAGTTAGGCGGGTATGCAAAACTGCAGGCAAGAATTGGGCTGGCACCGGATCAGGAATGGCCGGACGACGTACGAAAATCCTTCAGTACAAATTTCACACGCATTACCGAGGCTTATGAGCAGCTGAACAGCGAAAAACTGCCGCTGACTGCGGGCGATGTTTTCCTTGCCTATCTGAATGTTCATCCTTATGAGGAGCTTCGTGAACAAACCACAGACGAAATTCTTTCGTGCATGAAAGAGATCTGGCCGGATATCAGGCTCCTTGCGCAGGGACAGCCGATTTCCGTAAGTACTGAGCCGGAAGAAAAGGGAAAACCGATACTGCGCTTTATTCTGGGGTCTCCTGACCTGCATGCGGCGTTTATCTATAATTACGATCCTCAAACCAGCCCGTGGGAAAATGCGCACGCACAGGGGCAGAAATATCTCGAAGAAAAGATGAAAAACGAGATCCGGGTCAGCAGTTATTTGTGTGACGGCAACCCGGATGAAACGATGGAGACGGCAGTAAAACAGGGCGCGAATGTTATTTTCGCTACCACGCCGACATTGCTGGATGCATGCCGCCGGATCGCGGGAAAATACAGAAATATTGCGGTATTTGACTGTACGCTTTCTATGCCCTATGCCGGGGTCCGCAGTTATTATGGGCGTATTTATGAAGGCAAGTTTATCGCCGGCGCTATCGCCGGCGCGATGGCTGCTGAAGACCGCATCGGTTATATAGCCAGCGCCCCGACGATGGGAGCTACTGCCGCAATAAACGCTTATGCCATCGGTGCCTGCCTTACCAATCCGCGGGCAAGGATCGAATTGAAATGGAGCTGCCTCACGGGCGACCCGATAAAAGAATTTCAGGAAGAAGGGATCCATGTGATTTCCAATCGCAGTACGGGAAGCCTCAGCAGCGAAATGAGCTGGGAATCGAGTACATTTCTGATCGAACCTGACGGCAGCTTTCAGCCGCTGGTGATCCCCAGATGGAATTGGGGCGTTTATTACGAAAAGACAGTACAGACACTGCTTAACAGCGGTATTGATGCGCTGAGGGACAGTAAGAATGCAGTGAACGATTGGTGGGGTATCAATACAGGACTTGTTAATGTTGAGCTGGATCCAAAACTGCCGGACGGGATGAAAATGCTCGCGCATTACCTGACAGATGGAATCATTACCGGGATCGTCGATCCTTTTGTCTGTCCGATCCGGGATCAGCTGGGAAATGAGATCAGCGATGGAACACGGGTATTTACTGCCGAGGAATTAATGCAGATGGACTGGCTTTGTGAAAATGTAAACGGATCAATCCCTGCCTGGGAGGACCTTACACCTCAATCCCGAAATTTGATACGTCTGCTTGGGATCTATCGCGAATCGATTCCTCCGGAATCATAAACAATACATTCGTTTACTTAACACGACAGGATCAGAATGAAGATATTGACAGTCGCTGATGAAGAAGAACCTGCTCTGTGGGATTATTATCAGCCCGGCAGACTGTCCGGGTATGATCTGATCCTGTCCTGCGGCGATTTGAAACAGGAATATCTGGAGTTTCTCGTGACCATGAGCAATCGGCCGCTGCTTTATGTCCCGGGAAATCATGACAAGGGATATATCAACTATCCGCCTGAAGGCTGTGAATGTGTCGATGACAGAGTGATCGAAGTCTGCGGGCTGCGAATCGCGGGGCTTGGCGGCTGCATCCGGTACAATCTGGGGGAGTATCAATATACAGATGAAGAGATGGCACGCCGGGTCAGAAGACTGGAACCGAAGATCCGTGCCAGGGGCGGTGTGGATATCATTATCGCTCACTCACCGCCTAAGGGTTACGGTGATGCTGACGATAACGCCCATCACGGTTTTAAATCATTTGTTAAACTGATGGATAAATATCATCCGAAATACTTTATCCATGGGCATGTTCATCCCCGCTATGGTGCCCGCCTTCCTCAATCGATCCAATATGGTTCCACAACCGTATTCAACACAGTAGGATGGAAAGTTATCGATATCGAGCCGGAGCCGCTCCCGAAAAAAAAGTTCTGGTATTTTCTGTTTCGATAACCGGTGAGTAAGGTTTATATCTGTGCGTCCGCCTTCGGCTGATATAAAAACTCTGGAGCATTTCCTGAAATAACACTTATTACCGGGAGAAAATTGGCAGTATGATTTCCGGGATAATCATAGAATAATATCTTCGTTTTTTCCGGAGATCAATAAATCCGTCTGATTGCAGGATCAAATATTTGGCTGGACTGCGCGAGAGATTTCGGCGTGCGCAGCCCTCGGCTTAAAAACCAAAGAACAGCAATAATTTCGGCAGACAGATCCATTTTATCTCTGTATCGCTTTGAAGCTCGAGTTTCAGATGCTATTTCCTGGGTCTGTCAAAGAGGTTTATTATTACGACGTATATCTCGTATTTTTACTGTCAGGTTTACGATAATAATATTAATAAAATTCTAATGTGATGATCCTTTACAAATCAGTCTGATCATGTATAATTTCTATATAATAGTAGAACAAAATTACAGTACTGCTTCTGATATCGGGCGGTTTTTTCAACAGGTGCGTACGTCGATCAGGTCAGTGCTGTGCAGGCAGATCGTATGAGATATGTTGAAAGGACCTATTTCTTTTCAGAAAAAGTGAACACCGTGAAAGCGTGTGAGTCTTATAAAGAGCCTGATACCATTTAAGCGGGGGTATGGGGGCTGTAAGCCCCCGGAAATCATGTGCGGGAAATAACTTTTGCGAACACACGAATTCGTGCTCCCGCACCTTGCGAAGCAGACTATTCCGCATACGGATGGTAAATACAAACTGAACTCTTATAGCAGAATTGAAATAATTGCCATTATCGAACGTGGAATGATTTTTACACATTTCTGTTATAATAATACTGAGTGAAATGTTGTTTAATTGGAATATTTTTGTCCTGCAACGTATCTGTAAGGATACATTTGATCAAATATATCGTTCAATATTTGAAAAAATGTCGGAAATCAACAACACTTTTTGATCCTGTGTGCGCATATGCTGAAAAATGAAAGGCCTTATCTATGGAAAGAACCGGCGAACCTTCCTCTAATAAGACAAAATATAACTCCCGGGGTGTTTCGGTAAACGCTTTGGTTATGCCTGTCGTTATCATTCTGGCCATTTTGCATGTGTTTATGATTTATTTGATTTTTTCTATCAATAAATCCAGTGGCCTACTCTCCGCTGTCATGCAAAAAGCCGGTATCTATACTCAGGATGCCACATCCCTGCTTGCCGGTTCGAGCCTTCTATCCGAGACTTCAAGTAATTTCATTCTGATGCCGCTTACGGAAAATGGGGAGGTCAATGTCAGCCCGCTGGCTGCATATGCTCAGGAATTGGAATTGGATCGCCGGGGAAGCCAGGTGTTGGCACGGTTTCAGAATTATGATGTAACTCCGGAAGTGTATGATCTTCTTTCGATTGCGGCTGAAAGTGCAGATGCCATGCTGAATGCACAGCTGCATGCGATCTCATTGATGGCCAGTATCTATCCGCTGCCGCAGATCAATCCATTGAATCATATACCATTGATTCCATTGACCGAAGATGAACTGAACATGACAAACGATCAGAAGGAAGCAGTTGCCCGGACACTTATTTTAGGATCGGTTTACGCGGTAAATAAACAATCTGTATCACAGAATGTAAATGCTGCCGTGGGAGTTATCCAGGGTATGTCTTCAGCGAAAGCTGCTGAAGCTTCCGCCAGGGTCACCGGTCAGCGATCTTTATTATGGGTGGGTACCATTACTATCATTGTGATCCTGATAATTACTTTTTCAATGCTTTATCGGAAATTGATTCTGCCGCTGAATAGATTTTCAGAGCAGATCCCAAATGACAGTTTTTTGGATGAAGACATAGGATTTCGGGAAGTGAATCTTTTGGCTTCTGCTTATAATGGTGTCCTGAAACGCAGAAATTCTCTGGATAATATTCTTCGGTCTGCTGCAGAAACGGATGCGCTGACAAATCTGCCGAATCGTTACCGTTTCGAACAATATTTGATGGAAGCCGAGGAGAGTAACGCTTCTGTCGCGGTATTTCTTTTCGATGTCAACTATTTGAAAAAGACGAATGATACGCATGGCCATTTAGCGGGTGACAAGCTTCTTTGTGCGGCTGCGGAGTGTATTTCCAGCTGCTTTGGTGAAAAATGTTTCAGATTCGGGGGAGATGAATTTGCCGCTATCGTGGAGAATTGCACGCCGGAAACGATCAGACATATGGTTCAGCATTTTCAGCAGAAAGAAAAAGAACAGAATGTCAGTATTTCCTATGGCTTTGCATATGCTGAAGAATTAGGAAGCACGGATTTCAAACAAATGCTCGATGAGGCTGACCGGAATATGTACGAACAAAAGCGTGCGGTTCATAAGAGTGATAACGGTTCACAGATGAAAGAATGAGATCAGTGAGATAACAAATATCATCTTTCATTGAAAACAACTCTTATCAGGAAGATTTTTTAGATGGACTTTATAAAAAATCAACCGGCTATTCCAGCCGGTTGGTCTTTTTATGGTCATTTTCCTGTATCAGCAAGATAATTCTTCAGTTCGGTGAACTGTCAATGAACCTCTGATAATTGTTTCCATACAGGCTGAAGAATGAATTTCCTCCTTTGTCCGATGGAAAAATCCCTACGCTTGACGATACTTTACCTATCTCACGTTTACGATTTTCATGCGGATCGTACCGCCCGGAGTATCGGCAGTGACGGTTTCACCCATTTTATGCTTATGGATGGCAGCTCCAATGGGAGAAAGAAAGGAAATTTTGTTGTTCTTCGGATCCGCTTCATGCGTTCCTACGATCGTGTATTCTTCCTCTTCATCTTCCCCTTCTTCCTGAAGGGATACGATCGATCCGATATTTACTACTCCCTGTTCGTGTTCCATATCGTCGATCAGTTTGACATTGGAAAGAAGTGCTTCCAGTTCCTGGATACGGCCTTCCATGAATGCCTGATCCTCTTTTGCGGCAGAGTAATCTGCATTCTCGGAGATATCCCCCTGTGAGATAGCATGATGAAGCCGTGCGGCTATTTCCGGGCGTTTGACGTTTTTCAGGTCTTCAAGTTCATCCTGAAGTTTTTGTTTGCCTTCTGCAGTTAAATATGTTTGTTCAGCCATAATTCACCTCATTTTATTCCATGGCGCTCTGTGCCATCTGTATATTATAATCCACCACTATTGCCCGAAAACAATAACGGGTCAGTGGTATGTTTTTCATACTATAAAGCTTTCTCAGTTGACCGGCCTACGGCAGTGTGTCCGGGTCAAAGAGCTTTTTATACTGCTCCGTGGCATAGCGGTCAGTCATCCCGGCAATATAATCACAAATTGCGACTTCAAGCCCTTTCTCATTGATCATCATCTGAATGTGAGTCGGCATCAGATCCGGATTCCCGAGAAAGGTATCAAACAGGCGCGACAAAATCATGTCTGCTTTCGCGCTCATGCGCATGACACGGTAATGATGGTACATGTTGTTGAACAGAAAATCTTTCAGTTCCCGATTCAGACCGACCAGGTAATCACCGTTCGAAACAATATTATAAGGCATATGGATCAGGTCGCTTACAGATTCAATACGATTTTTCTGGATCAGTTGTTCAGTATGCGCAACGATATCATCTACTTCCAGGGCTGTCAGCGCATTGATGAATCGGTGGCGGTCGATGTCACTCAGGCTGGTTTCGGCAAAATGCAGATTGTCTGAAATAACTTTCCATATTTCCAGTTTTTCAACCATTTCCAGCGTCAAGAGACCGGATCGCAGCCCGTCATCAAGATCATGGGCGGAATAAGCTGTCTCGTCAGCCATGTTTGCGATCTGGGCTTCCAAAGAACCCCGCAGGTTAGGATTGAAATCTATATCCCCCATGGTGTCATATTCGGTCTCATGTTTTGCGATACCTTCAAGCGTTTCGTAACTCAGATTCAATCCGGTAAATCCGTTGTAGCGTTTTTCCAGTTTTGTGACGATGCGCAGTGTCTGCCTGTTGTGATTAAAACCGCCGTGATTCGCCATTTTTCTCGCGAGAACATCTTCACCGGAATGCCCGAATGGAGGATGTCCCATGTCATGGGCAAGGCAGATCGCTTCGGCAAGATCTTCGTTTCCTCCCAATGCGCGTGCAAGCGTCCTGCCGATCTGTGCCACCTCCAGCGTGTGCGTGAGACGGGTTCGGTAATAGTCTCCTTCGTCGTTGACAAAAACCTGGGTTTTGTATTCAAGCCGCCGGAATGATGTTGTATGGAGGATGCGGTCTTTATCCCGTTGGTAACAACCGCGGTAACTGTGATCTTCTTCAGGATAAAGCCGTCCGCGTGTGTCTTTGGAATGAGTACCGTAAGGAGCAATGACGATTTCTTCTTTTCGCATTAAATTCGCTGATGATGCGTAATTCATGTGACCTCCAATGAAAAAAAATCCCCGTAAAAACAATCGCTTTTTGCCTGTGGTGGGATTACGGCGGCTGATTACAAGGGTTCCCGGTCAGTTTCCTGTTCATACATGAAACGTAACCGCGGCAGCTTGGAAAAATTATGATTTTTTGTCCAATACCCCATCTCTTCATAATTATAATACATAAAAAAGATGGAACTGTTTCGAATGAGCCAATAAAACTGCCTCTGCTGACTCGTTTTATTTGTGGAGTCCCGTGAATTGATCCGTTATAAGATGTATATGGAAACTATGTGTAATTTGTCATCTGTAGTATATGCAGTGCAGAGGAGCGGATCATCAGTGATACTGCCTGCCAGCTTACATATTTTTTTTATATGGCTGTATAATAATCAATTTTTTATAAAATGTCAGAAACAGCTGCTGATAAAAAAGCTGATAAAAAACTGGTACCTGAAACCTTCAGCAATCCGGTCCTTTTTTATAATATTGTTTTAAAATTAGAGTATGAAGAAACAAATGATTCTATTTCTATGCCTGGTTGTCATATTGTTCCGTGTCATTAACGCTTTTGCGCTGAGTTGTGAAGAAGAGTGGCCCGGTGTCGAGCATCATTCTATAAAATCTGAATTTCTCAACTCAGAACTGAGATTTGATGTATATATTCCGCCTTGTACGGATTCCCGTATTCTGGGAGGGTACCCTGTACTGTATTTGCTGCATGGACAGGATATGGGGATAGATATCTGGCTGAAAATGGAAATGGATGAATTGATGCGGGATGCCATTAATCAGGATGGCCTTCCGCTTTTTCTGATCGTTGTTCCGCAGGAGGACAACTACCTCATGAGCATTTCTCATTCGGAATTTGGAAATGCTGTTATTTATGAATTGATGCCCTGGATCGAGATGAATTATAATACCTGCACAAAACGCGAATGCAGGGGGCTGGGAGGTCTTTCCCGCGGTGCATTGTGGGCTGAATTATTAGCCTTTGAGCATCCGGATCTCTTTGGTGCAGCTGCGTTGCTGAGTATGCCGGGAACGATCATGGATGACCAGGGACTCTATTATCTTGCCGAAAGCCAGCTGCCCGAAGAGCGGCTGCGTATCCGTATCGATGCGGGTGGTGAAGACAATTTCCGGCATGAAGCAAACAAAGCATCAGGACAGCTTACATTTATCGGCTATCCTTATGAATATTACATTCGTCCCGGATCTCATGATACGGTTTATTGGCGTTCTATGCTGCCGGAGTATTTTGTTTGGTTCAGTAAAGTGTGGCCTGATTTCAGTTTTCCTGAACGATAATACACACTGCCGTATAGTTATCTGAAGTTGGCAGTAAACGTGTTTTAATGATTTCCACCATTGTTTCCATCCATTCCTTAGCGGATGGAGCTATGTTCAGTGCGCGAATGATTTCGCTTTCTTTTATCAATTCCCAGAACCCGTCGGTACACAATAGAAATGCATCCCCTGGTTCTATTTTGACTTCGGGATAGAATTCACCGGGAAAATCTAATTCATTGCCAAGACAGTGGAACAAACGGTTTTGTGAAGGATGGGTGGGAATCTCCTCATAGCTGATTTGTCCGGTTTTGTACGCCAAAAAAGCAACACTGTGATCATTTGTTCTGAGAATAACTTCTTTATTCCGGATAAATATGAAGCGGGAATCTCCGTTGTTTGCATACCAAAGGGTCTCACCGTCAGAAAACGAGCAGACAGCGGTAGATAATGGTCCGTGAAGCTCTTCCACGTTTTCATTCATCATACGAAACGATTCTTTTACGAAGCCTTCATCTATGGCTTGACAATCAGCGATCATTTTGCCAATTGTTTTAGCGGCTTCTTCAGATGCCTGCTCTCCATGGCTATGACCGCCCAAACCATCTGCAGCGATCCATGCATGGTTTTTCCCGTTGGAAAATGATCCGACAGAATCTTCGTTCGGCTCGCGGCCGCCGGGGTTTGTGAATTGCCAGGTTGAAAATCTCATAAAACTATCCTAATAATATAATAGACCATATTTGTTCAGATGTCAAGGGCGGAGCTTATTGAACAAAAGCTGCCATCACAATCCTGCCATCACAATGCGTTCTGAAGATTGCTTCGGATATGAATTCTGTTCCGCTCCTGTCCCCCTTTTTTTCCTGTGATTTTGTATTCGA
This sequence comes from Flexilinea sp., assembly GCA_036723985.1. Classification (GTDB taxonomy): domain Bacteria; phylum Chloroflexota; class Anaerolineae; order Anaerolineales; family Anaerolineaceae; genus Flexilinea. The sequence goes on from DAIMGK010000064.1 coordinate 11,881, forward strand.
AATATGGTATGCTTAATCGGAAGAATGATATAAGAAGGACAGAGATGTCCCAATGCCATAGTGCAATTAAACAAAAGTACGAGAATGTCAGCTTCTGAATTAGTCAAAAAAGATACTTTATGAATAACGGGAGGAAAAATGAAAAAGTGGACGAGAGCCAGATATCAGGTGAATTTGCCGCTGTATGAATGGAAAGAAAAAGTAACAGCAGGAACGGATCATATTGACATTGCCCGGCGGGCGGCTCGTGAAGGCATGGTTCTTTTGAAAAACGAAGATGCGCTTCTTCCACTCACAGGCGGCACAAAAGCGGCGCTTTTCGGAAAGGGTACTTTCGATTATGTCAAGGGCGGAGGGGGCAGCGGAGATGTAACATGCGCGTATGTTACAAATCTGTATGACGGGATCAAGAAGCTTCCCGAACCTCTTCTTCTTTATGAACCGCTCTGTGATTTTTACCGGGAAAATGTCCGGAAACAGATGGAAAACGGAGCTCTTGCCGGATTGACCGAGGAACCGGATCTGCCGAAAGAGCTTGTGGAAGGTGCACGGCAGTTCACGGATACCGCGATCATTTCCATCAGCCGTTTTTCCGGAGAAGGCTGGGACAGGCGCAGTGTCCCATATCCGAATCAGGAAGCCGATGAGATCGCCTTTTCAGAGCTCTCCCGCAGGTTGTTCCCGAAATCCGATTTTTATCTGACACCCGGAGAACAGCGGATGGTTGACGATGTCTGTGCTAACTTTCCTCATGTGATCGTAGTCCTGAATATCGGCGGTCTGATGGATGCGAAGTGGTTTGCTTATGACGATCGTATCGGAGCGGCCCTGCTTGCGTGGCAGGGTGGCATGGAAGGCGGTGCGGCTGCTGCAGAGCTGATAACGGGAATTTACAGCCCATGCGGAAAGCTTCCGGATACTATGGCGGGCGATCTTGATGATTACCCCTCCTCTGCCGGATTTCATGAATCACCGGACTATGTGGACTATTCGGAAGATATTTATGTCGGCTACCGTTATTTCGAAACGATTCCCGGCATGCAGTCAAAAGTTGTTTATCCTTTTGGATACGGCCTCTCTTATACAGAATTTCAGATGGAACTGATAAAAGCTTCTCCAGAAGATGACGGAAATATTCATTTACAGGTTCTTGTTACGAACAAAGGAAATTTCCCCGGCCGGGAAGTGGTCCAGGCTTATTACAGCGCGCCGGATGGGCTGCTGGGAAAGCCGGCTCGTTCATTAGCTGCGTTTGCGAAGACAAAAAGCCTGAATGAGGGTGAAAGTCAGGTTATTGAACTGATTTTTCCGGTGATTTCAATGGCTTCTTTTGACGACCTGGGGAAGATCCGAAAATCAGCCTATATTCTGGAGAAAGGTGATTATCATTTTTACCTGGGGAGCAATGTCCGCGATGCGGTCTGTATTCCTTTCGTACTCCATTTGGATGAAAACCGCATCGTGAAGCAGTTATCTTCAAAAGCAGGCCCAAAGCAGCTGACAAAACGGCTTCGCTCTGATGGAAGTTATGAATCCTTACCTGTTGACAAACCTTATGATTTTCGGGAAAATGGATTGGGGTGGGAAGGATTTCCTGCGGGTGTTTGTCTTGCTCCGCAAAGTCGGTTTCAGGATTTTCTCCCCTTTTTCGGAAAGACCTGTGAAATCCCCTTTGATGATGTGGCTGAGGGAAAGGTTTCGCTGGATAATTTCATGACTCAGCTCACTTTGGAAGATAATATCCATTTGCTGGGAGGTCAGCCGAATACAGGATGTGCCAATACCTTTGGCTTTGGAAATCTGCCAAAATATCATGTGCCTTCGGTGATGACTGCGGATGGTCCCGCAGGACTTCGGATTCGTCCTGAATGCGGTGTCTGTACGACAGCTTTTCCCTGTGCGACACTTCTGGCTTCTACCTGGGATACGGAAATCGTGGAAGAGGTCGGTTTTGCCGCCGGAGAGGAAGTTAAAGAGAACAATATCTGTATCTGGCTGACTCCGGCTGTGAATATTCACCGGAATCCGCTTTGTGGCCGTAATTTCGAATATTATTCGGAAGATCCGCTTCTGGCGGGGACACTTTCCGGTGCTATGATAAATGGTATTCAGAAAAATAATGTCGCGGCCGCTATCAAACATTTCTGCTGCAACAATAAGGAGACGAATCGCAAGAACAGTGATTCCCGTGTTTCCGAACGCGCATTGCGTGAGATCTATCTGAAATGTTTCGAAATCGCAATAAGAACGGGGCATCCCTGGTCATTGATGACATCATATAATTTGCTCAATGGTCTGCGCTGTTCTGAGAATCGAGATCTGCTGGAGGGGATCCTGCGGGATGAATGGGGCTTTGACGGGGTGATCATGACTGACTGGTGGAATAACGGCGAACAGTATAAAGAGATCAACGCCGGTAATGATATCAAAATGGGATGCGGATTTCCTGACCGTGTGAAAGAGGCTTATGAACGTGGTCTGATAAGCGAAGAGACGATAAACCTTTCGGCTAAACGTGTCCTTGAGCTGATCCTGCGGCTGGACTGATACTGTGGAATCGGCTGAACAATAATAATTATTACTTTTATCCTGATTTTTTACCTGTTCCTCAGGATCGAATTGAGTATAATTATATTATTGAAAATTTGGGCATTCAACAGGTCCAAACAGAATATAAAACCATTACGAATCCAATGGAGATAAACTATGAAATTCGGACATTTCGATGACGAAAAACGTGAATATGTGATCACCACGCCGCGAACACCGCTGCCGTGGATCAATTATCTGGGAAACCAGGATTTCTTTACGCTCCTTTCCAATACAGCAGGCGGATATAGTTTTTATCAGGATGCTCGCCTTCGCCGGATCACCCGCTATCGCTATAACAACTCTCCTTTGGACAGTGAAGGTTATCATTTCTACATTCGGGACGGAAAAACAATCTGGAATCCCGGGTGGCAGCCGGTAAAGGAAGAACTCGATTCTTATCATTGCCGTCATGGTCTGGGATATACCATTATCGAATCACGAAAAAACGGTCTGGAAGCTGAGCAGGAAATGTTTGTCCCGTTGGGCGAGAACTGTCTGCTGATGCGTGTCACTGTGAAAAACGAATCCGATACGGAAAAAGAAATCGACGTTTTTCCGTACCTTGAGTTTTGCCTCTGGGACGCTAATGATGATGCCACGAATTTCCAGCGAAATTACAGTATCGGCGAAGTAGAGGTTACGGAAAAGGCGATCTACCATAAGACAGAATACCGGGAACGGAGAAATCACTATGCGGTCTTCTGGGCGGATCAGAAACCTGATGCTTTTGATACTTCACGGGACGCATTCGTTGGCGTTTATGGCAGCCCTGCGCATCCGGAAGTTGTCTTTAATGGCAATTGTACTAACAGTATTGCTCATGGATGGGCTCCGGTTGGGGCTATGCAGTTTCATATGAATCTGAAACCGGGTGAAAGCCGTGTGCTGCTCTTTGGCCTTGGTTATATCGAAAACCCGCAAAATGAAAAATTTGCATCGACCGGCATTATCAATAAAGTCCGGGCTGAAGAAATGATGGAACGTTTCTCGAACGCCGCGCAGTATGACGCTGCACGTGAAGCGCTTTCCCAATTCTGGAAACATCTGCTGGATGGTTATGTGGTGTACTGTGAGGATGAGAAGCTGAGCCGTATGGTGAATATCTGGAACCAGTATCAGTGTATGGTCACCTTCAACATGAGCCGTTCCGCCAGTTATTATGAAAGCGGAATGGGCCGGGGAATGGGATTCCGGGATTCCTGTCAGGATCTTCTGGGGTTTGTCCATATGATCCCGGAGCGGGCACGGGAGCGCATTCTTGATATTGCCGCGACTCAATTCCCTGACGGCAGCGCTTATCATCAGTATCAGCCTCTGACGAAGAAAGGAAACCTGGCAGTCGGTTCAGGTTTTAATGATGATCCGCTCTGGCTGATCGCCGGTACTGATGCTTATCTGCGGGAGACCGGTGACTGGTCGATCCTGGATGAACAGGTCCCCTTTGACAATAACGAAAAACTTGCACAGCCGCTGCTTGAGCATTTGCGCCGCAGTTTTAATTACATCAATGAACATCTTGGCCCGCACGGGCTGCCGCTCATCGGACGTGCTGATTGGAATGATTGTCTGAACCTAAACTGCTTCTCTGAGCATCCGGGGGAAAGCTTCCAGACAACCGGCCCCAGCGAAGGTCCCGTCGCGGAAAGCGTATTTATCGCGGGTATGTTTGTAAAATATGGCCGGGCATGGTCAGCGATTTTGAAAAAACAAGGACTCATGGAAGAAGCTGAAAAGGCTGATCAGGCAATTGCCGCCATGGAAAAAGCAGCGCTGACAGCGGGGTGGGACGGTGAATGGTTCCGCCGTGCCTATGATGCTTATGGCGCTCCTGTAGGGTCGAAGGAATGTGAAGAAGGACAGATCTTCATTGAACCGCAGGGAATGTGTGTTATGGCGGAGATTGGGAAAGAAAGCGGTGAAGCCGCCCGTGCTATGAAGAGTGTGGAAGAACGGCTTGATACCAAATACGGCATCGTTCTGCTGCAGCCTGCATACACACGCTATCACCTGAATCTCGGTGAGATCTCTTCCTATCCTCCGGGCTACAAAGAAAACGCGGGTATTTTCTGCCATAACAATCCCTGGATCGTTTGCGCGGAAACCGTTTTGGGGCATGGAAACCGGGCATGGGAGGTCTACCGCAGAACTGCGCCGGCATACATCGAGGATATCAGTGAGATCCATCGGACGGAGCCGTATGTTTATTCACAGATGATCGCCGGTATTGATGCACCGACTTTCGGAGAAGCGAAAAACAGCTGGCTGACCGGCACCGCTGCCTGGACATTCCTCAGTATCAGCCAGGCAATACTCGGGATACAGCCGACTTTGGACGGACTGATGGTCGATCCCTGTGTACCGGATACAGTCCGTGAATTCAGCGTTGACAGACGGTACCGCGGAGCGGTTTATCACATTCACGTGGAAAATCCGAATGGCGTGCAGAAGGGCGTTGCAAAGGTCATTGTTGACGGCACAGCGATCGATGGGAATGTACTTCCTGTCATAGAATCCGGAAAACAAGTTGATGTAAAAGTTGTAATGGCATAGAATAAAAATTGAATATTTTGGCCGGCGGATGGTTTTATGCCGTCCTGTCCGGCCTTTTTTATTTGTTAAAATGGCATGAAGACAGATCAAGGCCGAACGTTTTTTGCCATTCGGGATCCATTATATTATTGAGTTGATAATGCTGTTTTAGACGGAGAAAAAATGCAAAACGGACATACGAAAAAATTGATATTATGTGCAATGTTTGTGGCTCTGATCGCGGTTGGTGGTTTTTTGACTGTTCCGGTTCCGATCATTCCATTGACTTTGCAGACACTTTTTGTAATGCTGGCCGGAATCCTTCTCGGGCCGAAATGGGGCGCTGCAGCGGCTCTGATCTATGCTGTCATGGGCCTTGCGGGGCTGCCTGTTTTTACGCAGGGCGGAGGGATCGCATACGTACTAAAGCCGACATTCGGGTTTATTATCGGTTTTATTCCGGGCGCTTACCTTACCGGGTTTATCTCTGAAAAAAGCGAAAAACCGGGATTCAGACAGCTCTTTACGGCATGCCTTGCCGGAACGCTGGTGATCTATTTCTTCGGGACAGTCTATCTTTACTGCATGAACCGGTTTTATTATGGGAACACGATCGCATTCTGGCCGATGATCCTTGCCTGTGATATCCAGCCGCTGCCGGGGGATGTTATCAAAAGCATCATAGCCGCAAAGGTCGGGGAAAAGATGCTGCCGATGATCCGGGAAGGTGTGATTTAATTCAGTCATTAGTCATTAGTTGGCAGTTGACGGTTGGTGACCATTATATGAGAAGAGGAACAAATGAAAATTTTGCAGGGACGATAATCGATCGTTTTACTGCTGAAGAAAATGAAAAAAACGCCGCACGGGAAACGTGCGGCGTTTTTTGTGGGATGTGAGAGCTATTTCAGTGGTTTGAAATCGCGTTTTTGATGTAGGGGATGGCGAGGATCATGACAATGATGGTCATGATCAGGGCACCGGCGGAACCGAAACCGAAGTTCAGGTTCTTGATACCGAAGGTATACAGGTACTGCGTGATGGTGGTGGTAGAGCCGGCAGGACCGCCGCCGGTGAGGATGTTCACCTTATCAAAGAGGCGGAAGGAGTCGATGGTACGGAGAAGCAGACAGAGGAAAATACCGCTTTTGATGTTCGGAACGGTGACATACCAGAATTTCTGGAAGATATTCGCTCCGTCCAGTTCGGCAGCTTCATATTGCTGCTGGGGGACACCCTGCAGGCTGGCGTAGCACAGCAGAAAGACGAACGGTGAACTCTGCCAGACGTCGATCGCCAGAACAGCCCAAAATGCTGTTTCAATATGGAAAAATACATTATAGTTGGACAGGTTTTTGAACCCCATATTGACCAGCCACTGCATGATCGGCCCGTAGTTGCTGGAAAGCAGCATACGCCAGGCAAGGGCGACGGTAACGGTCGGCAGCAGGTAGGGGAGCAGTAATAATGTGCGCATAGCTTTCTGCCCGCGCGGCAGGCTGTTGACAAAGAGCGCGATGAGCAGGCCAATGATAGTCTCCAATAGCACCGCGCAGATGGTGAATTTCACGGTGGTGAGGATGGCTGAACGGAAAATGGGGTTCTGGAGTAATTTTACGTAATTATCCAAACCGATAAAGTGAACGCCTTTGGTACGGCTTTTCAGCAGATTATAGTCCGTAAAACTGTAATAAACCGTAAACAGCAGCGGATATACCGTCAGGATCAGCATGACGATGATCGTCGGAGCCATCAGAATATGCGGAAATGCTTTATCCTCGTCAAATTTTTGTTTTTTACTGATTGAAGGGTTCGCGTTCATATAAGGTTCTCCGGTTTTTATAATGTTTATGGTTTGTTACAATCGTAAGGTTTGCGGGATCAGGAGACGCGTTCTCCGCGTCTCCTGATCAGATTCAATAAGAATTACGGCAGCAGCATTTCGCAGGCAGCCTGACCCTGAGCCAGAGCGTCATCAACGCTCATGGTTCCGGCAACAGCGGCGCCGAGGTACGGGCCGAAGGTGTTGACCAGGTCGGTGTAGAAGCCGACTGCAGGGCGATAGGTACCGGTGGAAAGGGCGCTGTAGACAACGGCGAGGTTCGGTTTCACAGCCAGGCTGGATTCGGCCAGCAGGGAGCTTTCACGGCACGGTACGCCGCCATCGGCAACAGTGGCCAGCTGGACTTCAGGATCCATTGCGTATTCCAGGAACTTCAGAGCCAGATCCTTGTGGGCGGAATTTTCAGCCATGCCCAGGAACCAGCAGCCATAGATGGATGTGTACTGTTCTTCGCTGTCATCGGTGACCTTTGTCGGGATGGAGGTGTAGTTAGTGGCACCCCAGCCCGGCCAGCCGACTGCCATCGCGGCGGAACCGTTGTTGACGGCGGCGACCATGTTATCTTTGTCCAGCAGGTTGCCGGCTTTGTAGAGGTCGATGTAGAATTCCAGAGCAGCTTTGGCTTCCGGGGTGTTCAGGGTAACTTCGGTGAAGTCCTTGTTGAGGACCCAGCCGCCGAAGGCCTTGAGGACGGGGAGGAAGTCGGTGACGTTCGGGTCGCCTTCGCCCTGGCGGAGGATGTATCCGTCAACGCCGTCAGCCTTCATCTTCTGGGAGAGTTCCAGAACGCCCTGCCATGTGGCGGGAACAACACCGTCATTGTATTTATCAACGAGGTCTTTGTTGTACATGAAGATGGTGACGTTGCCGTAGTAAGGCAGCATGAAGATGTTGCCATCAGCGTCAACACCGGCAGCGGTGGTGGCGGGGATGATGTCAGCATCGAAGGTATAACCGAGGTCGCTCAGGTTGGCCAGAACACCGTTTTCGGAGAATTCGGTCATCCAGGTGCCGTCCAGCATCAGGACATCGTAAGCGCCTTCAGCGTTGACAGCGTCGAGAGCGATCTTTGTATGCAGATCATCGAAGGTTTCTTCGGAAAATTCGATCTTGCAGTTATTGGCTTCTTCGAAGGCCGGGATGGCTTTCTTAAGAACATCAGCATAGGTACCGGCACGCAGGATCAGCGTGAGGGTTTCTCCGTCAGCAAGCACGCCGCTGAACATGCAGAGGGCAAGCAGGAGAGACAAAACAACAACTAATTTCTTCATATTATTTCCTTTCTTTCACGCGGGATCCCGCGTGTTTTCTCCCCGTGGAAACGGGGTTTATTCCTTTACAGCACCGCTGGACAAACCGGCGATCAGGTAATTCTGCGCGAAGATAACGAAAAGTGTGATCGGGATCACCGAGATGACGCCGCCCGCGGCAACCAGACCGAACTGGGTCAGGTTATCTTCGGTGTTCATCAGCGCGAGGGAGATCGGGATCGTGTAGGAGCTGGACTTCTGGATAAAGATCACGGAATAGGTATATTCATTCCACGCGTACATGAAAGAGAGCATGGAGATCGCCGCGATGCCCGGAGCAACCAGCGGCAGAACGATCTTCCAGAACAGCTGGAATTCGGTCGCGCCGTCAATTTTTGCGCTCTGTTCCACTTCTTCGGGCAGATCCCGGAAGAATGTCATCATAAACCAGATGATCAGCGGAAGGTTGATGAGGATACAGGCGAGGATGATCGGGACACGTGTACCGAGAAGGCCTGTTTTGCTGAAAGTGGTATACAGCGGAATGATAAAGGCCACCGGAGGCAGGATACGGATCAGCAGGACCCAGACTGTCAGCGGCGCTTTGACCCATAGCTGGAAACGGCGGCGGACCATAATATAAGCTGCCGCGAGACCGAACGCCAGGGAGAAAGCGGTTGAAATCAAAGTGGCGATCAGGCTGTTTTTGATGATCGTTGTATAGTCCTTTTCGGTGAAAAGTTTTCCGAAATGTTCCAGCGTGAACGTCTTTGGAAGGATCGAAATATTCCCGGAAAGTTCCGCGGTATCACGAAAGGCAAGTGATATCAGCCAGTATATGGGAAACAGTGCAATGAAGAGAAGCAATGCGCTCATAACGATGTTAAAAATCTTTCTTCCTGTAGAATTCCTCATTGACCCTCCGAAATAATAAAGCTCTTCAATTTTTTTGACAATTTATTATCACCGATTTTCCAAAAAAAGGCTACTGATAAATGTCATGGAATATCACCTGACAAAACTACCTTTGTAAACGTTTACAATAAGGTGCAAGCAAGATTATAACAGATTTCTTATAAAAAAGAATGATCTTTTTTATCTGTGTGATGCGCTTTCCGTGATCGTCAGATCACCTGACTCTTTGCCGAATTTCTCAATAAGCATGCTGTTTTTCGCCGCGTGTGTCAGGCAGCCGGGGCCGCCGATGCAGCCGCCGATACATGCCATGCCTTCGATAAAGTTCGCGTCGAGACGATTCATTTTCTTTCGGTGCAGTGCGTCCCTGCATTCCTGAAGCCCGTTGCAGCTGACCGCTTTCAGTTCGAAATCATTGATCCCCTGTTCCTTCAGCGCCTCTGCGACTGCTTCGGCAAGACCGCCGCAGCGGGCGAATATCCTGCCGAAATAGGAAGCCATATCATTCATGGACGTCTCATTGAGCTTTGTCAGGTCAATATTCCTGCTGTCGAAGAGCGCCTGAAGTTCTTCGAAAGTCAGGACCGAATCGACATAATCTTTGACCGGATCCAACAGGATCTCTTCCTTTTTCGCAATGCAGGGGCCGACGAAAACGGTTTTCGTACCGGGATATTTTTCTTTGACCGTTTTGGCGATCGTTGCCATAGGTGAGAGACTGCCGGAGATGTGTTCAGACAGTTCGGGATAATGTTCACGGACAAAACGCACGAATGCCGGGCAGCATGAACTGATGAGAAAGCCTTTTTCGGCAAGCTCCCGGGATTCATTTTTCGCAACGATATCCGCCCCGTGCGCGGCTTCAACGACCATATCGAAGCCAAGTTCATGCAGGCCGCTGATCACCTGTCCCAGTTTCGCATAAGTAAACTGGCTGGAGATCGCGGGGGCAACGACGGCGCAGATCTTTGTCTTTCCGGAGGATGCTTTTTCTTTCAGCATGTTAATGACATGCAGGATGTATGATTTATCGACGATCGCGCCGAACGGGCACTGGTAAACACAGGCGCCGCAGCCGGAGCATTTATCATAATTAATGACAGCATATCCGTCATCAGATGTGGATATGGCGTCCGGTTTGCAGGCATTCTCACAGGGGCGTTTCCGGTTGACGATGGCTGAAAACGGACAGACTTTCGCGCATTGTCCGCAGTCGACGCAAAGGGATTTATCAATGTAGGCACCCTGACCGTGAACAAAAGTGATTGCCTTTTTCGGACAGACGTCAACGCAGTGATGGGAGAGGCAGCCGCGGCAGGAATCACTCACATGATATCCCCCGGAGGGACATTCGTCACAGGCGATCTCCAGCGCCGTTACCACCCGGTCTGTGCGGTCATCCAGGTTCATGGCAAGTTTTACCCGTTCCGCACAGATGGCGCGTTCCTTGTAAACGCAGCAGCGCATAGTGGGTTTTTTCCCGGGTACAATGATGTTCGGAATGTCCATAACGCCTGCCAGCAGCCGGTCATCCCATGCCTTGCGGGCGATCTCCCGCAGTACTTTGTATTTCAGTTCCTGTACGCTTGTATCAAATATTCTCATTTTGTCCTCCGGTTTTTTTATTAGAAATTTGTTCCGCAGTTCTGTCATTCTGCTATAAGAGCCCGGTCAGCATTTGCCCTCCATATGAGGGATAAAATGCTTCACAAGGTGCGAGAGCATGTATTCGTATGTTTGCAAAAGCGGGAGCCGTAAGGGACCGCTGCGCTGAATTGTGATCCGGCTCCCGAATTTTGGCTGCGCCTGTTTCCCGGGTGCCCGGAACCTTTCCCGTAATATGCGGACACCGTACGCATCTGTTTTGATTCAGACCGGGAGCTTCGCTCCCATACCCCCGCTTATTGATCCGCGCCTTTTTGACTCGCCCGCTTATGCGGCGTGTTCCTCTTTATTTCAGGAGAATTTATCTATATCAATCAAATTCCATTCTACCATAAAAAAGAATTTCCCGGGAACAGACTCCAATGCAGGGACAGCAGCAAACAGCCGAAACCCTCCGATCCCGGCTGTTACTGCTCATCTGTGACATTTTCCCTTTTACTTTTTCCTTTTTCACTTATTCCCCGGCTCCGGCGGGATGTCGTAGAGCGGGGGAGCTTTGTCGAAGGGGCCGGGCTTGAGGACCGCGAACTGTTTGCTTTCGATGTATTCCCGGTAGGCCCGGCAGCGGTATTCTTCACACCAGCTGCCTTCCGGCATGACGTCCCGG
>DAIMGK010000065.1:0-23181 GCA_036723985.1 Flexilinea sp.
TCGCAAATTCATGACATTTATTTATTTTTTTACCTATCTAAGTGGCAAACTTGGGTTGCTTATTTACAAATAATTGTCCAGGGTTCTGGAACGAGTCAGCGGGGACCTGCACTGTATGGTGCGAGCTTCGCTCGGTTGATTCAGTGCAGGAGCTTCGCCCATTGACTCAAACGATACGGACGATAATTGGTCATGCTCCTACCGTTTTTCTGAGTCAGCTGCGAGTCAGCGAAAACCGTCCCCCTGACTCAAACCGAAGTACCGATCCCTGCTGATTTCCGGCCGCCTGCCAATGACTAATGACTATTGACCGGTAACTGTTTTTCTTAGAGTATAGAACGGAATTTTAAAAAAGTAAACCGTCAACATTGACAGTTGACAAATCGATAAAAATGTGGTAAGGAAATAGAACAACGTTGGGAGCGCAAAAAATCACGGCACAGCCGGATCTGTGTATGATACCTCTCAACAAGCCAGAGCCGGATTTTTGTGTATAATAATCGGTGACGTTGAAAAATAACGGGGGTATTTTATGAAATTTCAAAAATTATTGCTGATCTTTGTTTTGATCCTGGCCCTGTCCGTGTCTGCCGTGTACGCACAGGACGCTGCCCCGGAAGCGGAGCCCACGCAGGAGGCTGTCACGGAAGCGGAACCCGAAAAGGAAGAGTCCCTGGGCGGATTCCTGAAATCCCTGTTTGGGGAAGGCGGCCCGCTGGCCGATGTGGTCCCCGCCGGGACCGATATTGACGCGATGCTCACCTCGGCAAGCGAACAGCTGAGCCAGGTCGAATCCGAACTCGACACGGTCTTCAACTCCGTCGTCGAAAAGGCGAAGAACAAAGGCATCGACTTCAGCCTGGATTCCCTCAAGGAATACGCGGTGTCGTTCCTGTCTGAAATGACCGGCGCCGGTGACTTTGGTTTCGGCCCGGGTCTGGATCAATATATGGATACGATCGCTGCTATCCGCGCTGTGGAGGAACAGTATTACAAGGACCACAACGCCGATATGATGGATCCCGCCGAGATCCAGTTTATTTCCAACTGCACACTCTTCACGGAAGAACATCCGGAATTTTCGGATTACAACAAAATGGAGACCCGGACCATAAACTACATGACCCAGCTCAACTTCGTCAAAAATGAAGCAAACCAGCTGGTTTTCGTCAGCGGCGGATCGGATGTCGTGATGTTCACTGTCCGGCCGGATGAGGAGGGCAATTTCTCCGTCGTGAGCGCAAAGTTCTCGGAAGACGGTGTAAATTACAAACCGTCCATCGAGGCGATGCTCACCGAAGTGGGAGCCGCGGACCAGATCGCAGAGACCATGGACGAAATCGAATTCGGCCGGGTGATGGTCCCGTATGATCTGGAACAGTATCTGGGCGAACATCCGGAATACACGGCGATCGAGTACGGCGGAGAAATGCGCACGGCAAAAGACCTGGATGCGATGTGGAGCGAAGATGTGAAGACACTGTTCGCCGAACCCGCAGACGATCCCGAACCCGCTGCAGAACCCGCTCCCGCGGAATAATACCGAATCAAACGACAAAGAGGCCGCCCCCAAACAGGGCGGCTTTTTTTCGTTTAACACTGCGGCGTTCTCCCGGTGGATTTTTCTCCCGGGGACGGTTCTCCCGAGGCGAAGGCCGAGGGGAACCGTCCTCACGCCGGGAGAAAAATAATAAAGGGGCAGTCCGCGGGTGCGGCGGTCTGACCAGATACAATTGTTCATTTTGATGTCCGGTTATGGTATATCCGGGACACTTTTTTCGCGGAAAAGCCTATAATATATAAAGGTATACAGGAGAGTAAAAATGAGCGAAGCACTGAATATTATCAAAGATGAAACGCTGACCTATCATCAGGAACTGATCGCCCTGGCGAGGCTGGGGGAAAACAGTGATGATTCCCTGGTGTACAGCGACGCGTACTATGAAGCCAAAGCGAAAGGCGCCCTGTGCGACCTGAATGAAGGGAAAATGCCATACCGGCCCCGCTACATCTGTCCGGATTATGAGCTGCTCTTCCAAAAAGGCTGCGAATTTCTGGAACTGGAACCGCCGAAGGACCTCTTGGAAGCGGTCAATGTACTGGAGATATTCTATTCCCATGTACCCTCCATCACAACTTTTCCGGTTTACCTCGGCGACCTGGACAGGCTGCTGGAGCCTTTCGTCATTAAAGAAGACCGGGCTTTCGCGAAGAAAGTTCTCGGGCTTTTCCTGAAGCAGACAGACAAAGTCCTAACAGACTCGTTCGTACATGCCGATATCGGTCCGGAAGACAGCGTGACCGGCCGTCTGCTGCTGGAATTGACGGAAGAGATGCAGCTGGCGGTCCCGAATCTCACCCTGAAATATGATCCGGACCGCACGACTGATGAATTCGCGCTTGCCTGTGTAAAGTGCATGCTCAGAACAGCCAAACCTTCTTTCGCGAACCATCAGATGTTCACCGCGGAATGGGGCGAGGATTACGCCATCGCGTCCTGCTACAACGGCCTGAAGAAAGCAGGCGGCGGATTCACCCTGCCGCGGCTCAAACTTTATGAATGCAGCCTTGACGCGAAAAGCATCGAGGACTTTTTCGAAAACGAACTTCCCAAATACATTGACCTGCAGCTGGAATACATGGACAAGCGTGTCCGCTTCATCGTTGAGGAGTCCACTTTCTTCAAACACAATTTCCTCTCAACGGAAGGTTTTGTAAAGATGGAAAACTTCACAGGAATGTTTGGGGTCGTAGGCCTGGCGGAATGCTGCAACCATCTGCTGGGCATTACCGATAAGAAAAAGGGCTTCGGGCTCAATAAAGAAGCCACCGAACTTGGCGTCCGCGTCATGGATCTCATCGAAAAACGCGTCGCGGAGCATGAAGCGCCGTATTGTGACGGTTTTGGCCACCGTTACCGCCTCCACGCCCAGGTCGGCATTGATACAGACGGAATGGATGACTCCCCGGGGACCCGTATTCCGATTTTTGCCGAGCCCTCGATCCTGGAACAGCTGGAAGTCAACGAGAAATTCCATAAGTATTTCCCGACCGGTACCGGCGACATCTTCAAATTTGAAGAAACCTATCTGAAGACACCGGAAGCGATCCTCCCGATCATTAAGGGTTCGTTTGCCAACGGGCTGCGGTATTTCTCCGGATATCTGGAAAACAATGACGTTGTCCGTGTGACCGGCTATCTTGTGAAAAAATCCGAGATAGAAAAATTGAACAAACGGCAGCAATCGCTGAACAATGTCACCGTGTTCGGCAAAGGCGCCCGGGACGGGGCACACGCGCTGGACCGGCGTGTACAGAAACAAGATGATATCCGCTCCGGTAAATAAGATCATCCCCTTTTCCAATGTTGACGGTCCGTCCAACCGGACCGCCATCTTTTTTCAGGGATGCCCTTTCAATTGTCTTTTCTGTCATAATCCGGAAACGATCAACATATGCGTGAACTGCGGTGTCTGCGTTCAGAACTGCCCGGTCCGCGCATTATCATTTGATGAAACGGGGAAAGTCATCTGGGCGCAGGAGAAATGCGTCCAATGCGACACCTGCATTAAAAGCTGCCCGAACAGCTCATCCCCGAAAATTAGCATGATGACGGTGGAAGAAGTCATGGCGCAGGTCCGGCGGACGCTGCCGTATATTGACGGCATCACCACCAGCGGCGGAGACTGCACACTGTACAACGAGTTTTTGATCGGGTTATTTACTGAAGTGAAAAAAACGGGAAAGACCTGCCTGATCGACAGCAACGGGTCTTTTGATTTCGAAGCCGACCCGCGTATTCTGGAAGTATGTGACGGCGTCATGCTTGATGTGAAAGCCTATCGGAAGGAATGGCATGAGCACCTGACCGGCCATTCACGGGAGATCGTGCTGAAAAACCTGCGATACCTGCTTGAGCGGAAAAAGCTTTATGAAGTCAGGACGCTCATCTTCCCTGACCGGGATGAAGAAAATGAAGCCACCGTGCGTTATGTCAGCAATATCATCCGGGACCGATGTTTTTATAAGATCATTCGATACCGCCCCTTTGGCGTCCGGGAACAATATCTGCCGGAGCTCGGGAATTTTACCACCGATGAGGCCTATGCCATGAAATACGTTGAGCTCGCCGGGGCCCTCGGCGCTTCAAAAGCACACATCATTTGATACGCGGACAGGGCTGTGATCAGACAAGGCGGCGCAGCATGGGAAGGCGCCGGAACAATTCCGCAAGCAGCTGTGAGGCAGAGAACAGTAAAAAAACATAAATGAGTACCGTACTGAATTTCCCGACAGGGTATTTCGCCGAGAAATAAGTCAGCATGGGCAGATGTGCCATATAGACCACGAAAGTATTTTCCGACAGCCGCTTCAAAATGACTTTGACCGCCGGCTTGTTAATTTCCAATGTGAAAACAAAAACCGCAAGACAGCTCACAAATAAGGTGTAATACCATTTGCCGTAATAATGATCCGGCCATCCCCCGAATTTTTTCCAGTAATAAGTATAAACAGCAAATGAGAGGAGAGCCCCTGCTGCCGCGATCAGGTTAATTTTTTTCTTCTCCCGGTCATAGATCCGCAATAAATGATTGAGAGCCATTCCCCAGACAAAATATCCCGTGTAAAGATGCAGCCAAAGCACCTGTGCTTTTTCTGCCCTGATACCGTCGCCGACACCGGCTGCCAGCAGGATCATCCACAACAAAGCCGCGATATCAAAGAAACGCGGATATTTTTTGTAAATACGGAACAAAGGATATGCCAGGATCATTATCATACAATAGGTGAACAGGAACCATGAAATCGGGAGGATCCCCCCGGCAGCGGCTCCCTCAAAAAACATACCCGGGACATCGTAAAATTCACCTGTCCTGAAAAAATGAACCATTGTCCACAACAGGTTCCATCCCAGGAGTTTCCCCATACAGACAAAGATCTTTTTTTCGGCATAATCCATAGAAAAGGAATCCCGTGATGCCGCCAGATACCCTGACAGCAGGAAGAATGCCGGAATGCAAAAACAGGAGCCGTAATAAAAGATCAGAGAGATCATCGATCGTTCTCCGCTGTTCCGCAGAATGAGATCATCGACCACATGGGCATTCAGTACACCGATACAGCAAAGCAAACGAAACAGATCAAGGCCGGAATTTCTTTTTTCCATGCGCTCATCTCCTGATCTTGATGATATTCCCCGAACCGGACGACGGTATCCCGTTTACCGTAATACGGATCCCTGCCTGATCATGAGAAATATCTTCAATGGGGAACTCCTCCCCGCCGTAAACAACAGCGGACGCATCCCGCACTGTCTCTGAATTCGCGGATGTATTTTCAATGGTGAACACAGCGGTATCGGTTTGAGGAACAAAAGGCCCGGTCATTTCCGGATAATCTGCCGGGACCGTAAATACCCGCTCACAGGAAACGGCATTCACCTGCAGCACCGTATGCAGATTCGGATTTGATGTGATCTCAGCCTCACCGTATCCGTTGACAAGCGGCACCGGGATATATTCGGCGGAAACCGGACGAAGGTGATTTGATTCATAAACTGATTTATGTGCGGACAGCGCATATGTGTTCTGAACGGCGATGTCCGTATTGAATACCAGCCGGGAACTGAGTACGGGCTTTTTTTGTACCGCGTAATCAATGTATACATCCGCCACACCGCTGACCGGAGCATCGCACTCCGCTTTGATCTTTTTGGTATAGTCATTCACATCCGCCAGTTGGATCCGGCAGGAAGTATCCGCGGTGTTTTCTTCCCCTTCAGCGTTCCTTTCCCAATATACTTCATAGGAATTCGCGTAAACGGGATGCCATTTTTCGTACAGCTCCCGGTAAAAATACCAGTTCGCCCGGTTCACCCAATATTCCCAGTCGGTATACGCACCCTTTATGGTCGCGGCATATCGAAAATCGTCCGTATTGAAAGATCCCAGATATTTCTCCCTCTGCTTATCCCCCAGGACATGAATGATATAATCTGTGCCTGACGGTTGGAATTGGCCCGAAACCACTTCCTGAGCGGACGCGTAAGACGCGAAAACCTTTTCCCCGTCCAGGAATTCATCTGTCCTGACCAGATCTTCCCCGAGGGCAGTCAAATTACCGCCCAGAGCTTCGTTATAGATACCCATTTTTTCCGTATACTGTGAGAAGACCAATTCTTCCTTTACGGCAAGGACGCACCAGGCAAGGCCGGCCGCCGCTGTCCCGTAAAGCAGATATTTCCTGAAATTTTCAGTTCCGGTAAGACGGGAGACCGGTTCGATCAACAGGCAGCAAACCGTAAGAAAAAGCACGGTCAGAGATACCTCACGGTTGAAACCGCCGCTGAGCAGTTTATATTCGCTTACCGCACAGAAACAGGCCATATTTGAAAAAGCCAAAACACCGTATTTCGCCAGAGCTTCATCCGTGCCGCGGGCTTTGAACAGCTTCCATAAAAAAACGACCGTCAGGGCAGCCTGAAAAAGTGCCGGGAAGGAGAAAAAGACATCATACACATAATAACTCGGGCTGTAACTGTTGTAATACCAGCTCTGGTAGCCCCCGGTCCCGAAGGTCGCGGCAGCCCATTCTTTCAGATTTCCCAGGGTAAATATCTCAATGAAGATAAGGACACCCGCAGCGGACGCTGCCATTTCAATACAAAGCGCACCCAGAGCTGAAAAAAAGTTCCGGGTCCTGCTTATTACGAGGCAGAAAACCATAACGGCAATACACACCCAGCAGCAAATGCCGTAATCATTGCTCCATCCGAAGGCGAACCCCGCGATCAGCCCGGCGGAAACGGATATCAGCAGGATCACCTTTTCCCCGGAATACTGATTTTTACCGGAGATCTTTCTTATGGATCTGTAAGCAAACCACAGCATCAGGACGGTCAGCGGGAGAATAAGGCCCCGGATAAATCTGGCAGAATTCCCTGTCTCGACCGCGTAATTCAGCGCTTCCGTGACATCATCAGAACCGCTTATGCTGTTGATAAAAAAGTTCGGTTTGAGCAGCACCATCAGCAGCAGAACATTACTCAGCGCCGCGGCGGTTTCCTTTTTCCGGAAAACCGCCATCGCGGCCATCATTGAACACATCGCCAGGCTGAAGGTTGAAAGAAAAGTGAAGGCGACCAGGCTGCCGTGATAATCCCCGCCAAAAACAGCGGTCATCAGGGTCCCGGCATATAAATGGCCTAATCCCAGATAATCCTGAAAATCCCTGTAAGGGATCTGCCCGGACAGAAAGCGCCGGACCGGGTTGAAATTCTGAAAAGTGCCGTTGATCGGGACAAAATCCACATATCTGCCGGACCTTACGGCAATGAGAATGATAATGGATAAAAGCAGCAGCAGTTCAAACAAAAAAGCCCGGTTTTCACGGGATGCTGTCCGTAAGATCAGGGAGGGCTTTTTTGATTTTCCCGTATTCCGATTTTCGTTCTCCATTGAACAAACCTCATTTTTCAGGATAGGGATATTATACCTTATAAAATAACGCGGTATTTCCCTGCTGAAGAAAGAATATCCCGCCGCGCGCAGACCGGCTGTAAACCGGGAGCCGGCCTGTTCGGGTACGCTGTATCTTATTACAGCAGTACCAGAAGATAATCGCCCATATCACGGATCTCAAGGGGTTTCATTCCCTCATCCAGGGAAATTTGCACATAATCACTGTAGCTGCGCCAGGACAGCACCTCAGGAACGGTAATATCATAACCGTAATAGGAAAATATTTCCTTCATCATCCGGGGATCCCCGAAAGCCGTTTCCGCCCAGGATAAGACAGATGTGACACCGCGGTCATAAATCCGGGTCTTGTCATAGTCCCAACCGAAGTGAATGGCTATCTTCCGGTAAAGATACCCGCCCGGGGTCGAAGGGTCCGGCCGTGTCTGCCTGTTGATATTCCCGCCGAGATCGTGATTCCCGACAAATATAACGGGCTTGTCATCATACATTGATTTCAGCCGGTACCCGATGTTGTGAACAACCGCGGCTTCATTATCGGAGCGCTGATTGTTCAAAGCCAGCGCCTGATTCAGGAAAATTCCCTGACGGTAAGCCAGATAACTGACAATAACGAGCGCTGCCGGGAATAAAAACCGCCGGTTCTGAACCGACAGCGCAAATATGACCATAGAAAGCGAGAACGCACTGAAATACTGAAGCGTCTGCGCGGTCCGATACGGCATCATCTGCCGCTGCAGGACGGATTGGAAAAACACCGAAATGAACAGAAGCAGAGAGATGAGCAGAATGGCGGGATCTTTCCGCTTTACCGTGATCACCGATACTGTAATGAGCCCCGCCAGGGCTCCCGACACGAAAACAGTGATCGGCAGAAAGATCAAAGCCCGGGCGAAGTAGAAATCAAGGCTTTGCCTGACCACAGGAAGGAACTGCGTGATCAGATCCTTTTTGAAATTCCACATGATCCCGGTCTGACCGTTGTGAACGTATTCCAGGCCAAGCAGGCGAATAATGCCGAAACCGACCGCGTACCGAAGAACGACACCGGCGGCCAGAGGGATCAGATACCGCAAGCCCTTGATCACCCACTTTTTCTCAATGCCCATGACGCGGTCCATCAAAAGGACAGAAAATACAGCCGTAACGTATAAAAAGGCAGAAGCCTCATAACCAGAGACAACGATTGAAAGCAGAATGCCGCAAAGGACCGTTCTCCGGCTGAAGATCTTCCGTTCATCATACAGCAGCAATATGGCTGCCGCGCCCAGCATCACATTTCCGGTCAGCGCGGGGATGATACCGTTGTAATTCCAGATCTCAACGATCAGAGGGTAGGAGACAAAAAGACAGCTGAACAGCGTACAGACAAGGGTGCTGTATTTTCTCCCGCCGCAGTAAATATACAGGATCCTTGAAAATAGGACCGCGCTGATAACGAGAAAGAGGATCGATAAAAACTTGTCCGCAAACGGCGCGTATTCGGTGGAAGAAAGGAGACGGATCCAGAGCGCGACTCCCCACCGGGTACCGGCAAGAAGCGCATGGTCATCACCGAAATAGTGTACCCGCGCCATATCATCAATGCCCATGCTCCGGTTGGTCAGGTCAAACAGATACCCCAGTGCCGTGATAAAAGCAAGACAGAGCCAATAAAGACGTGATCGAAGGACATCCCTGCGGAAGGAATTCCATGTTTCAAGTTCGCTTTTCCTGTCCATATCTGCTTCTCCCTGTTATTGCGCATCTGTCCTGTGATATACACGATCGGTACAGCATAAATCAAAACGCACAGCTACAACTCCCCGGCTGCTCATCCGCGGGAACTTCCCCCTCGGGTGGAGAGGCCGCGAACTGTAACAATGCATAGAAAAGTATACCATCATATTTCAACAAAAAGCCCTTGACAACATACCCCCATGGGGTATAAATAATGCAGACGAAATGATACCCCATGGGGGTATATACAAAAATCGATCCGGATAAAAAACGGCGATCAGGAATAAAACAAAAGCCGGGGAGTAAGGACCTATGGAAGAATCATTTGGGAACAACCATTGCTGTGAGCGGAAAAAGTTCCGTTCGGAAGAGGAGAAAAAAGCGCTGAACAAACGGCTGCGCCTGGTGGAAGGGCAGATCCGGGGGATACAGCGGATGGTCGAGGAGGACGCGTACTGTCCGGATATCCTGACGCAGGTATCAGCTGTCACCAGCGCACTGAACAGCTTCAATAAAGAGCTGCTGGCATGTCACATCCGCAGCTGTGTATCGGAAGACATCCGTAAAGGCGATGACGCGTCGATCGACGAATTTGTCAGACTGATGCAGAAACTGATGAAATAGGAGCGGCGAAAATGGAGCAATATCTCGTAACCGGAATGAGCTGCGCGGCCTGCCAGGCCAGAGTGGAAAAGGCTGTATCCAAAGTGCCGGGCGTCACCGCTGTCTCGGTGAGCCTGCTTACCAACTCAATGGGTGTGGAAGGGACCGCCTCTTCCGACGATATCATTCAAGCCGTGACCTCCGCCGGATACGGCGCCAGCCTGAAAGGCGCGGGGCAGAAGAAAGCGTCTCAGTCAGGCCGTCTCGCGGAAGAGGAAGAAGCGCTCAGAGACCATGAGACACCGAAACTCAGGCGCAGGCTGGTGCTTTCAGTCGGATTTCTGATCCTGCTGATGTACATCACCATGGGGTTCAACATGTGGGGCTGGCCGCTGCCGGCTTATTTCCGGCATAATCATCTGGGCCTTACGCTGACACAGATGATCCTGGCGGCGATCGTGATGATCATCAACCGCAAGTTTTTCACCAGCGGTTTTTCTTCCCTGCTGCATGGCGCGCCGAATATGGATACGCTGGTCGCGCTCGGCTCTTCAGCGGCGTTTGCCTGGAGCACTTTTGTTTTTTATGAAATGTGCGGCATGATCACGGCGGGGGCCGATAACATGGAGCTGATGAGCCTTTATCACGACCAGCTTTATTTTGAGACGGCCGCCATGATCCCGGCGCTGATCACTGTCGGGAAAATGCTGGAAGCCATGTCGAAAGGCAGGACTACCGACGCGCTGAAAAGCCTGATGAAACTCGCCCCGAAAACCGCGGTCCTGGTCCGGGACGGGAAAGAAATTGAAGTCGGGATCGATGAGGTCAGCACCGGAGATATATTTGTCGTCCGTCCGGGAGAAAATATTCCGGTGGACGGGATCATACTGGAAGGATCAAGCGCGGTCAACGAATCCGCATTGACCGGTGAATCCATCCCTGTGGATAAAACGGTGGGGGATCAGGTCTCGGCTGCCACTTCAAACCAGTCCGGTTACCTCCGCTGTCAGGCGACCCGGGTCGGCGAAGACACGACGCTGTCGCAGATCATCCAGATGGTTTCCGACGCGGCGGCAACGAAAGCGCCCATCGCACGCATCGCGGACAAAGTTTCGGCGGTCTTCGTACCCGCGGTCATCAGTATTTCCGCGATCGTCGTGATCGGCTGGCTGATCGCCGGGCAGAACCTCAGTTTCGCGCTGGCACGGGGAATTTCCGTGCTGGTGATCTCCTGCCCCTGCGCGCTGGGGCTCGCCACACCGGTCGCCATTATGGTGGGCAACGGAATGGGGGCGAAACACGGGATCCTCTTCAAGACCGGTGAAGCGCTGGAAACAGCAGGCCGGGTCGATATTGTCGTGATGGACAAGACCGGCACGATCACACAGGGCGAACCGAAAGTGACCGATGTACTGGAACTGGACGGCACGCTGATGGAAAAGGCCTACGCCCTGGAACAGAAAAGCGAACATCCGCTGGCCCGGGCGATCGTCGCCGAAGCCGGATCCCGGGGACTGGAAGCGGCGGAAGTCAGTGATTTCCGCGTGCTGCCGGGCAACGGGCTGGAAGGGAAACTGGGGAAAAACACGCTGCACGCGGGCAGCCGGAGCTATATTGAAACCCTGATCCCGCTGCCGCAGGAAGTAACGGAAGCCTCGGAAACATTTGCCGAAGCCGGCAAGACGCCGCTGTTCTTTGAAGAAAACGGCAGGCTGCTCGGGATCATCGCGGTGGCTGATGTCATCAAACCGGATTCGCCGGAGGCTGTCCGCCAGCTGAAGAAGCTCGGGCTGACAACAGTCATGCTGACGGGGGATAATGAGAAGACCGCCAAAGCCATCGCGGCGCAGACCGGCGTGGACAGCGTGATCGCGGGCGTCCTGCCGGATGGGAAGGAAGCTGTCATCCGCAGGCTGCGGGAAAGCGGAAAGACCGCCATGGTGGGTGACGGCATCAACGACGCGCCCGCCCTGACCCGGGCGGATATCGGGATCGCCATCGGGGCCGGTACGGATGTGGCCATCGACAGCGCGGATATCGTCCTGATGAACAGCAAACTGACAGACGTGGCAGCGGCGATCCGCCTGAGCCGGGCGGTATTGAAAAACATCCATGAGAACCTTTTCTGGGCGTTTTTCTACAACGCGGTGTGCATCCCCCTGGCCGCGGGCCTCTTTTCCTGGAAAATGAACCCGATGATCGGCGCGGCGGCCATGAGCCTGTCCAGCTTCACCGTCTGCATGAATGCGCTGCGGCTGAACCTTTTCAAGCCCTATGACGGGAGCCATGACAAACCGATGCGGAACCGGAAAACGGTCACCATTCCGGAATTCCCCGTCCCGTCCCGGGAATGCCCGATCCCCCCGTCCGAAGCAAAACCTTCGGTACGGCAGCAGACCGTCCGCATCGAAGGAATGATGTGTGAACACTGCGAACACGCCGTCAAATCCGCGCTGGAGGCTCTGCCCTTCATCGCCTCCGCCGAGGTCAGCCACGAGTCCGGCACAGCCGTCATCACTCTTTCCGGGGTTCCTGACACATCAGCCATCCGGAAAGCGATCGAAGATGAGGATTATGAATTTATCGGCATTGAAGACACAAACCGATCATGATCTCTTTCTGATCCCGGTCATGGTGACCGGGATCAGAAAACTCCATAAGCTGCTGTAAGAGTTCACTTTATTCTGTAAGCGGGATCGTATGCCCGGGTTATATGCGCGGGTCAGCGCTGATCAGCTGATAATTGATTTGTCCTTAACGCGTAAGCAAAAATGATAACGCTGTATAAAACAACGGGCATATCATACCGCATTGCCGCGTTGACCGGGGACAGGCAGCAGGTGATGATTGTACCCAGAGGAAGGGCAAAGATCAGCAGTTTTTCCGGATCGTGTATGCCCTGCATAAAGAAAAGCAGGAACAGTATCAGCCAGGTATAGAATGCCGGATGTGTCAGCAGTTTTATTACCGGAAAATTACGGAAAAGGTCATAGCTTTCATCGATCAGCTTATTCAGCTGATTGGGAGTATAACCTGTCTGATCACCGTAATAAATATATTCCGTCCCGACAGATGAATATAAGTTCCCGTGAAAATCCGGTTTATCAATGAAAAAATATCCATACATCTGACTGATCGCGGCTTCAATATACAAAACCGGTGCCTTCCTGAATTGGCCAAGCCATACTTTCCGGAAAATGTCCATATGATCTTCGACATCGGCTTTTAAGATCCATTTTGTGGTATCAACAAAATCCGGGTCATAATATGCGTCCAGCAGCTGCGGATCCGTATAAAGAATTTTCAAATCACGCCATTCCTCTTCAGATAACTCATGTCCGCGGTAATGAACATAACGGGCATTCTGCTGGATCGGTATCGTCAGGATCTCACGGATATTCCCTTTTGTTATGTCAAAATATCTGCACATTCCCCATTGAAAAACAGAGGCAAGGACGACACCCGCGAAGACGGTCAGGGAAAAATAGAGTACATGCTGTTTGTTGATTTTTTTATAAAATATTACGCCGGCAAGCGGCAGCAGCAAGGCAATAAATACCGCTTCATTGCGGAGAAGGCAAAAAAAGAATACAGCAGTCAACAGTCTGATGACCGGACCGGGCTGGGGATCCCGTTTATCCGGATCGACCGCTCTGTTATTTGAATCCATCCAGGAAATGACCGCGTAAAACAGCCAGAGACACGCAATGTAATACAGGGTGTCCTTAATTTCCAGCAGCGCATACGCGGGGAAAAACGGGAAAAAGGAATCAAAAAGACACACAAGGATCCTGAACCAATACGGCGTTTTCCATCTTTCAAGGAAAATAAAAAGATACGCGAGCGTCAGCACCAGGATCAGAGCCTGCGGATAAACGTACAATGTACACCCGAGCTTTTCCGATCCTGCCATCTTTCCGATATCCATGACCTTTCCCATGATCCAGACGCCAAGCGGAGGCTGGTGAGTTGTCCATTGAGCCGGACCATAATACTGTGCCAGAGCTGCTGCAGCGTCAACCTGTAATAGTCCGGGGTAATACCCGATAAAATACGGGATCCAGCATAAAAAAATAAAAACAGCCGGGCATAAGAACGGATGTCCGGAGAAAAACCAATCAAGTAATTTTCCGGGCGCGGATCGCACTGCCGAATGACTTATAAGGAATTCCGAGAATAATTCATAAAGCCTTGATCCCAGGGAAATGATCCCCAAAAAACAGATCAGAGACATCAAAACAGGAAACCATGCGGAAGAAGCGTAATACGATAATCCGCCGTTCCGAAAGAAATTCCTGCCGATGATATCAATAAAGGCGAATATTGAAGCGAACACATATGCTTTTTTTGAGGGCCTGTCATGAGTGCTGTTATACCGGCGATAAAACAGATATATGAACAGAAAAACCAGGGCCGCCGCGAATCCTTCTCTGTTTTTCAGTGTATCTCTCAGCGCGGCAATTACGGACCGGATCCCCTGAATTTCTCTTTGTTCAAATGCGTTCCTGCCGAAGAACTCCAAAGAGAACAAGGTACAAAATGATATAAACGGAATATGTATCTTTCTCAAAAATTTATACATCATAACTCATTCAACGCAGGACAGAGTTTCTTTTTTTTATTTACCGAAAGGAACCCCAAAATGATAACAAAGATCATGGTAATTCCGGATATCCACAAAGCCAGCCTCCAGTATACGGGATCCCGGAAAGTCACTGTTATCTTTCCGTCAAACCCGTCCGGCAGAGAGAATGTGATCCTGTTTTGATCACCCGCTTTGATCTCATACTCATTTTTGTCTTGATCGAACACGTGATATCCCTTGTAAAAATAAACCGGAACATCCACGACATGGTCTTCCTGACCGTCACCCGCGCTGCAGTACAGCGTCACGGTATTGGAATTCGCAGACAAAACTTTCACTTCATTCATATTTTCGGTATTCAGGTCAGTATTCACCTTATCAAGCGTTGAACCATCTATCAGATACTCAAATCCGGTACTGTTCGGTACCATGCCGGAAGTATCATAAATATATATCTGTCTGCCGGTATTAAATAAATTCCCGCACCCCCATAAGGCCATAAAGACAGCCGTACACAGTGCCGCTGTTTTAATATACGGGATATTTTCTTTCAGAATGCAGCCGGAAAGAAGAGTCAGGAACAGAATGGAAAACACCAGAAATCTTATCGGAAATTCTATCTGGGACAGCAGCTTCCATGGCGGGAAATGGAGTGTCAGCCATGTCCAGGGGAAGATGTCAGAAGCCAGCCACAGCGTAAGAAGGGACATCAGCAATAACAGATCAAATTTTTGTTTATTCATGCTGAGCAGCCGGATCACAACGGCAGCAAGCAGGATCATCATAAGCGGGAGCCCCGGTGTTGTCTGCATTCTTTCATTAATATTCATATTGACAATTCCATGCCAGTCGGAGGTCCAGCCATCCAGATCCTGAAAGAAGCCAAATAACTGCGCGGGGAATAAGCCCATTCTCTGGATCATTTTCGTTTCTTCCTCAACAATATTCCTGATCACGGTGGGCACATTGTAATAATAATCAACAAAGGGAACCAGAAAATAGAGGTTCAGCAAAACGCTCAGGCCGGCACCGATGACGAAGGTCAGGATCGTCTCTTTCCGCAAGGTTTTTTTCAGCTGCGCCAGACATATGATGACCATCAGAAAACAAGCCATCAGGGTCGTCAGGATATGGGATCCGATCAGGCCGCTCATGGCAGCCGCCAAAAGGATACTGTCGGCAATGATCCGCCGCTTTGTCTTCGGCCCATTATCATAGATCCGGTAAAAAGCCAGCGCCAGCAGAGGGAGAAATGCCTGTGCCGTATATTCTCCCACAGCGGCACGGATAAACCCGTTGACAAGGCGGTAGGACGCGGTGACATAAAGCAGCGTCAGGAGGACCCCGATATCCCTGTTTTTAAATATTTTTTTGAAAGACCAATATGAGATCAGGACCGTAACGATATTGACCGTTAAAAGATACAGTTTATACGCGGCAGTGACGGAAAAGCCCGCAAGCCGCAGCAGCGCCGCTTCATATATGAACACATCCGGATAATAAATTGAAAAAGGATATCCGAATCCAAAAAGGGAGATCAACGAAATTCTTGCCGGGAACTGTCCGGAGCGGAGCGCCTGCACGATGGCCTCGATACGCAGGAAGTGGAAATAAATATCATGACCGCCGTGGATCCCGTACATCATTAAAGGGAGTGATCCCAGAAATGTTATACCGCAGAGCGCGAGAATTATTTTTTTATCATCACGATCCTGCCTGAAGAATAGAAAAACGAGATCGATCAGGAGCGCTGCCGCCAGGATTTCCACGCTGATCCTTTTGGCCCGGTTATTGTCGGAAACGATATTGATCGAATGGATCGTGAAGTCACCCTTTCCGCTGTATTTAACCAACAGCTGGAACTCTTTTATATCGTCTTTCGCTTCAAACCGGTAGACAATATCATGCAGCGGGCTGTACAGTATACCATCAGACGAATCCAATAACTCCGCTTCTTCATATGAGGCCGTCACATTGCAGGTCTGATCAGCATCGGCGGAATAATTGATCTTTGCGGAATATGAGCCTCTTTTCAGAGGGATATACGGTCCCCACAGAAAAACAGTCTCTTCGCCCGAATCTTTGATTTCGGGATCCACAGATAATCCGTTATTCCGATATACCGCGTGTTCGCTTTTCCAATCGTCAATGGAAACATCGAATTTTTGCGGATCATGAGTGGAAAGGAGATAATAAGCCGCGGCCATGAGTAAAAACACAAGATTTACCAAAAACAGAGCTTTTATTTTTCCTGATTGCCTGAAGTTGTGCATATCCACGATCCGTAATCCAAGTTTTCAAAGTCAATTATAAACGATAAATATTACCGGCTTTTTTTTATCTGAACCTTCCTGCACCTTCTTCGGAAAGTTTAAAAAAATGTTTACTGTACTGATCCGTCATATACAGGTATAATTTTGAACATAATATTTTTTGACTTGAAAAAGGCTGATCTGTGAATAAATTACCGACGACCGGTTCAAAAAGAAATTACGGACTTGAAGCGCTGCGGATGGCGGCGGCTTTATATGTGGTAACGCATCACAGTATCGCGTGGGGCGGCCTGCACGGTCCCCAGCAGCCGGGAACGATCCCCTTTCTGGTGTTCTCTTTCATCAGCGCCTGGGACTTTTGCGCGCCTGATATTTTTATTCTCATCAGCGGATACGCGGGGTTTCAGGAAAAAGAACGAAAATATGATTATTCCAAAATCATCGGCCTCTGGCTGGAAGTCGTTTTATACAGTGTGCTTCTCTCGTTTATCTATGTCCTGATCAAACCGGAAAAGGTAGCGGCGCGGGATATCTGGGATATGCTGTTCCCGCTGACAGACCATCTGTATTGGTTTTTCTCCGGTTATACGGGTCTGTTCCTGGTCAGGCCGATCCTGGATGCCGCCGTCCGGAAGACCGAAAAAGAACAGCTGAAAAAGATAATGGCTGTTATTTTCCTGATGTTCAGCGTGTACGGCCTCATCGCTGACCCCTTCAGCCTCGAAAGGGGATTCACATTTGTCTGGATGGTCATCCTTTACCTGTTCGGCGCGGCCATGAAAAAACTTGAGATCGGGAAAGATATGTCATGGCGGAAAGCCGCGGCGGGCATTATTCTGTGCACTTTCTTCACCTGGGCATGGGAAAACTTCGGTCCGGAATTTGTGTTCGTGAACCGCCGGTACACAGGAGACATATTCAATACTTATACCTCCCCGACGGTCCTCGGAGCGGGCATTTTTCATATGATCCTCTTTTCCAGATTCAGGTTTCCGGAAAAAGTCAAAAACATCATCGCCTTTCTCGCTCCGGGAGCTTTCACTGTTTATATCCTGAACACCCACCGTCTGGTATGGGCCTTATCACTGAAAGACTGTTTCGCGGAATGGGCAAAGCGTCCGTTGTGGGCTGTACCGAAAGTAGTGCTTTTCTCCGCGCTTTTCGCACTGGCGGCGATGCTGATCGACAATCAGCGGCGGCGGCTGTTCCGGAGCCTGAAAGTCAGTCAGTCGCTTTATGAGCTGTGTTACTGTCCCCGGCGTATGGACGCGGTGCTCAGGCTGGCCGATCTTTGTTATATCATCGCTTTTATCCTGATCTGGAGCGTCATGTTCTGGAAATGCCAGTACGGATACTGCAACGTCGATGAATCGCTGTACATATCCATACCGTACCATTTTTTCAAATGGAAAGACGGGCTCTTCATACACGAGTGGCACGTCCTGCAGATGTCTTCGGTGCTGATGCTGCCGCTGTTCAAACTGTATTTTACCTTCATCCATGACACCGTCGGGATCCTTCTGAATTTCCGGCTGATCTACACCTTCCTGTGGGGATGTGCCGCGATCTTCTTCTATTACCGTTTGCGGAAGCTTTCCAACATCGGGGCGATCCTGGCATCACTGACATTCCTGATGTACGCTCCGTTTGATATGCCGGCGCTGTCTTACAACTCCATGGGCGTACTGATGCTGGCCAATGCCTGTATCATCACACTTACAGCGAAAAGATACCGGAAGGCACAGTATTTCCTCTCGGGGATATTTCTTGCCTGCGCCGTCCTGTGCTGCCCTTACCTGCTGATCCTTTACGGCATTTTCAGCCTGGCAGCGCTGATGCTCCGGAAACGGGATCCGGGGCTCACCGGAATATGGCTTTACATCAGTATGGGGGCTTTTCTGGTGCTTGTGATTTTCCTCAT
Organism: Flexilinea sp.; assembly: GCA_036723985.1. Classification (GTDB taxonomy): domain Bacteria; phylum Chloroflexota; class Anaerolineae; order Anaerolineales; family Anaerolineaceae; genus Flexilinea. The sequence goes on from DAIMGK010000065.1 coordinate 18,580, forward strand.
TTTCGTCCTTTCCCGGGCGGATATTCATTCGATCCTGCAGAACATACCGATCATCCTGGACGACCCGGAACATCCGGACCACGGATTTTTCTATAAGACCGGCCAGTACTTCATCGAGATATTCAAATCGGCAAAATCGGCGCCGTTTGTTCTGGCGGGTGCCTTCGCTGCCATGCTGATCAGCCTGGTATGGAAGAAAGCCAAAGGCTGGTGCTTCACGGCAATATGTATCCTGGCAGGGATATGGCTGCTGGAATTTGTCCGGGGTTACCGGGATATCAACTGTGTGATGGTACCGGTAACCCTGATCGGCCTTTACTGTCTGCCGCACATAAGGGACCGGAAAGCCCGCAGGATCGCCCTGCTGTTATGGCTGCCGGGCGTGATCTACAGTTACTGCCAGAATTTCACTTCGAACCAGGGCTTTTACGCCATGGCGAACGCCATGACCTTATCCGCCATGGCAAGCGCGTTTCTCATCAGTGTTTTTGTTAAGGATCAGGTTTCGCTGCCTGTCCCGCGATGGTCCGGAGCTGTATTGATCGGCGCAGCAGCGCTTTTCTTCGCGGTGCATCTTGGCGGAGAGCTGTTCCTGCGGTATAACTGCATCGCCTACGAAAACGGGCTCGACGAACAGATCTCCCGTGCGCACACAGGGTCGCAGAAGGGGATCCGCATGACTCCGGCGAATCTTGAGTATTACAATTCCCTTCTGGAAGAGACAGCCCTGATGAAGGAGGATCCCGGGATTCAAAAGGTCCTGTTCCTGATCAATAATCCGTGCCTTTACCTGGACACGGACAAGGAATACGGGACTTATTCTTCCTGGATGGGCTGGATCAGCGAATGGACGATCGACCGGCTGGACCGGTTTTATGAATTGAACCCGGATAAGGTCCCGGACGCGGTTTACATTCCGGTGAAAAACGAGCGCTTTATCCCGCATTTTGAAGCGATGGGATTCAGCGCCGGCCGGACGGAGAAGGGGAACTTTATCTTAAGAAAAAGCGAAGAATGAGAAACGGATCAGGGAGCAAGGGAAATGCGGGGACGGAGATATGTGGGGACGGAGATATGTGGGGACAGTTCCCTCCGACTCTATACAGAGTCTCCGGAAACCGTCCCCTACAGCGGAAACCGTCCCCGGCTGCGGAAACCGTCCCCGATGGGGCGTCACTTTGAGGAGTATAAGCATTGCGTTCTGAAAAAGGCAGAATTGATCTTGGGCTGGTACTGACGATACTGGCGCTCGCGGTGTTTTTTATCTGCGGGCTCCGGATATTCCGGGACTTCGGCGCCACACCGGATGAGATGATCCAGGTGGACGGAGGGCATATCTATTGGCGGACGCTGATGCGGCGGCTCCACCGGCCCTATCCGGCAGATTTCGATAAACTGCCGGAGCTTGGGGATTATGTGAACCGCTACTACGGCCAGGCGGCGGCTTTTCCGACAGTATTATTGGAAGCGCTCCGGGGATGGAGCATGCACAGCAGCACCGTCATCCGTGTCCGGCATTTCTGGAATTTTCTCATGTATTTTACCGGCCTGTGCTGTTTCGCGGCGGTATTATCTCACCTTTACGGGGACCGGCGGGTCTGCCTCCTCACAGTCCTCCAGGCGATGCTGCTGCCGCGGATCTTCGGGGACATTTTTTACAATGACCGGGATATCATGCTTCTTTCCTGGATGATGATCTCACTGGCGGCATTCTGCCTCTTCGCGCGCCGCCCCGGATGGCTGACCGGGCTGCTCTGCGGGATCGCCTTCGGGGTCGCGGTCAACACGCGGATATTCGGCCTTGTCCTTTTGATCTTTCCCGCGCTTTATTTCCTGTGCGCGAAGGATAAACAGCATCTCATTCCGCTTTTCATCGCCATGGCTGCCGTATGGCTGCTGTTCTACCCCATCGCCTGGGACCATCCGCTGCGGACGATCCCGGAAGCCTTCCGGCACCTGTCCACGCAGCAGCGTTCTCTGGAGACGAACAACAACGCCACGATGCTGTTCTTCGGAGAAGCGGTCAAAGAGAATCAGCTGCCCTGGTATTTCATCCCGGTGTACATATTCATCACCACACCGCTCATGGCATCACTGGCAGCGGCAGCGGGTATTTTTGAAACCCTCCGCGGGGCCGTATCTCAGTTCGGGACGGCACAGACAGCTGCAGGACCCGGACCGAAACTTTCGGGGAAAGGTCTCCGGCTGCTGATCTCCTGCGGGATGACGGTGATCCTTGCGGCGGTCCTGCTGATCGGGATCGTGTTCCGCCTGACTTTTTATAACGGCTGGCGCCACTTTTATTTCCTATATCTGCCGATCCTGTGGCTTTACAGCGCCGGGATCTGCCGGCTGCTGAAGGCAAAGCCTGCCGTCCGTTACGGCACGGTCCTTTTCGCCGCCGTCTCATTCATTCTCAGCATCCTCTGGATCCGGCAGGCGCATCCCTATGAAAGCATCTACCTGAATCCGCTGTTCCGCGGCCGGGAGGGTGATTTTGACCGGGATTACTGGCGGCTCTCCACCACGGAATGCCTTGAATGGATCGGAAGGCAGGAGCCGGAGGAGATCAGCGTCGGGGAATATAACGGCAGCCTGGATAACGCCTCCATCGGGCTGATGCCGGAACTGCGCAGGCGGCTCTATATCCAGCACTATCTCGCCCTGCACCGCTATCCGCCGGAATACCTGATCTTCAATTACAGCGGCACCGTCGGCAATGTAAAGGAGATCCCGCTGTATGAACCGGTCTATGGCGTCGAACGGGACGGCATCAAACTGGCGGAGGTCTTCAGACGGATCCCCGCCGCCGAAGTGAAGCTGAAACAGCTGACGCCCGCCGTCCCCGAGATCGCGGATGGCCTGCCGGAGACCCAATGGCGCAGCCCCTCCCCGCAGTCCACGGAAGAGCAGTTTATATTCGCTTTCGAGGATCCTGTTCCACTGACCGGTCTGTCGGTCCTGCCCGGAGATGACGAACGGGAATATGCCCGCGATCCGGAGATCAGTATCTCAGAGGATGGGGAGACATGGACGGTGCTTCCCATCACCGTGACGGGATTGTTTGACATCAGTTTCCCCGAAACCCGCACCCCCCTGCTGCGGATCCGGAACCGTGCGGACGCCGATGTCCATTGGAGCATCCGGGATATTTATTTCTACAGCCCGCGTCCCTGAGTCAAAGGAACCTGAGTCAAAATGTGGGACACTTGCACCAGGTACATCTGTCCCACATTCCCGGCTTCCAGAACCGCCCGGGGACTGTACCCCGGTAGCGTCACCCCTCATGCTCTTCACCTTCCCTCTCATTTTTTTTATTCTTGAGGCCGAAACCGGAATACGTGTCCCGGGGTACCGTACGGGCTGCGCCTGGTTGAGGTTCGGAGTTGGGATACGTGTCCCGGGGTACAATACGGGCTGCGCCCGGTTGAGGTTCGGAGTTGGGATACGTGTCCCGGGGTACAGTCCCCTTCGGGTACAGTCCCCGATATGAATATGAATTTGGTAACGAATTTTTTAATTAATCTTGCAATTTGTAAAACTTATGCTAAAATAAAATCAGATAAGCGGTTATCGTACAATGGCAGTACGTCACCCTTCCAAGGTGATCATACGAGTTCGAATCTCGTTAGCCGCTCTTTTTTATTTAAACTGAGATTTTTCCAGGTTCCAAAATTTTTTCCCGGAGCGTTTGCTGACTTTTTGGTTTCCCTTCTGTAAAAACGATGACGGAAATATAGCATTGCGATGACTCCCGGAATTCCAGAATTTTTCGTGCTCTGCGCTTTCTCAAGGATCCGGAAAGGAAATCGGGAAAACACTGATCAGCGGAGATCGGGGATTGTTCGCATGATGTCACCGCGCATCCGAATGGGACCCTCCTCCGGCAGGCAGCAGAATTTATCAGTGCTTCTCCGGGAATAAAAATGTCAGGGCTAAACTCAGGGCTGAATTCAGCATTAAATTTATCATCATATATAGTATAATTATTTCAGGAGGATGATCATGCCAAATATCAGACCGGTATCTGATTTGCGAAATTATACGGATGTACTGAAAGAAGTACGTTACGGAGAACGAATTTACCTGACGAAGAACGGACATGGTGAATTTGCCCTGATCGACATGAAAGAACTGGATGAACTTGATAAAATGGTCTCCTTTCATAAGCTGATGGAAAATCTTCATAATGCCGAAGCCAGGGCCGAGCGTGAGGGATGGATATCTGAAGAAGATGCTGACCGGATCCTGGGGGATTGATTGAAAAAACTGGTCTATACCCCGGACGCCATCGAAAAATTGCAGGAAACAGGGCTTTATCTCACAATGATGTTCGGCAGCGAGATCGCTGTGAACACCAAAAGAAAGATCCGCGAACGGATTCGTTCTTTGAAAACAGCGGAAATGCAGGGCATTTCCGTTCAAGACGTTTATGGCATCGAAACCGACTACAGGAAGATATATACCTCACATCATCATGTTTTTTACCGGATAGAAGAAGATACCATCCGTGTCATTGCAATTTTCCACGAAAGGGAAGATCATATCCGGAAACTGTTTGGTGGAGAGACAGAACCCTGATGAGGATCCTGAAAAAGTGAC